>JAFIFU010000030.1 GCA_020831885.1 Ectothiorhodospiraceae bacterium
AATTGGTCACCGCGGCCCAGCGCCCATTGCGGGCAACCGCCAGCCAGGTGCCACCCGCCGTAAGATCCCCCCCCCCCCGGCACGCCAGTCCCGCAACCAATCATCAAGCTCCGTATAGCGGCGACCCGCGATGCCCTTCAGCCAGTCAGCGCGGGCCGCCAGCTCCTCCGTGGGCGACGGGATCTCGCTCACCCGCGGTTCGATGCGGGGCTCGGTGCCCCAGTGTTCCAACAGCGGGGCCGCTGTTTCCCTGGTCCGGGCCATGGGACTCACCACCACCGGCAACGGGCCCAGTGGTTCAAACCGCTCCACCAGGTGTTGCGCCTGCTGCCGGCCCAGCACGTCCAGCCCCGGATCCGGATCGGCGTCCCAACCGGCAGCGGCCCGGCCGTGGCGAATCAGATAGATCAAAGCCATGCCTCGCTCCTCAGGCCAGGGTTTTCAGGGCTGTGCGGGCAAAGGGCTGCAGTTGATCGGTGCGCCCATCCCGCAGCTTCAACAACCATTCCGGATCCTGCAACAGGGCACGCCCCACCGCCACCATGTCGAATTCACGGCTCTCCATCCGGCGCAGCAGTTCATCGATGCCGACCTGCTCCACCGGCTCCTTGCGGCGCTGGAACACGCTGCTGATGAAGTCGTCACTGAGGCCGACACTACCCACCGACATGGTGGGCTGACCGGATAGCTTCCGTGTCCACCCGGCGAGATTGAGGTCGGACCCCGGGAACTCCGGTTCCCAGAAACGCCGCGTGGAGGCATGGAACATGTCGACCCCGGCTTCAACCAGCGGCAACAGGAACGCCTCGAGTTCCTGGGGCGAGTGCGCCAGCCGGGCCTCATAATCCTGTTGTTTCCACTGGGAGAAGCGCAGCAGGATGGCGAAGTCATCCCCCACGGCACGGCGCACAGCCGCCACGATCTCCACCACGAAACGCAGGCGCTTCAGAAGCGACCCCCCGTAGGCGTCATCCCGCTGGTTGGTGCCTTCCCAGAGGAACTGGTCCAGCAGATAGCCGTGGGCGGCATGAATCTCCACCCCGTCAAACCCCAGCCTGCGGGCGTCCCAGGCCGCCTGGGCGAAGGCCGTGACCACGTCGTCGATGTCCTGTTGGGTCATGGCGCGGCCATTGGGCTTACCCGGGGCGTACAGGCCGGAGGGGCTGTAACCGGGCGCATCCGGCGTCGGTCCCACGCCGGGACGCCGCACCGCGCCCACATGCCAGAGCTGCGGCACGATGGCGCCTCCCGCCTCGTGCACGCCGTCCACCACGCGCTTCCACCCTTCCAGAGGCGCCTTGCCGTAGAAAAGCGGCACGTTCTCGTAGCCGCTGCTGCCTGGATGGTTCACCTCCGTCCCCTCGGTGATGATCAGGCCCACCCCGGCCTGGGCGCGCCGGCGGTAATAATCCCGGACGTCCGGACCGGGCACACCGTCGGGTGAGAAATTGCGGGTCATGGGCGCCATGGCCACGCGATTGCGCAGGCGCAGGGATTTCAGCTCGAACGGTTCGAGCAGGGGTCCGAGATTCAGGTTCACACGTGCCTCCAGGCTGAATCGGTCACCAGCAGCAACGGCTTGCGACAGACAAGCAACCTTAGGTAACCCGCTTCCGCAATGCAATGCGGACTCATGGGGCAAGCCCCAGGGAAGCGCTAGGAAACGCTCCCTCCACCGGCCAGCCAGGCATCGCGCAGATCCCGCTTCAGCACCTTGCCGATGGCATTCCGCGGCAGGCGGTCGGTGAGGGCAACCGCAGCCAGCCGCTGGGTCTTGCCCAGGCGCTGATTGGCCCAGTCCCGGATGCTGTCGGCGTCAGGCGCCGCCCCTTCCCGGGACACCACGAAGCCCACCGGGGTTTCTCCCCAGCGTTCAGAGGGTACGCCGACCACGGTGGCCTCGGCCACATCCGGGTGACCCCGCAGCACCTGTTCGATGTCGCTGGGGTAGATGTTGAACCCCCCGGAGATGATCATGTCCTTCTTCCGGTCGACGATGACCAGGAATCCGTCCTGGTCGAAATAGCCCACATCACCGGTGCGGATGAAACGCTTTCCGGCGGGATCGTACCACTCCGCCTCGGCGGTCTTCTCCGGCTGATTGTGATACCCCAGCATCATGGCGCCGGAATGGCCCACCACCTCGCCCGTTTCCCCCGGAGGCAGTTCCCGGCCCCCGTCATCAATGATCCGGATGTCGTGTCCCGGAACCGGTTGCCCCACCGTGTGCAGCTTGTCCGGAAAGCGATGGGCCTCCAGTTGGCAGACGCCGCCGCCCTCGGTCATCCCGTAGGTGTCGATCAGTTCCCCCGGCCAACGGGCCAGCACCTCACGCTTGAGGTCCGCGGGAAACGGCGAACTGGTGCAGAACTTCACCCGAAAACCGGACAGATCAAAGCGATCGAAATCCGGCACGGCCAGGATGCGCCGGTACTGCACCGGCACCAGTGTGGCGTGGGTGACCCGGTGCTGCTCCGCCAGTTGCAGGAAACGCTCCGCATCGAACTTGGCCATCAGCAGCACCGCGCCGCCAAGACCGAGGCTCTGGAAAAACGGCAGCAAGGTGGTATTGGAATACAGCGGCGTGGACAACAAAGCCAGCGACCCCGGCCCGTACTGGCGGTCGATTCCCCGCCGGACATGGCCCCAGCGCTGGCTCTGTGGCTGAACGATGCCCTTGGGCACGCCCGTGGTTCCGGAGGAGTAGATGATATTGAGCGGCCAGTCCGGCTGGATCTCCACCGGCTCGGGGGCGGCCCCCTCCGGCGCCAGCCAGTCGCTGAAGTGACGGCCGCCGTCATCATCATCCAGGGTCACGAAGGGTAGGCCCAGGCGTCCACGGACGGGCTTCAGCGCGTCTGCCACGGCCGCATCCACGAACAGAATGCGCGCCGCCGCATCCTCAACCATCCCCACCAGACCCTCCGGGGGGGTGGACGGCGACAGCGGCGCCACGGTCACACCGGCGCGGATCGCACCCATGTACAAGGCCGCATAACGGATGGCGTTCGCCCCGCAGATGGCGATGGACTCCTGCGGGCGCACCCCCTCCCGCTGCAGGCTGGCGGCGATGCGGTCCATCAGCGCGTCCAGTTCGCCGTAGCGCAGTGTCTCACCATTCTGCAGCAGGGCCGGTGCATCAGGCTGGCGGGCGGCATGCAGCCGCAGCAGCTCGGACATGCTCACGAAGGGACGTTGCAGCAGGGTATCCAGACTGTGCTCAGGCATTGGCGACTCGCTCTTCATTGTCGGCAACCAGCGGGGTTCCGTGGGTTTGCGTATCCGGTAACTCGGCCAGCACGCGACGGGCCGTGGCGTCCGGGGGTTCCAGCATGAAGCAGTGCCCTCCGGCCACCGCGTCGGCCTTTACCCGGCCATTGACGGCGGCGAAACGGGTCGCGGATCCGGTCACAAAGATATAGCTCTGCGCCCCGTACAACACCACGGTCGGCGTCCGAACACGGGCCAGCGACCGCCACAGCCGGCGCGGGAAAGTGCCGAAGGTCTCCGCCTCGCGACGCGTGCGACATGTGAGCTCCACACCGCCGTCAACCCGCTTCAGTCGCCTGTGCCGTTTTCGGGGCCGGGTTCATGGGGTTCCACGATCAGCATCAAGTCGCGGGCATCCACCACACGGACGCGGCGCCCGGCCGGCACGGGCTCGCCGCCGCGACAACGCGCGCGCCAGCTCTCGCTCGCCACCCGC
This sequence comes from Ectothiorhodospiraceae bacterium, assembly GCA_020831885.1. Classification (GTDB taxonomy): domain Bacteria; phylum Pseudomonadota; class Gammaproteobacteria; order Nitrococcales; family Aquisalimonadaceae; genus LSCE01. The sequence goes on from JAFIFU010000030.1 coordinate 3,707, forward strand.
ACGCGGCCCACGGGGTTCAGCCCCACCGACACGGTGGCGGACCGCCCCACCAGCGCCCTGGCACCGTGCGGCACCCTGCGTTCCAACGCAGGACGGTACAGCGGATACAGCAGGATATCCTTCAACAGCCACAGCAGGAACAGCACCAGCGCTGCATGGAGCCGAAGCCAGCCCAGTGACACCCCCCACCAGAGCAGCGCCGCGGCAAGCACCAGGCCCGGGATCTGCAACAGGGTGTAGCGGATCAGCGTCCCCATGACGGTGCCGGCAGGGTGGCTCAGAAACCACAGGCCGTCCAGCCACCATCCACATGCACGGTCTCCCCGGTCACGTAGCTGGATGCGCCGGAGGCGAGAAAAACCGCAGCCCCGACCATTTCCCCTGCCCGCGCCATGCGTTGCATGGGCGTGCGCCGCCGCACCGCCTCGGCGAAATCCGGCCGCGAATCGGTCAGGGCCTTCACCAGCGGTGTTTCCGTGTATGCCGGCGCCAGGGCGTTCACGCGCACGCCGTGAGGAGCCCACTCCACGGCCAGTACCCGGGTCACCATCTGCACGCCGCCCTTGCTGGCACAGTAGGCCAACGAGCCCCTCAGGGCGGTGCTTGCGGCGATGGAGGAGATGTTGATGATGCTGCCCTCACCCTGACGGATCATCTGCCGCCCCACCCGCTGGGCCACCAGGAAGACACCGGTCAGGTTGACGTTGATCACATGCTGCCAGTCCTCCAGTGGCAGTTCCTCCGCTGGCTTCTTGACCGTGAGCCCGGCGTTATTGATCAGAACCTGGATACCGCCGAATCGCTCCACCCCCGCGTGCACCGCAGCGTCCACCTGGCCGGCGTCAGTCACGTCGCAGGGCGCCACGGCCGCCTCCACACCGAACGCCTCGGCCTCCCGGGCAACGGCGTCCAACTCATCCCGGCTACGGCTGCACAACACCAGGTTGCTTCCGGCCTCGGCAAGCCCCAGGGCAAGACTGCGGCCGATGCCGCGGCCGGCGCCGGTCACCAGCGCCGTTTTTCCGGAAAGATCGAACAGTTTCATGGGCAAACCCTCACTGGCTCAGAAAATCCCGCAGCGCGCGAATGACCGCAGCGGGCTGCTCCACGCAGGGCAGGTGCGCCGCGCGGGGGATCAGCACGAGGCGGCTGTCACGTAGGGCCGAGGCCAGTTCCCGGGCCATGGCCGGGGGGGTGCCCGGGTCGTCCTCGCCCACCAGCACCAGCGTGGGGGCCTGAATAGACGGGACCAGGGCGACCAGGTCCATGTCGCGGATGGCAGCACAGCAGCCGGCATAACCATCAACCGTGGTTCGCGCCACCATACTGCGGAACAACGCCTCGGTCTCGGAGCCCCGCAGGGCCGGCGTGAACCAGCGCTCCATGGCACCGGCTGCGATCTCCTCCAGCCCCTGGTTCCGCACCGCGCGGATCCGTTCATCCCAGGGGGCGGCGTCCGGCATGCGCATGGTGGTATCGCAGAGCACCAGCCGATCCACGCGCTGCGGGTGTGTGGCCGCGAGCTGCTGCCCGATCATGCCACCGATGGAGAGACCGCAGACATGCACCCGATCCAGGTCCAGCGCATCCAGCAGTCCCAACGCGTCGGCCACCAGCCCTTCCATGCTGTAATCGCCGGCACTGGCTTCGGTAAGCCCGTGACCGCGCTTGTCGTAGCGCAGCACACGGTAGTCCCGTTGCAGATCCTCCGCAACGGCATCCCAGACGCGCAGGTCCGTCCCCAGGGAGTTGGCAAACAGGATCACCGGGGCATCCGCCGGACCTTCCAGCGCATAGTTGACCACAATGTCGTTGACCCGAATCGCTCGCATGACACCGCCTCCGTAAAAGCCTATGGACGTCCGGAAAACGTCCGTGCTCTCACCCCTTTCCCGCGGCTTCCAGCCAGTCCTTCTCGTCCAGCCTGGGGACCGTGACCAGCGCCAGCGCCTCCACCCGCATCAGCGGCCGGCGCTGGCGCTTGACCTCCCTGAAATAGGTGGCCGCGGCCTCCGACGCCTCACAGGCCCGGGCCACCTCGTCCAGCAGACCTGGCACCGCCTCCGCAGGCCGGAACAGGGCCGGCGTGGCCACCAGCTCCCGCGCCAGCAACCAACCCCGGGGAAGAACCATGATCAGGACCAGTGCCGTCACGATCACGATCCAGTCCGGCAGCAACACGGCCATGGCCACCCACAGCGCCAGGAAAAAGGCGATCTCCACGCCAATGCGCTGCAGGTAACGGCGCCGTTCCCGCTCCAGGGCCTCCCGCATCGCCGCATCGGGCGGCCCCTTGCGGTTGATGATCCAGTAGGCGAACCGGGATGCGATCGCGTCCGCGAACGCCACCGAGCGCCCGGCCAGCAGCCCTCTCATTCAGCATACTCCGCTCGACACCGATGCAGCGAAGCAGGCTACCATTGCTGGCCGGGAAGGGCGACTGCCGGGGGCCGCCGCCGGGTGCACCCGGGCGCTCTGGTTGTGGCCATCGATGATCGACACGGTATTGCGGACGCGGAATCACCACCTCTGCGCTCGCGCCCGTGATCGGCAGGCCGCACAATGGCCTTGCTGAACACTTGGTAATGGGAGGACACATGCCCATCGGGAAACTCCTGATCGCGAACCGGGGCGAGATCGCCATCCGCATCGCGGAGGCCGCCGAGGAGCTGGGAATCGCCACGGTCGCGATCCACCCGGAGGATGATGCGGATTCGCTGCATACCCGCGTCTGTGGAGAATCCCGGTGCCTGCCGGGAAAGGGCGTCCATGCCTACCTGGACATGCAGGCCGTGATCGAGGCCGCGTTGGACAGCGGCTGCGATGCCATTCACCCGGGCTACGGATTTCTCAGCGAACAGCCGGCCTTTGCCCTTCTGTGCCGGGAAAAGGGGCTGTGTTTCGTCGGCCCGGAGCCGGCCACGCTGGAGCTGCTGGGGGACAAGGGGCGCGCACGGGCCCTGGCCCGGCAATGCGATGTTCCGACCCCGCCCGGCACGGGCTCCCCGGCCACGCTGGAGGAGGTGATCGCGTTCCGGGAGCAGACGGGTGGTGCGATCATCATCAAGGCCGTCGCCGGCGGCGGCGGCCGCGGAATGCGCATCCTGCGGCCGGGAGACGATCTGAGCGCCGCCTGGCAGACCTGCGCAGCGGAGGCGAAAGCCGCCTTCGGCAGCGACGCCCTGTACGCGGAGCGGCTGATGCCCGGCGCCCGCCACGTGGAAGTCCAGATCATCGGCGACGGACAGGGTGGACTGGTCCATGCCTGGGAACGGGAATGCAGCCTGCAGCGCCGGAACCAGAAACTGATCGAGGTGGCCCCGGCGCCGGGGCTGGACCCGGCCGTTCGGGAACAACTGCTCGACGCCGCCCTGCGCATGGCCCGTACCGTGAACTACCGGAGCCTGGGCACCTTCGAGTTTCTACTGGATGCCGACGGCCGGCGGTTCGTTTTCATCGAAGCGAACCCCCGGCTGCAGGTGGAGCACACCGTCACCGAGGCGGTGGTGGGCATGGACCTGGTGCAAACCCAACTGCTGCTGGCCGGCGGCAGCACCCTGGACGCACTGGGGCTGACGCAGAACACCCTGCCGCCCCCCACCGGCTTCGCCATCCAGTTGCGTATTAACCAGGAAACCCTGGGTGCCGACGGGGAACTCCGCCCCTCCGCCGGCACCCTGCAGGCCTTCGAGCCGCCGGGCGGGCCGGGAATTCGCGTGGACACTCACGGCTATGGGGGCTACACCAGCAGTCCCCATTACGACTCGCTGCTGGCGAAACTCGTCGTCCACAGCCGCAGCCCGCAGTATGGCGCTGCGGTGGACAAGGCCCGACGCGCCCTGGAGCGGTTCCGCATCGCCGGCGTGGATACCAATCGTCCGCTCCTGCTGGCCCTGCTGCAAAACGGGGAGGTCCGCCGCAACACGGTGCATACCCGCTTCGTGGACGAGCACCTGGAAACCCTGGTGGCGGCCGCGGCTGCGTTCCCGGAACCGGAGAGCAGGCCAGCGGCGGCGCACCGGGCAACCGACCCAACAGCGCCTTGTCGTGCTCCCGAGGGCACAATCACGGCCCCCGCCCCCATGCACGGTCAGTTGGTGGCGCTGGACGTGGTTCCGGGACAGAAGGTGCGGAAAGGGGAGCAGATCGCGCTCATCGAGGCCATGAAAATGCAGCACGTGGTCTCAGCCCCGGAAGCAGGCACGGTGCGGGAGCTGGCAGCTGACGTTCCGATGGTTGTCGCAGAGGGCCAGGCAATCGCTTTCATCGAGCCGCTGGACACGGAGGAGGAGGCTGCCGCAGCCGAGGATGCGGTGGACCCGGACCACATCCGCCCGGACCTGGCGGAAGCTCTGGAACGGCATGCCCTGACCCAGGACGACGCCCGCCCCCAGGCCGTGGCCAGGCGTCACCGGCTGGATCAGCGCACGGCCCGGGAAAACGTGGACGATCTCTGTGACCCGGGCAGCTTCATCGAGTACGGCGCGTTGACCTTTGCCGCACAGCGGCAACGGCGCAGCGTGGAAGACCTGATCCGGTCCACGCCGGCGGATGGCCTGGTGGCAGGCCTGGGTGCGGTGAACGGCACCTGGTTCGATGAGGAACGTGCGCGCTGTGCCGTGCTGGCCTATGACTACACGGTGCTGGCGGGCACACAGGGCACGATGAACCACAAGAAAACCGACCGCGTCCTGCAGGTGGCCGAGGAACAGGAACTGCCCGTGGTGTTCTTCACCGAGGGTGGCGGCGGCCGCCCCGGCGATACCGACAATGCCACCAAGGTGGCCGGACTGGATCAGCCCAGCTTCCTGCAATACGCCCGTCTCACCGGTCTGGCTCCGCGCATTGCCATCGTCTCCGGCCGCTGTTTCGCCGGTAATGCCGTGTTCGCGGGCTCCAGCGATCTGATCGTCGCCACCCGCAACGCCAGCCTGGGCATGGCCGGGCCGGCCATGATCGAGGGCGGTGGTCTGGGCGTGTACGCTCCGGAAGAGGTGGGCCCCATGGATGTGCAGGTCCCCAACGGCGTGGTGGACTGCCTGGTCCAGGACGAGCGCGAAGGGACGGCGGTGGCGAAACAGCTCCTTGCCTACTTCCAGGGGGCCCTACCGGAGTGGAGCTGCGCGGATCAGCGCATGCTCCGCAGCAGCATCCCGGAGAACCGCCTGCGCTCCTACGACATCCGCGCCCTGCTGTCCCTCCTGGCCGACACCGGATCGGTGCTGGAGCTGCGGCCGCGCTTCGCGCCCGGCATGCTCACCGCGTTCCTGCGCATCGAGGGCCGGCCCATGGGGGTCATTGCCAACGATCCGCGACATCTGGGCGGCGCCATCGACGCCGACGGGGCGGACAAGGCGGCGCGTTTCATGCAGCTCTGCGACGCCTTCGACGTGCCCATGCTCAGCCTCTGCGACACCCCCGGCTTCATGGTGGGTCCGGCGGCGGAGAAGACAGCCCTGGTGCGCCACACCAGCCGCATGTTCGTCACCGCCGCCAGCCTTCAGGTGCCGCTGTTCTGTGTCGTCCTGCGCAAGGGCTACGGGCTCGGCGCCATGGGCATGGCCGCCGGCTCGTTCCATGCCCCGGTATTCAATGCCGCCTGGCCCACCGGCGAGTTCGGTGGCATGGGGCTGGAGGGGGCGGTGCGCCTGGCCTACCGGAAGGAGATCGCGGAGGCCGGCGACGAGGCGGCACAGCGAGCCCTGTTCGACAAACTGGTGGCGGAAGCCTATGAACGGGGTAAGGCGCTCAGCATGGCCGTGTCCCTGGAGATCGATGCCGTCATCGACCCGGCGGACACCCGGCGATGGATCGTGCGCGGTCTGAAATCGGTCAGGAAGGCGCCGCCACGCCACGGCAAGCGGCGTCCGATGGTCGACACCTGGTAGCAGGATAGCGCCGAGTGCTTGACCTATGCTAAGAATCAGGAAAGGGCCATTCGGCACCCCGGGGATGGCCCGGCGTCGTCCCGGGGCCTGCCGGCGGCACCGAGCGGCAACCCCGGATCAGGGCAGAATCCCTGGCGGGTGGACAAGGCGAACAATAAGCGGAGGAGAGACACCATGGCCCCAGCGGCAACGGCAAAACTGGACCTGGGGGGCGATCAACCGGTCGTCATTCGCGCCGTCACGATGGAGCACCCCTGGATGTGGCTCAAGGCGGGCTGGCGGGATCTGACCCGTTGCCCCGGAACCAGCATCGGTTACGGTGTGATCTGGGTTGCGCTGAGCCTGCTGCTGGTGGGAGGGCTGTGGGGGGCCGGTCAGGGCTCATGGCTGCTGCCACTGCTCGCCGGTTTCATGCTCATGGGGCCACTGGTGGCGGTGGGCACCTATGACATGAGCCGCCAGTTGGACCATGGCGGCCGGCCTTCCCTGGGACAGGCCCTGCTCACCTGGCGCCGCAACGCCACTCAGATCGCACTGATGGGTGTGCTGCTAATGATCTTCCTGCTGGCCTGGATCCGTTTCGCCACGCTGCTGTTCGCGCTGTTCTTCGGTGTCAGCATCCCCACCGTGGAAACCACGCTGGTGTATACGGAACTGCTGCAATCCGGCACCGGCATCGCGCTGATCGTCACCGGAAGCGCCATCGGTGCGATCCTGGCCTTCACCGCGTTCGCACTGAGCGTGGTTTCGGTGCCACGCCTGCTGGACAGGCCTGAAACCAGTGTGCTGGAAGCGGCCATCACCAGCCTGGCGGTGGTCAAGCACAACCTCAAGCCCATGCTCCTCTGGGGCCTGATTCTCAGCGTGGTGACCTTCCTCGGCCTGGCGGTGGGTCTGATCGGCCTGGCGGTGGCGCTGCCGGTGCTGGGGCACGCCAGTTGGCGCGCCTACAAGGATCTGGTGGTCAACGGCGAGTAACGGAAAAAAGCCCCGGGGAGTGCGCCGTCACCGCTCCCCGGGGCCCGATCCCGGTTTCCGGAGCGCGGCCTGGTCAGCCCACATCCACCACCACATTGCCGATAACGCCCCCTTCCTCCACCAGACGATGGGCTTCGGCCGTCCGCTCCAGTGGCCGGCGTTCCGCCACCCGGTGCTTCAGCACACCGGCCTCCAGCAGGCGGGTGAGCGCGCTGACGGCCCGCCGACGGTCCAGCGGCGTCAGGTTGTAGACGATGAAAAACTGAAGGCTGACGTTTTTCACGATGGCCGGGAAGAACGGCACCGACACCTGTCCGGCGTCGCTGCCGTAGACCACCAGTTCACCATCCTGCCGGATGACGGCGAAATCCAGTTGGGCGTTCCCGGATAGCTCCACTTCGATGATCCGGTCCACGCCGCGTCCCCCGGTGACGGCCTCCACCCGCTCCCGCACCGGATCCTCCCGGTAATTCAGCACCACATCCGCCCCCAGATCCCGGGCAACCGCCGCCTTTTCGGCGTTGCTGACGGTGGTGATCACGGTGGCCGCACCGGCGAGCCGCGCCATCTGCAATGCATACTGACCGACGCTCCCCGCCCCACCGGCAATCAGAACGGTCTTGCCGGCTACGCCGCCATTGCAGTGAACGGCATGCCAGGCGGTCAGTGCCGGAATCCCCAGGCAGGCCCCCACTTCGTCGGGCACATTCTCCGGCAGACGCACCGCCTGCTGCTGCGGAAGCACCACGGCCTCGGCGGCGGTACCGTCAGGACGCTGCCAGGCGGCGTTCCAGACCCAGACCCGTTCCCCCACCCGGGAGGCTTCCACGCCCGGGCCCACCGCATCGATCACGCCGGCACCGTCGCTGTGGGGAATGATCCGGGGGAAGGGCAGTTCCCGGCTCCGCACGCCGCCCCGGGTCTTGACGTCGGACGGATTCACGCCGGAGCAGCTCAACCGCACCCGGACCTCGCCCGGGCCGGGCTCCGGCAGGGGCACATCGATCAGCCGCAACACGGCTTCTGCCGGACCGGTCTGCTGGTACGCTATGGCTCGCATGAAAAGACTCCTCCTGGTTACCAACCATTCACTGGATAAAGCCACTCTGCTGATCGATGCGATCCGGTTCAATGACTCAAGGACAACGCCCGGACCTGCGCGTGGCGGGGACAGGACAGCAGGTGATCATTCACCATCCCCACCGATTGCATGAAGGCGTAACAGATGGTGGTGCCAACAAAGCGGAAACCGCGTTTCTTCAGGTCGCGGCTCATGGCATCGGACGCCGGTGTGGAGGCGGGCACCTCCGTCAGAGACCGGAAGCGATTGGTGCGCGGCCGGCCGTCCACGTAACGCCAGAGGTAATCCGCCGGGGACGATACCTGCTCGCACAGCTCCAGCCAGGCCCGGGCATTGCCCACCGCCGCCCGCACCTTCAGCCGGTTACGGACGATACCCGGATCCTGCAGCAGACGCTCCACATCCGCGTCCGTGAAACGGGCGATGACTTCCGGATCGAAACCGGCGAATGCGCGATGATAGCCCGCGCGTTTCCGCAGAATGGTGGCCCACGAGAGTCCCGCCTGGGCACCCTCCAGTATCAGCATCTCGAACAGGTGCCGCTGATCACGGCTTGGAACCCCCCATTCCTCGTCGTGATAACGGATGTACTCGGGAAAACCGAGACACCAGGGGCAACGCGGGTCATCCTGATCGGCCATCATCCGGTTGATCCTCCAAGAATACGGGGAACTCCGGATCCGGCGCCGCTGGGCACGCCCAGTGCCGGGTTCCACCCCCGGCCATCAACAATGAACGGAATCGGTGAAGGGAATCAACAGGCGCGGATCCCTCCCGCCGGCTGGCCCGTGCGGCGAGCCGGTTCCCGGGATCAGGACCGTGGGCTGAAACGGCCTCACCGCGGTGGGACGGCGCGAAGCCGGAACACGCTACGCGCCTGCAACCGCTCCAGCACGATATCCACCAGCAAGGTGCGGTGCGGCTGGAAGAATCTCGCCAGATCCTCCGTATCCAGGCGGAGATCCTCGATTTCCTCGTCAGTAAAGGTGCTGAACCCGGCCACCACGCCCGACTCCCCGAGGATGGGCGACGCGGTGATGGACAGGCCGAGCTGCGTCTGCGCCTCGGCCACCGCCTGCTGCAACCGGTTGGTATCGATATACAGGCTCCGATAGGAGGCGTCCTGCTTGTAGACATGCACGTCGCGGATCACCTCGGCGTGCATCCGCCGCGCCAGCCGGCCACCGTCCCGTTGCCCCTCCCGGGGATCGTAGAACTCGATCATGTAATCGGTCACGGGCTCCCCGAACTGATCCCGGACCCGGACCACCGTATTCTGATAGCCCGGTTTCCCCTGGTTACCACCGGGTTGCCGGGTGAGCGCCGCGTTCGCCTCGTCGCACTCCTGGCAGAACGCCTCGAAGGCGTCGTCTTCCACCGTCAGCGCCCGGACCACGAGATCCAGCGTCCTGCGCTGGGCACGGCTCAGCCCGCCACGCCCGCTGTCGAGCTTGATGGAAGAATGGTCGATACGGTCCAGGATGCGAAAGGCCGTGCGCCCGGCGGAAAGCGCATGGTTCACAACCTTGGGCACCGTCACCAGGCGGTCCGGATCGTCCGGATCCGCCGCTGATTTCTGACTGAAATCGATGCGGATACGGGCGCAATCCAGATTGGCCGTGGAGATACGGACGGTTCCATCCCCTCCTTCCTCGTTGGCCACGGAACGGATTCCGGAATAGCCGGTGTTGCCCACCAGCACGGTGCACAGCGTCCGGCCGGGGGCGAACATCCCGTTACCGGCCACGAAGCGGTCCGCCTCGGCCAGTTGCCAGGAGTAGGGGCTGGCCAGCTCCAGCCCACGCAGGATGTGCGCCCCGGTGTTGAACAACTGCTGCCCGGGCTGTCGCCGGATGAACCCCTTGGTCACGCGTCCCACCATTGACCGGCCCACATGGGCCAGGGGCGAGCCGAAATTGGCGGGGGCCAGCATGACCAGGTGGCGGATGGGCGTGCGATCCGTATCGAAGTGCCGTCGCAGCCAGTCACGGATCACCAGACCGCCGGTGGAATGGACGATGACATCGACGCTGCGCCGGCGACGCGGCAGGCCACGGACCCGCCAGGCCCGATCCAGCGCAGCCTGCAGATCATCGAAACGCAGCGCATCGCTCATGCTGAGATAATCGCCGACGGATACCCGCTCAATGGGGACATCGGGCAACTCCCGGCTCAGATGCCGCGCCAGGCGGTCGAAGGAATCACCACTGTCATTCCAGCCGTGCAGGATGACCAACGGCCGCTCTGCTGCCATGGACGCGCCCTCCCCCGATCATGCGCTGCGCCATTCACCGAGTCGCCAGTATAGGACAGGCGCCGGACAGCGGCTCAGCGTGGCCGCCGGTCCCCCTCCACCACCTTCGCTGTGAACACGCTGCGCCCGTAGGTCTGGAACGCCCAGCGCATGGTGTCGTTGAGAACACGCATCACATCGTCGAACTCACCGAACAACTGGGTGCTCATGCGCCCGGAAAGAACCTCGAGCCCGCTTTGCTCCAGGCGTTCCACCACGGCAATCACCTGATCCCGATAGCCGTCGTTCAGCGGGTAATAGCTCACTTCAGCGGATATGAACATGGACTGCCCTCCCGATTACCGAACAGATCGATGGCACGGTCACCCCGCCCCCACGGCTGTGCCCGGAAAAGGGCGGAGTGCACTTCATCCATCAGATTATCCTCCGGCGCCGCTGGATGCATCCGGCGTCCACGCCGGTTTACCGAGGAGTCGATAACGGCGTGAGAACTTGAGCGCTTCTCAGATAGTAGTATGCTCTCCGCCGGTTCAACCGGTATGGCAAGCACAGGGAGGTCACCGTGAAACCGGTCATCCAGAAGAACAAGGAGGCGGCCATCAAGGCAGGCGAGAAGCTGAAGAGCATGGACCACCGGGATCTGGGGAACTCCGGGTTCTGGATCTCGCAGCTATTCGTGGTGGTGGCCACCATCATCGGGGTTTACCTGGCCGCACATGCGGGCCTGAAACAGGCCATCGTGTTCGACGAACTCACCACCCGGGAACGCAATTACCACCTGCGCGCTTCGCTGCATGACGAACTCCGGGACAACGTCCACGTGTTGCGGAACTACGTGGAAGAAAGCCTTTCCCAGAACCTGTCCCGCACGATGCTGCAGAACCAGCGCCCCGCCATCTCGCAGTTCATCTGGGAGACCATGCGTTACTCGCCCCGGACGCTGGAGACACCCAGCGTTTTTCTCACCGAGGGCAGGCGCTTCTATGCCCGGGCCGAGGACATCATCCGCAAGGCAGAAAACGGCGTTTACGGAGCACAGCACGCCGCCGGACTGCTGGACGATTTGCTGAACCAAATGGAAGAGGAACTGCTACCGCGGCTCCATGACAACTACACCGCCCTGGGCGAGGAACTCCGGCGGCAGGGTGTGAACCTGGAAACGCGGAAGGAGCGTGAGTAATGCCTGAAAAGAAGCGCTGCCCCGAATGCCGCCGGCAAAGCCTGCGGGTGCACTATTTCCAGGGCGAAGAGGTGGACGTTTGTGACCGCTGCAGCGGCATGTGGTTCGAACACGGCAACCTCAACGCCGTCATCGCCGCGAAGGACGACCAGTCGGACACCGCGGACTACACCGCCTCCCTCGGTCGTCACCAGGGTATCAGCCCTCGCCGGTGTCCGGATTGCGGCGACAGCCTGCAGACCTTCCATCTGCTGGAAGACTACCACCTGGACATCGATGTGTGCCGACGGTGCGATGGTGCCTGGGTGGAGAAGGCAGCCGCCTCCCGGGTTGCGAAATCCTCGCTGATCCGGGGAGCGCTGGAGGACATGAACGCCGGCACATCATGGAAGCCCTGGGTGTTCCAGTTCCTGCTCCGCATGCCGGTGGAGTACAACGTCAGGCCCCGGCGGACGCCATGGGTGACGATGACGCTGATCGCGCTGAACAGCCTGATTTTCCTGCTTTATGCATTCGATACCCGCATGTTCGGTTATGTGGTGGAACATTTCGCCCTGTCACCCGCCGCCGTTCAATCCGGGGAGCGCTACTGGACGTTCCTCACGGCCATGTTCCTGCACGGTGGTTTTGTCCACCTGCTGGGTAACATGTATTTCCTCTGGCTGGTCGGGGCCAATCTGGAAGATGCGCTGGGGCGGTTCCGCTTCCTGGCGCTGTACCTGATCTGCGGCCTGGCCGCCGGCCTGATCAGCGTGCTGGCCAACCTGGGCTCGACCATTCCATCGGTGGGTGCCAGCGGTGCCATCGCCGGGCTGTTCGGCATGTATGCGCTCTGGTTCCCCAACGCCAGCCTGACCTTCATGTTCTTCGTCTACCAGAAAAAACTCGCTGTTTACTGGTACTTCGGGCTCTGGTTGGGCCTGAATATCCTTGGCATGGCCGTGGGGGGCCAGGGCGTGGATTACTGGGCACATATCGGCGGGTTCGTTGCAGGCCTGGCCCTGGGGATCGCCCTGCGCCAGCGGGTCTGGGACGCCAACCCCCTGCTCGCCTATCTGGCCGGCCCGGAGGTCAGGATCCGACGCTAGGGAACCGCTGACCGATTCCCGGGACGCTCCGGCTTTGCAGCGCAGGGGCAAGGGGCGGCTTGAGAACCCGCCTGTCGGGTGGCTCAGGCCTCGAATTCCACCAGCAGATCCTTGGCCTCGATCTCGCTGCCCGGCCCGGCGTGCACGGCCTTCACGGTACCATCACGCTCGGCGTGCAGACCGGTTTCCATTTTCATGGCCTCGATGGTCAACAACAGGTCGCCCTTGCGCACCCGCTGCCCCCCCTTCACCGCCACACTGCCCACGACACCGGGCATCGGGGCACCGACGTGGGCCGTGTTGCCGTCCTCGGCCTTGAGCCTGGCGGCGGCCTGGGCCTTGATCTTTCGGTCCGCCACGCGCACGGTGCGGGGTTGGCCGTTGAGTTCGAAGAACACCCGGACGTCCCCGTCGTCGCTCACTTCGCCCACCGCCATCAGGCGCACTTCCAGGGTCTTGCCCGGATCGATCTCAACACTGATCTCCTCGCCGGGCTCCATGCCATAGAAGAAGTTCTTGGTGGGCAGGGTACGCACGGGACCGTACAGCCGATGGCGCTGGGCATAGTCCAGGAAGACCTTCGGGTACATCAGGTAACCGTTCAGGTCCTCGTTATCCACCGACTGTCCATCAAGTCTGGCACTCAGACTGGCCCGTTCGGCCTCCAGATCAACCGGTTCCAGGAACTTGCCGGGCCGCTCGGTATGCGGCGTCTCACCCTTCAGCGCCTTTTCCTGCAGCGCCTTCGGCCAACCGCCGGGCGGCTGGCCCAGATTTCCCCGGAGCATGTCGATCACGGAATCGGGGAACGTCACATCCACTTCCGGATCCTCGATCTGTTCCCGGGAGAGGTTCTGACTCACCATCATCAGGGCCATGTCGCCCACCACCTTGGAGCTGGGCGTGACCTTGACGATATCGCCGAACATCTGGTTCGCGTCGGCATAAGCCCGCGCCACCTCGTGCCAGCGCTCCTCCAGACCCAGGGACCGGGCCTGGGCCTTGAGATTGGTGAACTGGCCACCAGGCATCTCGTGCAGATAGACCTCGGAGGACGGCGACTGCAGACCCGATTCGAAAGCCCCATAGTGGAGCCGCACCTGCTCCCAGTAATCGGAGATCTCGCGCACGGCGCTGATGTCCAGGCCGGTATCCCGCTCCGTGTGACGCAGGGCCTCGACAATGGAGCCCAGGGTGGGCTGGGAGGTGTTGCCCGAGAGCGCGTCCATGGCGGCATCGGCGGCATCCACGCCCACTTCCGCCGCGGCCAGGATGGTGGCGCCGGCCAGACCGCCGGTGTCATGGGTGTGGAAGTGGATCGGCAGCCCCACTTCCTCCTTCAGCGCACGGAACAGCAGCTTGGCGGCGTCGGGCTTGAGCAGCCCGGCCATATCCTTGACGCCCAGGATATGGGTGCCGGCGTCCCGAAGGTCCTTCGCCATCTTCACGTAATAGTCGAGGCTGTACTTGGCCCGTTTCGGATCGAGGATATCGCCTGTGTAGCAGATAGCGGCCTCACAGACCTTGCCGGATTCCAGCACCGCGTCAATGGCCACACGCATGTTCTCCACCCAGTTCAGGCTGTCGAACACCCGGAACACGTCGACGCCGGAGCGGGCCGCCTGCTCCACGAAGAAGCGCACCACGTTGTCCGGGTAGTTGGTATAGCCCACCCCGTTGGAGGCGCGCAGCAGCATCTGTGTCATGACGTTGGGCATGGCAGCGCGGATATCCCGCAACCGCTGCCAGGGACACTCCTGCAGGAAACGGTAGGCCACGTCAAAGGTGGCGCCGCCCCAGCACTCCACACTGAACAATTGGGGCAGATTGGCCGCATAGGCCGGTGCCACGCGGATCATGTCGATGGAGCGCATACGGGTGGCCAGCAGGGACTGGTGCGCGTCGCGCATGGTGGTATCGGTGAGCACCAGGCGTTTCTGCGCGGCCAGCCAGTCGGCAACCGCTTGCGGACCCTGCTCCTCCAGCAGGTTGCGTGTGCCCGGCTCCGGCGTCCCGCGCGGGGTCGGCGGCGTCGGATCAGGGACGTCGGCACGGGGTCGTGGCCGGCCGGCTGTCTCCGGGTGGCCGTTCACGGTGATATCGGCCAGATAGGTCAGCAGGCGGGTGCCACGGTTCTGGCGCACGCGGAAATCGAACAGCTCCGGGGTGGTGTCGATGAACCGGGTGGTATAGCTGTTGTCCCGGAAGCTCGGATGTTTCAGCAGGTTTTCCACAAAGGGGATGTTGGTGGATACCCCCCGGATGCGGAACTCGTTCAGCGCGCGGACCATGCGGGAGATCGCTTCGCCGGGCGTCGGCGCCCAGGCAGTGACCTTCACCAGCAGCGAATCGTAATGGCGGGTGATCACGCCGCCGGAGTAGGCGGTGCCGCCATCCAGGCGGATCCCCATCCCCGTGGCGGAGCGGTAGGCGGTCAGGCGGCCGTAGTCCGGAATGAAGTTGTTGTGGGGGTCTTCGGTGGTCACCCGGCACTGCAGAGCGTGGCCGCGCAGACGGATATCACTCTGGCTGGGCATGCCCGTGGCATCCGCCAGCCGGGCCCCCTCGGCAACGCGGATCTGCGCCTTGACGATGTCCACCCCGGTCACCTCCTCGGTGACCGTATGCTCCACCTGAATCCGGGGATTCACCTCGATGAAATAGAAGCGGTCGGTATCCATGTCCATCAGGAACTCAACCGTACCCGCGTTCTGATACCCCACGTGGCGCGCCAGCCTGAGGGCCATCTCACAGAGCTCCTCACGCTGGGGGTCCCGCAGGTAAGGCGCCGGAGCGCGTTCCACCACCTTCTGGTTGCGCCGTTGCACGGTACAATCCCGTTCGTACAGATGGTAGATGTTGCCGTGCAGATCACCCAGGATCTGCACCTCCACGTGGCGGGCGCGCTCGATCATCTTCTCCAGATAGCCTTCGCCGTTACCGAACGCGGCTTCGGCCTCGCGCCGCCCTTCCCGGATTTTGTCCTCCAGCTCCTCCGGCTCCCGGATCGGGCGCATGCCGCGACCACCGCCACCCCAGGAGGCTTTCAGCATCATGGGGTAGCCGATGTCATCGGCCCAGCGGCGCGCCTCGCCCATGTCCTCGCCCAGCACCTCGGAGGCGGGGATCACCGGCACCCCTGCCGCAATGGCCACGCGGCGGGCGCTTGCCTTGTCGCCCAGGGCGCGCATGGTGTCGGCGTTCGGGCCGATAAAGGCGATACCCGCGGCGACGCAGGCGTCCACCAGGGCGGGATTCTCCGAGAGCAGTCCATAACCGGGGTGAATGGCATCCGCGCCACACATGCGGGCCACGCGGATCACTTCATCGATGGACAGATAGGCCGCAACCGGTCCCAGCCCCGCCCCCACCTGATAGGCCTCATCGGCCTTGAAGCGGTGCAGGCTGAGCTTGTCCTCTTCGGCATAGATGGCCACGGTGCGCTTGCCCAGTTCATTGGCGGCGCGCATCACGCGGATGGCGATCTCGCCCCGGTTGGCCACGAGAATCTTGCGGAACGCTGGCATGTCTCCCCCTCGTTATCGTCCCATCCCCGACGCCGCGCGGAAGTCCCGCAGCGATTGCCGTCATCCGCCGGGAAGGGGTCTCACCATACACCGGGCGGAACCCCGGCCGCCAGCCAAACGGATTCGACCATACCGGCGGCCGGCGGCGTACAGGAATCCGCAAAGGGTGAAGACACAAGGGTTCAGCCCGGCAGCGGGAGGCCCGGGAAGCGTCGACGCCCTCGCGCGGTCACGGGAATACCTCTGTAGATTCCTACGGCTTGGTTCCGGGAATGCGCAGCTCACGCTCCATGGAATCCAGCACCGTATCAACTCGGGAATAAGCCGCCAGGGTATCCACGTCATCGATCACGATCCGGGAACCGCGCATATGCACGCCCCTGTCCCGGAGCTGGGCGAACGCCCTGGACAGGTGCTCCGGGGTGATACCCATCCGCTCCGCCAGCACCCGCTTCGGATACGGTAAATGGATCTGGCCCGTGCCACGCTGCTCATGCGCCAGTTGAACCAGAAACGAGGCGATGCGCTCTGCCGATGTACGCAGTTTCAAGTCCTTGATCTGCCGTACCATCCCCCGGTAGTGTCGGGCCATGGCACTCATCAGCGCCAGGGCCAGCGGCGGCTCCCGCAACAGTGTGTGGCGCAGATGCCGGGCGGGGATCAGCAACAACCGGCAAGGCTCCAGCGCCCGGGCACTCATCAGGTACGGGGCATCGGTCACCACCGCCGCGAGGATGAAGCAGTCCACCGGCTGCACCACCTCCACAACCACCTCGTTTCCGGCGCCGTCCTGCCCCACGAGTTCCACGACGCCATCCAGCAGGACATGCAGGTGGTCGGGGGCATCACCCTGTCTCAGAACCTCGCTGCCGGCGGGCAAGGACTGGGTCAGCGCCGGTTCCAGCAAGGCATCCCGGCTCTCCCGGTTCAGCCCGTCGAACAGCGGCAACTGTCCGATCCGGGCGATGTCCAGGGCGTCAACGGGGTCCGCCCCCTCGACCGTCGGCTTGTTCAACGGATGTCCCCTGATATTCTCCTCCAGAATGACTACTTTAATTACTTCTTTTATCCAGCGCGAGCGCGGAACGCACAGAGCGCAGAAAAACGGTGGAAACAGCGGGTTCAGCCCGCCCCGCGCTACCGTTGGTCGATGCGGGTAAGCTGGCGCTCCAGCTTCGCGATGATGTTGAACAGGTCCCGGTACTCGGCGGCGGAGAGCGTGGCAACCACGCGGGCCTCCCAGGCGTGGGCTTCCGGGATGAGCTCGGCCAGCAGTGTCTCGCCCTGCCCGGTGAGCCTCAGGAACTGGACGCGCTGATCGTCGTCGGAGGGCGTACGGCTGATCAGCCCGCGCCGTTCAAGGGCATTCACCGCCCGCGAGACACGGGCCTTGTCCATGCGCGTGAACTCGCTGATCTGCTTGGCGGTGAGCACGTCCTTGTGACTGATCCAGGCGAGCACCCGCCATTCCGGGATGCTGATACCGAACCGCGCGCTGTAGATCGTGGAGAGCCCCTGACTGACCCGATCCGCCAGATTGCTCAGCCGATAGGGCAGGAACTGGTTCAGATCCAGTTCGGGCCGGGCGGGGCGGGGCTTGGCGGCGTGGTCCTCTGCGTTCATACGGTGCAACCTCGCTCAGTACAGCAGCTGCGGCAGAAACAGGGCGATGCCCGGGAAAACCAGCACCAGCAGCGCCCGTGCCATGCCCGCGAACCAGAACGGCGTGACGCCCCGGAAAATCGTGGCAGTGGACACGTCGGGCAATACGGCTCTCAGCACGAAGACGTTCATGCCCACCGGCGGCGTGATCAGGCTGATTTCGATGACGATCACCACGAGGATCCCGAACCATACCAGATCGAAACCGAGGCCGGCCACGACCGGGAAGAACACCGGCACCGTGAGCAGCAGCATGGACATGCTCTCGAACACGCAGCCCAGCACGATGTAAATCGCCAGAATAAGCAGGATGACCATGAAGGGACTGATCTCCCAGGCGGTCACCAGCGCCAGCAACTCTCCCGGCAGCCCTGCCCGGTTGATGAAATTGGTGAAGATCAGCGCCGCCATGATCACGGCAAACAGCATGGCCGTGGTCCGCACCGTGTCGATGAGCACGTCCATGACGATGGGTAATGTGAGCTTGCGCTTGAGCAGCGCGATCAGGAAGGCGCCCATGGCGCCGACCCCCGCGGCCTCGGTGGGCGTGAAGATGCCCGCATAGATCCCGCCGATCACGAACACGAACAGCGTCAGCGTGCTGCCCACTTCCCGCAGGCCGCGTATCCGCGCCGGCCAGGGAACGGGCTCCGCCGCCGGGCCAGCAGCAGGATCGCGCCACAGCACCCATTTGATGGCCACCAGGTACAGCAGTATGCCGAGTATCCCGGGCAGGAAACCGGCAGCGAACAGTTCCCGGATACTGGACTCGGTGAGAATGCCGTAGATCACCAGCATGACGCTGGGCGGGATCAGGATACCCAGGGTACCCCCGGCCGCGATGGCGGCGGAGGCCAGCGAATCCTTGTAGCCGTACTTGCGCATCTGGGGCATGGCCACCCGCCCCATGGTCGCGGCGGTGGCAAGACTGGAACCACAGATGGCGCTGAAGCCCCCGCAGGCGACGATGGTGGCCATGGCCTGACCACCCTTCCAGTGGCCAAGGAACCCGTTGGACGCCGAGTACAGACCATCCGACAGGCCGGCGCGCGCCACCAGATTACCCATCAGGATAAACAACGGGATCACGGAAAGGCCGTAGTCCTGGGCCGTATCCACAATGCGTCGGGCGGCCATGGCCTCGGCGGCATTCCAGTTGCCGGTGATCAGGTAGAAGCCGAAGAACCCCACCGCCCCCATGGCGAAGGCCAGCGGCACGCGCAGGAACACCAGGGCAAGCAGTGCCCCGAAGCCGATCAGCGATTCCGTCATTGATCCCTGCCCGCGCTGAGTGGTCCGCCACTGTCCAGGATGCGCAGGCCCTCCATCAGATAGAGCAGCGCGCGAATACCGCAAAGCACTGCGGAGATGGCCAGCAGGATGGACATCCCGTAGATGAAATAGCCGACGGGCAGGTGCAGGAACTGGGTGCGGTCGCCCCAGTCGATGGCCCGTTCCCCCAACGCCCAGGACCGCCGGGCCACCACCCAGAGAGCCACCGCGCTGAACCCGTTGACCAGCAACTGGCGCACCCAGATCAGACCCCGGGGGAAGATCGTGTCCACCAGATCCACGGCGATATGCCCTTCACGCCAGGACACCACCGGCAGCGCCAGGAACACCAGGGCCGCCAGCATCAACTGGGTGAGTTCCACCGTGCCCACGATGGGCATGTTGAACAGGAACCGCCCCAGCACATCACCCGTGGTCAGCAGCATCAGCGCGAACAGAACCGATCCGGCCAGTCCTTCCAGCGTCCACTGCAGACCACGGCCGATGGTGCTGAACCCGATCGGCCGCGACTGCATGGTTCCTCCGTGGGGTTACGGCCGGACTTCGACCGTTTCCGGAGCGATGCTGGGCTCCTGGGAGGCACGGGCCAGTTCCTGGCGGAAGTGCGCCAGGGCTGCTTCACCGTCCACGCCGCGGTTGCTGGCAGCCGTCCGCACCCACTCGTCGGGCAGGTCCGCGGTCAGCTCGCGCAGCCGTTCCAGATCGGCGTCACTGATCTGGTTGAACACCACGTCATAGTCCTCGCTGAACCCCACGGCACGCTCATCGTGCGTATCCATCATGTAACCGAAAAGACGGGACAGCCGTTCGCCGGACACCTCCATGATGGCATTGCGGTCGGCTTCGTCGATGCTGTTCCAGGTGTCCGGATTCACGACGATGGCGAAGCTTCCGCGGTAGAAGCCGCCCGGCACGGTGAGGACGTTCGGCGTCACTTCCGCCAGTCGGAAGCTGCGCAGGGCCTCGATGGTCAGCATGGCGCCTTCCACCACACCCTGGGATGCGGCCTCGTAGACGCCGGTGGGCGGCAGTGCCACACCGACAATGCCCAGTTTCTCCGCCACGCTGTTCATCACGCCGCCGCCGACCCGCATCCGCTTGCCGCGGAGGTCGTCCAGGCCGGTGATCTCATCGGCGGCGAAGGCCTGACCGGGCCCGTGCATGCCCAGCCCGACCACCACCACGCCGCGGTGCTCATTGGCATCCGCCAGGTACGCCTGATGGGTACGCCAGTAGGCGGCGGCCGCCGCCTCCGAGGTGAACTCCTCGAAGGTGGGGAACTCCGGCAACTGGGTCAGCTGGAAGCGGCCGGCCATGTGGCCGTGGAAGATCCAGGTCGCGTCGGCGATTCCGTCTGCGACGATCTCCATCTGGGCGGGGGGAGGTCCCAGGTCATGGTTCACGTTCAGTGTCACCCGGCCATCGGTGGCCTCCTCGATCCACTGCTTCCAGGTGGGCCAGACGATGGTGTTCACTCCGTGATTGGGGCCACCCCAGGTGCTGACCTGGATAACCGTCTGTGCCATGGCCGAGCCACTGATAGCGGATCCGGTGATTGCGGCGGCGGCCGTCAGGCCGATTAGCAGCTTCTTCATGCTCTCTCCTCCATAGGGGCAGCAGGCATTACCCTTTTATAGTTGCACTCAAAACTATATAGAAAGCTGCATAATGATAAAAGCGCTGCAGTAAACCGCATATCCGCCAAAAAATGCGGCGTCGCAACAAACCCTTCGACTGCCTTGCAATCGATCGGAGGCTGTGCTGTGCTTGATTATATAGTTTCACCTAAAACTAGTTGTGACGTCGAACGAATCCCGGAGGAGCACGATGGCCAAGCAGTTCGCCTCCCACGCCGACACTGAACCGAAACAGGTCAGCTTCACCCGACTGGGTGAGGGGCTTTACGCCTACACCGCCGAGGGCGACCCGAACACCGGCGTGGTCATCGGCGACGACAGCGTCATGGTGATCGATACCCAGGCGACGCCAATCATGGCGCAGGACGTGATCCGTCGGATCCGCGAGGTCACCGACAAGCCCATCCGTCATGTGGTGATGACGCACTACCACGCGGTCCGGGTGCTGGGGGCTTCCGCCTACGAGCCCATCAACATCTACGCCAGCCGCAACACCTACGAGCTGATCAGGGAACGCGGCCAGCAGGACTACGAGTCGGAGGTCGGCCGCTTCCCACGCCTGTTCCAGGGCGTGGATTCCGTGCCGGGGCTCACCTGGCCCACCCATGTGTTCGAGCGCGAACTGACGCTGTTCATGGGCAAGCGGGAAGTGCGGATCATGCATCTCGGGCGGGGTCACACCAAGGGCGACACGGTCGTCTGGCTGCCCGAGGAAAAGGTACTGTTCTCCGGCGACCAGGTGGAATACGGCGCGACGCCCTATACCGGCGATGCCTACCACGAGGACTGGCCGGGCACCCTGGACAAGCTGCTGGCACTGGATCCGCAGAAGCTGGTTCCCGGGCGTGGCGAGGCCCTGCAGACGCCTGAGCAGTGCCGGGAGGCCATCGCGGGCACCCGGGATTTCCTGCTGGAGATGTACGGCAGCGTCAAGGCGGGCAAAGCCGCCGGCAAGTCGCTGGCCGAGTGCTACGCGGAAACCTACGCGAAGCTCAGCCCGAAGTACGGTCACTGGGTGATCTTCGATCACTGCCTGCCATTCAACGTCACCCGCTGCTACGACGAGGCCGGCGGCGAACACCCCGACCCGCGCATCTGGACAGCGGAGCGTGACAAGGAGATGTGGCATTCGCTGCAGGACGTGGTGGAGAACCGGTAACCGTCGCGCCGGCGCCCGCCCGGACTGCTGCGACGGGACCCGGGCCCGGAAGGGGTCAGACATGCCCAGGACCTATACCAACCCGCAGTACCCGTACCGCCCCCCCGCCGAGCTGGGGGGGGGCGGCGAAGGCCGCTGTCCGGTGGCAATCGTCGGCGCGGGCCCGTCCGGCCTGACCGCCGCCATCGATCTGGCGCGTCAGGGGATCGCCTCGGTGGTGCTGGACGACAACAACACCGTCAGCATCGGATCCCGGGCCATCTGCTTCGCCAAACGCACGCTGGAGATCCTGGACCGCCTGGGCGCGGCCGAGCGCATGGTGAAGAAGGGCGTGACCTGGCAGGTGGGGAAAGTGTTCTTCCGGGAGCGTCAGGTGTATGCGTTCAATCTGCTGCCGGAACAGGGGCACAGGATGCCGGCGTTCATCAACCTGCAGCAGTACTATTTCGAGGAATACCTTGTTCACCGCGCTGAACAGCTCGGTGACCGGATCGACCTGCGCTGGAAGAACCGCGTCACGGCGGTGGACAGCCGACCGGACCACAGCCTGTTGACAGTGGAGACCCCGGACGGCAGCTATCGCCTGCGCTGCGACTACCTGCTGGTGGCCGATGGCGCCAACAGCGACATCCGCGACATGCTCGGCCTGGAATCCCGCGGGCAGATCTTCAACGACCGCTTCCTGATCGCCGACGTGGTGATGACGGCGGACTTCCCCTCCGAACGCTGGTTCTGGTTCGACCCGCCGTTCCACCCGAACCAGTCGGTATTGCTGCACAAGCAGCCGGACAACCTCTGGCGCATCGACTTCCAGCTCGGCGCGGATGCCGACCCGGAGGAGGCGCTGAGGGAAGAGAACATCTGCCGGCGTGTGCGGGCCATGCTGGGGCCGGAGGTGGACTTCACGCTGGAGTGGGCCAGTGTCTACACGTTCCGCTGCCGCAAGATGGACCGGTTCATTCACAACCGGGTGTTTTTCATCGGCGATTCCGCTCACCAGGTATCGCCCTTCGGCGCCCGGGGCGCCAACGGCGGCATCCAGTCGGTGGAAAACCTGGCCTGGAAGCTGGGCCGCGTGATCCACGGACAAGCCCCGGAAGCCTTGCTGCAGACCTATGACAGCGAGCGCCAGCATGGTGCCGCCGAGAACATCCTGAATTCCACCCGGGCCACGGACTTCATCACACCGAAAAGCCGTGCGAGCCGCGTGTTCCGGGACGCGGTGCTGGAACTCGCCGAGCACTACCCATTCGCCCGGGCACTAGTCAACAGCGGGCGCCTGTCCCGCCCCTGCAGCTACCCGGACTCGCCGCTGAACACACCTGACAGTGACCCTTTCCCACCGGCCATGGCCCCCGGCACGCCGCCGCAGGACGCCCCGGTTCAGGTGAACGGACAGGTCGGCTGGCTGCTGCACCAGGTCGGAGACGTATTCACCCTGCTGGTGGACGGCCAGGTGCCGGACACGGAGGCAGACCTCCTGGAAGCGGAACTGCGCACACTGCAGGAGCGTGAGGATCTGCGGCTTGTCCTGGTGGGGCCACTCCCGCCAGGCCTGAAGGCGCCTGGCGATGCCCGCCTCATCCAGGACACCGAAGGCCTGGTGCGTCAGCGCTACGCTCTGGAAGGCGGCAACGCTTACCTGCTCCGGCCCGACCAGCACGTGGCCGCCCGCTGGCGGCGGCTTTCCGCCGGGCCCGTGACCGAAGCCCTGGACCGTGCCTTGGGCCATGCTCTCGTCACAAGGGAGGCACGTCATGCCGAAGCTTGAACTGGAGCCCAACTTCAGCGATGCGGACGCCTTCTACGCGGCACTGGCGGATCTGCATCGGGACTGCAGCGAAGCGGTCAGCGAGCGCATCAACGCCCGTCTGATCCTGCTGTTGGCCAATCACATCGGCGACGGCCAGGTCCTGCACGAGGCCCTGCGCATCGCCGGAGAGATCAGGAACGACCCGGCATGAGGATCAGCCCGTGAGTGGAGAAACACGCGATTATCTGAGCGGATTCCGCAACCATTTCGCCACCGAGGCGCTGCCGGGAGCGCTGCCGACCGGGCAGAACTCGCCCCAGCGCTGCCCTTACGGCCTTTACGCCGAACAGCTCACCGGCTCGGCCTTCACCGCACCGCGGGAACGCAACCTGCGGAGCTGGCTGTACCGCATCCGTCCGTCGGTGGCGCAGTCCGCCTACCGGCCGCTGGAGCTTGCCCGGGTACGCACGGCACCGGTAAGCGAGGCCCCATCCGACCCCAACCAGATGCGCTGGGACCCGATGCCGTTGCCGGAGCAGCCCACCGACTTCATCGACGGCCTGCTCACCGTGGCCACCAATGGCGATGCCGGCGGCCAGGCCGGCTGTGGCGTTCACCTGTACGCCTTCAACCGGAACATGGAGCAGCGCTTCTTCTACTGCGCCGACGGAGAACTGCTGCTGGTGCCGCAGCAGGGCGAGCTGCTGGTTCGTACCGAACTGGGGCTCATCGAGGCACGGCCCGGCGAGATCGCCGTGGTGCCGCGGGGCATCAAGTTCCAGGTAGGGCTGGGAACCGGCTCCGAGGCGGCCCGGGGCTACATCTGCGAGAACTACGGCAGCCCCTTCGAACTGCCCGGGCTCGGCCCCATCGGCGCCAACGGGCTGGCCAATCCGCGGGATTTCCTCACACCGACCGCATGGTACGAGGACGCTGCCGGGGACTTCGAACTGGTGACAAAATTCGGCGGGCGCTTCTGGTCCGCCCGGCTGGATCACTCGCCGCTGGATGTGGTGGCCTGGCACGGCAACTACGCGCCGTACAAGTACGACCTGGCCCTGTTCAACACCATCAACACGGTGAGCTTCGACCACCCGGACCCGTCCATTTTCACCGTGCTGACCTCGGCTTCCGACACCCCCGGCATGGCGAACATCGATTTCGTCATCTTCCCGCCCCGATGGATGGTGGCCGAGCACACGTTCCGCCCGCCCTATTTCCACCGCAATGTGATGAGCGAGTTCATGGGCCTGGTGCACGGCGTGTACGATGCCAAGGCGGAGGGCTTCCTGCCCGGGGGGGCCAGCCTGCACAACTGCATGTCGCCCCACGGGCCGGATACGGTCACCTTCGAGAAGGCCTCGTCGGTGGATCTGGTGCCGGAGTACCAGGGGGATACCCTGGCGTTCATGTTCGAGAGCCGCTACGTGTTCCAGCCCACCACCGCGGCGCTGGAGGCGGATTTCCGGCAGCGGGACTACGTGAATGTCTGGCAGGGGCTGGACGCCCGGTTCGACCCGAACAGGCCGTGAGCCCGACTCAGGAACAAGGAAACACCGTATGAAACTGGCAACACTGAAAACCGGCGCCCGGGATGGCGAGCTGGTGGTGGTCTCCCGGGACCTGTCCCGGGCTGTACCCGTACCCCGGATCGCCCCCACGCTGCAGGCGGCGCTGGACGACTGGGAGGCCCTTGCGCCGCGGCTCCAGCGGGTTTACGCGGACCTGAACGCCGGGCAGGCGCAGGACGCCTTCGCACTGGATCAGAGCAAGCTGCATTCCCCCCTGCCCCGCGCCTACCAGTGGGCCGACGGCTCCGCCTACCTGAACCATGTACAACTGGTGCGCCGGGCCCGCGGGGCGGAAATGCCGGAAAGCTTCTGGACCGACCCGCTGATGTACCAGGGCGGCTCGGACAGCTTTCTCGCTCCCCACGATCCCATCGAGGCCGCCAGCGAGGACTGGGGCATCGACTTCGAGGGCGAGATCGCGGTGATCACCGACGACGTGCCCATGGGCACAACCCCCGAACAGGCCGCCGGGCACATCCGTCTGCTGATGCTGGTAAACGACGTCAGCCTGCGCGGCCTGATCCCGGGCGAACTGGCCAAGGGCTTCGGCTTTTTCCAGGCGAAACCGGCCTCCAGCTTCTCGCCCGTCGCGGTCACCCCGGACGAACTGGGCGACGCCTGGCAGGGCGGCCGTGTGCATCTGCCCCTCACCGTGCTTCTCAACGGCGAGAAGATCGGCGAGCCCCAGGCCGGCCCGGACATGATCTTCAACTTCCCGCAACTGATCGCCCACGTGACCAGGACCCGGCACGCGGCAGCGGGCACCATCGTGGGCTCCGGCACCGTCTCCAATCCCGGGGCGGACGGCGGCCCCGGAAAGCCGGTGAGCGAAGGCGGGGTGGGCTATTCTTGCCTGGCGGAGGTGCGCATGGTGGAGCAGATCGTCCACGGGGAAATCCGCACCCCGTTCTTGCGCTTCGGCGATCGGGTGCGCATGGAGATGTTCGACGCCCATGGGCAGAGCATCTTCGGCGCCATCGACCAGCAGGTGGTCCGCTACGAGGGTCCGAGATGAAACTGTACGGCTATTTCCGGTCGTCCGCCGCCTACCGGGTACGCATTGCGCTGAACCTGAAGGGCGTCGACTACGAGCAGCTCCCCGTGAACCTGGTCCAGGGCCGGCAGCACCGCGAGGACTATCGCCGCATGAACCCGCAGGCCCTGGTGCCGTCGCTGGAGACTGACGACGGTGTGGTGCTGACCCAGTCGCTGGCCATCTGCGAGTACCTGGACGAGCGCTATCCGGAACCGGCGTTGCTGCCATCGGATCTGGCGGACCGCGCCCGGGTGCGGGCGCTGGCCAATGCGGTGGCCTGCGACATCCACCCGGTGAACAACCTGCGCGTGCTGCAGTACCTGACCGGCACGCTGGGCGTCAGCGAGGAGCACAAGCTCGCCTGGTACCGGCACTGGGTCATCGAGGGTTTCAATGCGCTGGAGGCCATGGTGGCAGGGACCTCCACCGGCCCCTACTGCCTGGGAAACCGGCCCACCCTGGCGGATGTCTGCCTGGTGCCCCAGGTGTTCAACGCCCAGCGCTTCGACGTGGACCTGGAACCCTATCCCACCATTCGCCGCGTTGCGGAAGCCTGCAACGGGCTACCGGCGTTTGCCGAGGCGCATCCCAGCCGACAGCCGGATCACGCCTAGGGCGACACTTGCCCGGCCGCCAGCCCATCGAAGGCGGCGGCATTCGGGCAGAAGCCCCGACAGGTTTCCGCAGGCTCACCGCCGCGCATGGCGCGCCAGCAGCGCCCGGCGACTCCGCAGGCATCGCAGGTCTTCCGCAACCCACGCCGCTCCTCCGCATCCAGGGCGTTCCAACGTGCCTGACCGACTCCGAAGCGCTCCCGCATCAACGGCATCAGTGTATCCGCGTGGCGCAGGGACAAGGCCCCGGGAACACTCAGCAGGCGCTCCACTTCCTCGGCAAATGCCGGCTCCAGTCGGGCGTCCGCCTGGGCAACAATGCGTTCCAGGGCTTCCGGGGCGTGCAACTGCAACGCCTGCACAGCCGAATGCTGTCTGGCGGCCGCCAGGCGCCCCAGGAAGCCCGGCCTCCGCGACGGTACACCGGTCCGGGGCGACGTATTCATGGGCATCTCCTCCTGTTCATGGATCCACGATGCCCGAACTCCGGGAGAACGGTATTGACCCGGATCAACTACCACGCCCGCCTGTCCGGCAGCGGCAGGGCCACGGTCGCCTTCAACTCCTGCAGCAGGATGTTGGAGCGCACCCCACGCACCATGGGCAGCCCCAGTAACCGGTGCAGCAGAAAGTCCGAAAAGGCCTCCAGATCCGGCGCGACCACCCGCAGCAGGTAATCCGAGTCACCGGTGACCGCCCAGCATTCCAGCACCCATTCGTAACCGGCGATGGCCTCGGCGAAGGCGGTGCCGGATTCGGCGCCATGCTGTTCCAGGGACACGTTGACGAAGGCCATCACCTGAAGCCCCAGGCGACGCCGGTCCAGCAACGCAGCGTAGCCGCGGATCACGCCCAGGGACTCCAGCTTGCGCAGGCGTCGATTGCACTGGGAGGGGGACAGGCGAACCCTGTCCGCCAGTTCCACGCTGCTCAGGCGACCGTCCAACTGGATGGCTTCCAACAGACGACAGTCATAGCGGTCCAGTTCCATCGTGCGCATGATTTTTCCTTCATAATGTCCATTGATGCACGACTTTCGCATGAATCACCCGATGTAAGCATGATAACGCATGCACATCGCAGCCCTGGCGGAATAAGGTGTTGCCATGGCTTGCACTCAGGGCAGGCCCCCTGCATGGAGGAGGCAGACATGAGCAACGCGGCTGAACGATCGCTGTGGGACAACCCGCTGGGGACCGACGGTTTCGAGTTCGTGGAGTACGCGGCCCCCGAGCCCGGGCAGCTTGCCGATGTGTTCCGGCGCATGGGCTTCACCGAGATCGCCCGCCACCGCAGCAAACGGGTGAGCCTGTTCCGGCAGGGCGACATCAACTTCATCCTGAACGCGGAACCCGGTAGCCAGGGCATGTCCTTCGCCGCCGCCCACGGCCCCTGCGCCAACGCCATGGCCTTCCGGGTCCGGGATGCCCGCGCGGCGGTGGAAGCACTGCGTGCTGCGGGCGCCACCATCGTGGAGGCAAAGGCCGGCCCCATGGAGCTGAACATCCCGGCCATCGAGGGCATCGGCGGATCGCTGCTGTACCTGGTGGACCGCTATGGTGACCGCTCGATCTACGATGTGGATTTCGAACCGATTCCCGGCGCGGACCAGAACCCGGTGGGCCACGGCCTGACCTACATCGACCACCTCACCCACAACGTGGCCCGGGGCAACATGGACCGCTGGGCACAGTTCTACGAGCGGTTGTTCAATTTCCGCGAGATCCGCTATTTCGACATCGAGGGCAAGCGGACCGGGCTCAGCTCCCGGGCCATGACCAGCCCGGACGGCAAAATCCGCATCCCGATCAACGAGTCGGCGGACGACAAGA
Organism: Ectothiorhodospiraceae bacterium; assembly: GCA_020831885.1. Classification (GTDB taxonomy): domain Bacteria; phylum Pseudomonadota; class Gammaproteobacteria; order Nitrococcales; family Aquisalimonadaceae; genus LSCE01. Next base: position 32,260 of record JAFIFU010000030.1, read on the forward strand.
GCCAGATCGAGGAATTCCTGCGGGAATACAAGGGCGAAGGCATCCAGCACATCGCCCTGGGCACCGATGACATCTACGCCACCGTGGACAGCCTGCGGGCATCCGGTGTAACAATGCTGGATACTCCGGACACCTATTACGAAAAAGTTGACGAGCGGATCCCCGGTCACGGCGAGAGCGTGGAGCGCCTGCGTGAGAAGCGCATCCTGATCGACGGGGCACCCACCGAGGGGCAGGGCCTGCTGCTTCAGATCTTCACCGAGACCATGATCGGCCCGATCTTCTTCGAGATCATCCAGCGCAAGGGCAACGAGGGTTTCGGCGAGGGCAACTTCAAGGCCCTGTTTGAGTCCATCGAGGAAGACCAGATCCGCCGGGGGGCACTCGACGACTAGCCAAACAGGAAGGAGACCACCTTGCCGGCCGACACACTGCTGACACTGAAGCCCCTGTACACTAAGGAAACACTGATCTATTCCCATGGTGCTCTGGCTTTGCAGCGTGTTCGGGGGCAAGGCGCGGCTCGCAGGCAATGGCGAGCCCTTGGCAAGAGCCGCAACGCGGCAACCGGACACGCTGCAAAGCCCCGTAGGGCGGGCCATTCGCGCACGCTGAGCGGCGTTGGCGTTCTTGACAAGGACCCCGGCCATTGCCTGCGAACGCCGCCTTGTCAGCGCACGCGAAGGGCTCCGCAGAGCACCATGGGAATAGATCAGTGTTTCCCTAACGCCCTGCGCAAGTACGGGGATCGCACCGCTGTCCAGTTCAACGGCCGGCGGCTGAGCTATGGCGAGCTGCTTGGCCAGGCCTGCCAGGCAGCCCACGCCCTGATGGGTGCCGGAATCACACCGGGTACCCGGGTTGCACTGGTCATGTCCAACTGCCTTGAATACGCCGTTGCCGACCAGGCCATCATCCAGTGCGGCGGCGCCAAGGTACCGCTCAACCACATGCTCGGGGAAAAGGAGATCCGCTACATCCTGAAGGACGCCAACGCCCGCGTGGCCGTGGTGGGTCCCAACTTCTTCGACATCATCGCCCGCAACCGTGCCGACTGGCCGGAGCTGGAACTGGTGGTGGGCCTGGCCGATGCCGCCGACTGCCCGGAGGGCTTTCTGCCCTGGTCGGAGTTTCTTGCCCGCGGCAGCGCAACACCGCCCGACGTCGCGGTGAAGCCGGAGGATCTGGCCCTGATCGCCTACACCGGCGGCACCACCGGCCTGCCCAAGGGGGTGCTCCACACCCAGCGGACCGTGGCGCTGGACATGTTCTCCCACATCATGGAAATCGGCCTGCAGGACGACGAACGCCTGCTGCTGTCCTCGCCGCTGCCGCACAGCGCCGGCTTCCTGATGCTGGCGGGCCTGCTCAAGGGTGCCATCCATTTCATCGAGCGCGGCTTCGACCCGGAAACCGTGGTCCGGCGCATCCAGGAGGACCGAATCACCCTGGTGTTCATGGTCCCCACCATGATTTACCGGGTGCTGGACTGGATCGGCCGGGACCACTACGACCTCAGTTCCCTGCGCACCGTGCTCTACGGTGCGGCGCCGATTACCGTGGAGCGGCTGCGCCAGGGGTTGGAGCGGATCGGGCCGGTGTTCATGCAGCTCTACGGCCAGACCGAGGCCCCCAACTTCATCACCCGCCTGCGCCGGGAGGATCACCGACTGACCCCGGAGGCCCTGCACCGGCTGAAGAGCTGCGGTCAGCCCGTGGCCATGGCCCAGGTACGCATCGTCGACGACTCCGGGCGGGAGGTGCCCCTGGGCGAGAGCGGCGAGTTGGCCGCCCGCACGCCCTATACCATGACCGGCTACCATGGCCTGCCGGACAAGACCGCGGAAACCCAGGTGGACGGCTGGCTACGTACCGGCGATATCGCCCGCCAGGACGAGGACGGCTACGTCTACCTGCTGGATCGCAGCAAGGACATGATCATCACCGGCGGCATGAACGTGTACACCACGGAAGTGGAAAACGCGATTCAGGGCTGCTCCGGCGTGGGACAGGTGGCGGTGGTCGGCCTGCCGGATCCGGACTGGGGGGAGGCGGTCACCGCCTTCGTGGTGCGCGCCCCGGGGGCCGACATCAGCAAACAACGGATTCTCGACCACTGCCGCAACGAACTCTCCGCCTACAAACGCCCCAAGGCGGTGCATTTCGTCCACAGCCTGCCGCTCACGGCTTACGGCAAACTGGGTAAAAAGGCACTCCGCGCCCAGGGTGCGGACAAGGCTCACAAGGAGCACACGCGATGAATCCGCCACAGCACCACCGCACCGGGGGCGAGATTCTGGTGCAGCAGTTACGCCTGCACGGCGTGGACCGCATCTTCTGCGTGCCGGGGGAAAGCTATCTGGCGGTGCTGGACGCACTGGTGGATGCGCCGGACATCGCTGTCACCGTCTGCCGCCACGAAAGCGGCGCAGCCATGATGGCCGAGGCCTACGGCAAGTGTACCGGCCGGCCCGGCATCTGCTTCGTCACCCGGGGCCCGGGCGCCACCAACGCCCTGGCAGGGATCCATATCGCCCACCAGGACTCCACGCCACTGATCCTGTTCATCGGCCAGGTGGCCCGCGACGCCGAGGAACGGGAAGCATTTCAGGAGATCGACTACCGGCGCATGTGCGGGCAACTGAGCAAATGGGTAGCCCAGATCGACCGGACCCGGCGCATCCCCGAGTTCATTGGCCGCGCCTTCCACACCGCCACCGCCGGCCGGCCGGGACCCGTGGTGTTGGCCCTGCCCGAGGACATGCTCACCGAACGGGCGGATGCCCCGCCGGCCCGCCATTACACCCAGGTGGAAACCGGCATATCGCCGGAGGCGCTGGCGAACATCCGCGACCATCTGACCCAGGCGGAACGCCCCATGGTCATCATCGGTGGAGGAGGCTGGGATGCGGAATCCTGCGAAGCGCTGCGCCGCTTCGCCGAAGCCTGGGATCTGCCGGTGGCGGTGTCCTTCCGCTGCCAGGGTTATTTCGATGCCCTGCACCCCAACTACGCCGGTGACGCCGGCCTGGGCGTGAACCCGAAGCTGGTGGAGGCGATCCGCGAATCCGATCTGCTGCTGGTGGTGGGCCCGAAACTGGGTGAATCCACCACGGGCGGTTACACGCTGCTGGACATCCCCCTGCCCCGGCAAACCCTGATCCACCTCCACGCCGACGCTGAGGAGCTGGGTCGCGTGTACCAGCCCACGCTGGCCGTCAACGCGGACATGCGCGCCGCACCCCGGGCCCTGGCCACCCTGGACCCCCCGCCGGAACGCCCCTGGGCGGCACGGACCCGGGAGATCAATCAGTCCTACCGGGACTGGACCGTGCCCCCGGAAAACCCCGGACCCCTGCAGATGGGCGAGATCATCACCTGGCTCAACGCGCATCTGCCAACCGGGGCGATCATCGCCAACGGCGCCGGCAACTACGCCATCTGGCCCAACCGCTTCTACCGCTACCGCGGTTACCGCAGCATGCTGGCGCCCACCTCCGGCTCCATGGGTTATGGTGTCCCGGCGGCCATCGCGGCCAAGCTGCTGTACCCGGAACGCCCGGTGGTGGCCTTCGCCGGTGACGGCTGCTTTCAGATGACCGGGCAGGAACTGGCCACCGCGGTGCAGTACGGGGCAGCCGTGATCATCCTCCTGGTCAACAACGGCAGTTACGGCACCATCCGCATGCACCAGGAACGGGAATATCCGGGACGGGTCAGCGCCACCGAGCTGCACAACCCGCACTTCGCCCGGCTGGCCGAGGCCTGCGGCGCCCATGGCGAACGGGTGGAACGCACCGAGGACTTCGCGCCGGCCTTCCAGCGGGCCGGGGCGACGGGCCGACCGGCGCTGATCGAGCTGATTCTGACCCCGGAGGCCATCGCACCGGGCAAGACCATCAGCGGCCTGCACGGCGACAACGAAAGGAGACAGCCATGAACAATCGCGACCTGGTCCACGCCTACTTTGATGCCTGCACCCGGGGGGATCTGGAGGGCATCCGCGCGTCCTTCTGCGATGATGCGGTGGTCTACGACACCAACCATCGCCCGGTGCGGGGCGCGGAAGGGATCGCGGCCTTCTACGTGAAGATACGCGAACGCTGGGGCGAAGCCGCCTGGTACGTGGACACCTTCGTTGGCGATGCGCAGGCCGCCGCCATCGAATGGACCATGTTGGTACCCCACCAGGGGAAGACCTGCGCGGTCCGCGGCTCGGAGCACTACACCTTCCGCGACGGCCGCATCGCCCAGATCCGCCAGTACTGGACCTTCGATCCGGAACGGGTTGAAACCGGGCTGCGCGACTTCCCCTATGCCGGGGACCCGCGCTTCGCACCGGTGGAAGGAAAGCGCGACTAGTGTCCCGTAACGCACGCTCGTTTTCTTTGTGGGCGAGAGTGCCTTTGCCCCCGAACACGCTGGAAAGCCAGAGCACCGCGGGAATAGATCAGCGCTTCCTTAGACGACGGTTTGCTGACAGTCCGGGGACAAATCAAAGAAGCCGCAATACCGACCCCGGGCACGCTGCGCACCATGAGAATTGATCACTCGATCCCGCGGAACTGTACGAACTCCTCCAGCGGGGCGCGCCGGGTGACGAGCTGGTTGACCGGATGCTCCGGGTCGCCATAGCCGATCGACATGCCGCTGAACAGCATCAACTCCTCGGGGGGCTCCAGGAATCGGCCGATGGTCTGCGGGTACATGGACCAGCATTCCTGAGCGCAACTGTGCAGGCCCTCTTCACGCAGCAACAGCATTACCGTCTGCAGGAACATGCCCAGGTCGGACCACTGCGGCGGTCCCATGTCACGGTGCACGTAACAGAACAGCGCCACCGGTGCGCCGAAGAACTGGTAATTGCGTGCAAACCATTGGCGCCGGGCATCCTTGTTTTCCCGGGGAATACCCAGCAGGCCGTACATGTCCTCGCCCACCTGGAAGCGGCGGTCCCGATAGGGGGAAACCAGGTTGGGCGGATAAACGTCGTACTCCTTGTCCTCCCCCCGGGGGAACTCCTGCACCCTATCCCGCATGATGGCCTTCAGGGTGTCCAGTTCCTGGCCGCCCACCACGTAGATATGCCAGGGCTGCAGATTACCACCGGACGGTGCACGGGCCGCCTTCTCCAGCACGCGGCGGATGATGGCCCCATCCACCGGGCGGTCCAGGTAGGCCCGTGCCGAGAGCCGGCTGGCGACGGCATCGCTGACGCTGCGGGCAGGATCAGTCTTCATCTGATGATTCCTCGCTTGACAGCCTGCGATGGCCGACGCCGCCGCAGGTTCAGGTGTATTTCAGCACGTGGGCGCTCAGGTCTCTGGCAGGGTGTAGCGCCTGAATTGCTCCCGGAGCTTGACCTTCTGGATCTTTCCCGTGGCCGTATGCGGGAGTTCCGTCACCGTCACCACATCATCGGGCAGCCACCAGCGGGCGACCCGGGTCTCCAGGAACTTCAGCATGTCCTCCCGGCTGATCTCGCGGCCTTCCCGGGGGACCACCAGCAATAGCGGGCGCTCCTGCCACTTGGGATGATGCACGCCGATGACAGCGGCTTCCGCCACGTCCGGGTGTCCCATGGCCGCGTTCTCCAGATCCACGGATGAGATCCACTCGCCTCCGGACTTGATCACGTCCTTGGCCCGGTCCACCAGTGTGACATAACCATCGGCATCCACGGTGGCGATGTCCCCGGTGGGGAAGAAGCCCTCTTCATCCAGCACGGGCTCGTCCTTTCGGAAGTAGCCGCTGGCAATCCAGGGCCCCTTCACCATCAGGTGGCCGGAGGTCTTGCCATCCCAGGGAAGCGCCCTGCCGTCCTCGTCGGCGATCTTCACCTGTACGCCCCATACCCCACGACCGGGCTTCATCTTCAGGTTGATCTGCTCCTCCGGGGAGAGATCGCGGTGCTTGGGCAAGGGCCGGTTGATCACGCCAATGGGACTGGTTTCGGTCATACCCCAGCCCTGCACCACTTCCACGCCCAGATCCCGCTCGAAGCGTTCGATCATGGAGCGGGGCGGCGCGGCACCACCGATACCCACGCCTTGCAGTTTCAGGGACCGCACATCCAGATCCGGGTTAGCGTCCAGGTACTGGAAGAACATCAGCCATACAGTGGGCACGGCCTGGGAGAAATTCACGTCCTCATCGCGCATCAGCCCGAACAGATTCTCGCCGTCCAGCCGCGGCCCGGGGAGCACCAGTTTGGCGCCGGCCATGGCGGCGGCGTAGGGCATGCCCCAGGCATTGGCGTGGAACATGGGCACCACCAACAGCATGGTGGCCGAGGAACTCATGGCGAACGTGTCCGGCGCCATTTCCATCAGTGAATGCAGCACAGTGGAGCGGTGGGAGTAGAGCACGCCCTTGGGATTGCCGGTGGTACCGGAGGTGTAGCACAGCGACGAAGCGGTGCGCTCGTCGAACTGGGGCCAGGTGTAATCCTCGCTCTGGGAGGACACCAGCTCCTCGTAGCAATGCAGGTTCGGCACTTCCATGTCGGGCATGTGTGCCCGGTCGGTCATGGCAATATAATGCTCAACGGAGGTCAGCCGGGGCGCCAGCTCCTGGACCAGCTCGGCAAAGCTGATGTCGAAGAACAGCACCTTGTCCTCGGCATGATTGATGATGTACTCGATCTGTTCCGGGAACAGCCGGGGGTTCACCGTGTGAAGCACGGCCCCGGCGCCAGAGACGCCGAAGTACAACTCGTAGTGGCGGATCGTGTTCCACGCCAGCGTACCCACCCGGTCATGCATGCCCACGCCGAGTTCGGACAGCGCGTTGGCGACCTGTTTGGAACGCCTCTGGAGTTGCCGGTAGTTGCTGCGGTGGATCGGCCCCTCCACGGTCCGCGAGACGATCTCGGTATCCGGGTGAAAGGTCGCCGCGTGGTCGATCAGCGACGAAATCAGCAAGGGTTGGTCCTGCATCAGCCCGAACATGGTTCTCCTCCCGTCTTTGAGTGCGCGGCTCCATGGGCCAACCGGCAAGCTGGGGACATGGCTTCCTTAGAGCCGCTCGATAATGGTGGCGGTGGCCATACCGTGCCCGATGCACATGGTCTGCAGGGCGAACTGGCCGCCGGTGGCCTCCAGGCCGCACACCATCTTGGCCATCAGACCGCCGCCAGTGGCCCCCAGCGGATGCCCGTGGGCCACCGCGCCACCCCAGGGGTTCACCCTGTCCATGTCGGCTCCGGTCTCCCGGGCCCAGGCCAGCACCACGGTGGCAAAGGCTTCGTTGATCTCGAACCAGTCGATGTCCTTGATGGTCAGCCCGGCGCGTTTCAGCGCCAGTTGCGTGGCAGGCACCACCCCCATCAACTGGAGCTCCGGATCATCCCCCACCACGACCCGGGCACGGAAGCGGGCCCGGGGGCGGAACCCGTCCGCCTCGGCCACTTCACGGTTGGCCACCAGCACCGCGGAGGCGCCATCGGAGATCTGGCTGGCGTTGGCGGCAGTGACCACCCCGTCCTCGCGGAACACGGTTTTCAGTGAAGCCATCTTCTCCGGATCCACACTGGCGCGCACGCCTTCATCCAGCGTCATCTCGATGGCGTTTCCATCGGCGTCCAGACCCGGGGTGGGCAGCAGCTCGGCGGTTGGCCCCTTGGCCCGCGCCTGCATGGCGCGCCGGTGGCTTTCCATGGAGAATGCGTCCACCTCCTCACGGCTCAACCCCCACCGCTTCGCCACCAGCTCCGCGGACAGCCCCTGGTGGATCAGGTTCTGTTTCTCGAACAGGGCCGGGTTGAGGATTTCGTAGCCGCCCCTGGTTCCGTCCGGGTCGATGTCACCGAACATGGGCACGCGGGTCATGCTCTCCACGCCGCCACCGATAGCGTACCGCATGTCGCCCGCTGCCACGGCCTGGGCGGCGAAATGCACTGCCTGCTGGGCCGAGCCGCACATGCGGTTGAGGCTCACCCCGGGCACGGTCACAGGGAAGTCCGCCAGGATGGCGCCCAGACGGCCGATATTGGCGCCCTGTTCCCCGGCCTGGGTGACGCAGCCCGCCACCACATCCTCCACCCGCTCCGCCGGCAGTCCCGCGCGGTCCACCAGCCCCCGCAGGGCATGCCCCAGCAGCGCGTCCGGGCGAAACTCCCGGTAGGCGCCGCCACGGCGACCGAAGGGTGTACGAATCGCATCGACAATGACTGCCTCGCTCATGCCCATGTCCTCACGCTGGAAATAGTTGACGTATTAATTTAACACCGGTGGACGGCGAAAAAATCGTCGGTTCCGACGAAGCCATCCGGGGCAACCCGCGGCAATCATGTTAGGCAGGCAGGGCATGCCAATACTTCGCGATCGACATCCTGAAACAGTGTTCCACGGCAGGCCTGTCGGACTGCTGGCCTGAACGGACGAGGCCCACATGGTCAAACTGGTGTACTGCGTGCGGAAACGGCCGGAAATGTCCCGGGACGCATTCAGCCGCTACTGGCTGGAACGACACGGCCCGCTCGTGCAGCGCTACGCCGGGGCGCTGGGTGTTTCACGCTACGTGCAAAGCCACCTGCAGGAACCCGTGGAGAACGAGGCCATACTGAAAAGCCGGGGGCTGGCCGAGCCCTATGATGGCATCGCGGAGCTGTGGTGGGATGACATGGAAACGTACCGCGCCCATGCCCATTCACCGGCAGCGCGGGAGGCCCGCCGCGCGCTGCTGGAGGACGAAGCCGCCTTCATCGACTTCGCCCACTCCCGGCTGTTCATGACCCGGGAGCACGTCATTTTTGACGCACAAGAAGACAGTAGTGATTGTTTGAAGCGCCTCGTCTGACGGGACCAGGCAGCCGGAGGAGCCCCAATGTATCTGACGCAACCGCTGCACAAGGCGCTGCGGGAATGCCCGACCAGGACGGCCACCGTGTTCGCCGGGCGCCGGCACACGTACGCGCAATTCGCTGATCGCGTCGCCCGGCTGGCTGCAGGGCTGCGCGCCCTGGGCATGCAACCTGGCGACCGGGTGGGTATGCTGAGCCTGAATTCCGACCGTTATCTGGAGTACCTGTACGCGGTGCTCTGGGGAGGCGGCGTGATCAACCCGGTTAACATCCGCTGGAGCGCTCAGGAAGTCGCGTATTCGCTGGATGATTGCGACACCCGCATTCTGCTGGTGGACGATGCCTTCAGCGCCTACTTGCCGGACTTGCGTGCGGAATCCCGTTCACTGCGCACCACGGTCTACGCCGGGGATGACGAGACGCCCGACGGGATGCACGGCTACGAGGCCCTGGTCGGTGACCATGCCCCCATGGACGACGCCATGCGTCATGATGACGATCTGGCCGGCATCTTCTACACCGGGGGCACCACCGGCCTGCCCAAGGGCGTGATGCTCAGCCACCGCAACCTGTATTCCGACGCCCTGGGCACACTGGCCGCGGGTTACCGCCAACCGGCGGTGGTTGGCCTGCATGCGGCGCCCCTGTTCCATGTGGGAGGCATCGGGCTGACCGTGCAACTCGCCGCCCGGCTGGCCACCCACGTCGTGATTCCCCAGTTCACCCCGGAGGGGGTTCTGGAAGCCGTTTCTGCTGAAGGTGTCGGTGAGACGTTTCTGGTGCCCACCATGCTGAAACGCGTGGTGGAGCACCGGTCTTTTTCCGACTTCGACACGGACAGCCTGGGCTGCGTGCTGTACGGTGCCGCGCCCATCGACTCCACGCTGCTGGACCGGGCCACGCGCGCGCTGCCCAATGCGGATTTCATCCAGCTCTACGGCATGACCGAACTCTCCCCGGTGGCCACGTTGCTGCCCGCCTGGTGCCATAAGCCGGAGGGCCGGAAGGCCGGCAAGCTGCTGTCCGCCGGCAAACCGGTGAGTACGGCGGAGCTGCGCATCGTCGACCCGGAAGGACGGGATGTGGAGACCGGTACGGTGGGCGAGATCGCCGTTCGGGGCCCCACGGTGATGCAGGGCTACTGGAACAAGCCCGAACAGACCGAGGCCGCGCTGCGCGACGGCTGGATGCATACCGGCGATGCCGGTTACATGGATGCCGACGGCTTCCTCTACGTGGTGGACCGGCTCAAGGACATGGTGATCAGCGGCGGCGAAAACGTGTACTCGGTGGAGGTGGAGAACGCCATTCTCAAGCTGCCCCAGGTCTCCGCATGCGCGGTTATCGGCATCCCGGACGAGGATCTCGGGGAGCGGGTGCACGCAGCCATCGTGCTGAAGGAAGGCGCCTCGTTGGACTTCGAGACCTTGTCCAGGCATTGTCGTTCCCTGATCGCCGGCTACAAGTGCCCGCGCAGCATGGAGCTCCGCGATGAACTGCCGCTGTCGGCCGCCGGCAAGCTGTTGAAATTCAAATTGCGGGAACCCTACTGGAACGCCCGGGAACGCCAAGTGAGCTAGCGGACGGGATTTCACCCCCCGCAGGAGGAGACACCACATGTACACGCTGGGGCGAGTGCTTTCCTGGCTGAACACGAC
>JAFIFU010000031.1 GCA_020831885.1 Ectothiorhodospiraceae bacterium
GGTGAGATGGTGATTGATGTAGTACGAAATGCTTTGATTTTCTTCCGCCATCGTCTTCAGTCTCACCGCTGTATGCCGACGCCGACACGCAACGCCAGCCAGTAAACCAGGAGTGCTGCAATATAGGTCGTCAACAGGGGCAGGAAGCTATCGGCAAACCACTGCAGCGCGATGATGAACAGCACGACAGTGATCACGAACTTGAGCGCTTCCCCCCGGTAGAACGCATTGAGCAGCTGCTTGGGCGGCGCACCGGCCGGCACCGAGAACACCTTGACCGCAAAATAGGCCCCGGGAAGGATGGCAATGCCACCACCTGCCAGGGCAGCCAGCCCGGAACCCGAACCCGCGGCGAGCAGCCAGGCCAGGGCTGCTATGACGGTGACCAGTGACTGCCCTGCGAAAACCGTGGCTATCGTCGATCGATTCGTCATCTCACCCCAGACATTACGGGGCGAAGCGGTACGGCGGTTGGCTGCTGATCTGCGGGCGAGCCGGACACCGGAACCAAGGCCATCGCGACGCGAGTTGTTCTTTGCAAACCGCTGATCCTGCAGGATCGGCAGGCTCACTTGAGCCGCGGAGTATAAAGATTCGGTGTTGGGTGGTCAACGATCGCCGCCGCGCGCACCAACTGCCGGCGCTCACTCGAAGTGCGCCAGGATCCCGTCGAGCTCATCGAGACTGGAATACTGGATGACGAGCTTTCCCTTACCGCGTCGCCCCTGCTGGATGCTGACCCGGGCACCGAGTCGCTCGGAGAGATCATCCTGCAGGCGGCGGATGTCCGGGTCCAGTGGGCGCGGGCGGCGCTCGGGGCGCCGGCCTTCCAGCAACCGGCGGACCAGCGCCTCGGTCTCCCGCACGGACATGCCGCGGGCCGCGACCCGGGCCGCCACCTCGCTTTGCTGGCCACCCTTCAGCGAAACCAGTGCGCGGGCATGGCCCATCTCCAGTTCACCCCGACGCAACCGCTCCTTCACATCCGGATTGAGTTCCAGCAGGCGCAGCAGGTTGCTGACAGCTGCCCGGGACCGGCCCACGGCCTCGGCCACGTCCTGGTGCGTCATGGCGAATTCCTCTGCCAGTTGCTGCAGGGCCAGTGCCTCTTCCAGGGGATTCAGGTCCTCCCGTTGAATGTTCTCGATGACCGCCACGGCGAGTGCCACGCGGTCCGGAATGTCCCGGACGATGACCGGGACCCGATCCAGTCCCGCCAACTGGGCGGCACGCCAGCGGCGCTCGCCGGCAACGATCTCGTAGCTGTCCTCGCCGATGCCCCGCACCACCAGCGGCTGCAGAACGCCCTGGGCACGGATGGAATCCGCCAGTTCCTGCAGGGTGGCCGGGTCGATGTCCCGCCGCGGCTGGTAACGGCCCCGCTGCAGGCTTTCCACCGGCAGTTGCCGCAGGTAGCTGCGGTCGTCCGGAGTCGGGCTGGTGGCATCGCCGAGCAACGCATCCAGGCCCTTGCCGAGTCCTCGCTTCTTGCTCATGGTCGTCGGAATCCTTGCTCGGTTTACGCGGAGGCGGCCGGTTGCATGTCCTTCCGTATCAATTCGCTGGCCAGCGCCATGTAGGCCAGCGCACCGCGGGAATAGCGATCATACTGGATTGCCGGCTGGCCGTGGCTGGGGGCTTCCGCCAAGCGGACATTGCGCGGTATCTGTGTGCTGTAGACCTGTTTGGGGAAATGCCGCAACAACTGGGCGGCCACCTGATTGGCCAGATTGTTTCGGGGATCGAACATGGTGCGCAGCAGGCCCTGGATCCGTAGCTCCTTGTTCGCGGTCTGCTGGACCCGGCGGATGGTGTTGAGCAGGGCCGACAGCCCCTCCAGCGCGTAGTATTCGCACTGGATCGGGATCAGCACGCCGTGTGCCGCCACCAAGGCATTCACGGTCAGTATGTTCAGCGAGGGGGGGCAATCGATGAGAATATAATCGTAATCGGAACGGACCCTGGCCAGTTGCAGCCGAAGCTGCTGCTCCCGGGCGCTGGCGTCCATCAGGCGGACCTCGGCGGCGGTGAGGTCGCCGTTGCCCCGGACCAGGTCGAACCCCGCTTCCACCGGCATGATGGCCTCGCGGACGCCGACCTCGCCCATCAACACCTCGTAGCCGGTAGGGCCATCCCCGTCCTTGTCCGCACCGCAACCCACGGTGGCATTGCCCTGGGGATCCAGATCCACCAGCAGTACCCGCTTGCGGTTCATGGCAAGCGCTGCCGCCAGGTTGACGCAGGTGGTGGTCTTGCCCACCCCGCCCTTCTGATTGGCGATGGCGATGATATTTCCCATGCGGACTCCCGTTCAGCGGCTGGCCGGTCGGTGGCGGATGGCGTCGATTCAGGCCTGCAGGTGCGGTGGCGCCACCCGCTGCGCGGCAAGCCGCACCAGGGTGCGGCTTGCTTCCAGTCCCGGCACCTGCAGCGGGATGACCTCGTACACGTCGGGGGACAGCCCCGGCGCCTCGGTGACGGCGTCGAACCGGCCTTTCATTGCGAGCAACACGCCGTCCGGCGTCAGAAGCCTTGCCGCCTGTTCCGCGAATTCATCCAGCCGCGAATAGGCCCGGGAAATGATTGTGGCAAATTTCCGCTCCGGCCGGTATGCCTGGATCCGTGTGTGGACCACGGTGACGTTGTTCAGACCCAGTTCCAGCACGGCCTGGGTCATAAAACGGGTTTTTTTGCCATTGCTGTCCAGCAGCACCACGTCCAGGTCCGGCCGGGCGATGGCCAGCGGAATCCCCGGCAACCCCGCTCCGCTGCCCACATCCAGCAGGCTATCCGGCAACAGGTAGGGCAACACGCTGAGACTGTCCAGCAGATGGCGCGGCACCATGTCCACCGGGTCCCGGACGGCGGACAGGTTATAGGCCCGGTTCCAGCGGTGCAGGAGTTCCAGGTAGTCGATGAACGGATCCAGCCGCAGACCACCGGCATGGGGCATGCACCCGAGACCCCCCGCCAGGGCATCAAACAAGGCCTGCCGAGGGAAGGCGTTCCTCATGCCCGGCGCCGCTGCCCGTCACGTTCTCCGCGCCGCAGGTGCACCAGGAGCAGTGACACGGCCGCCGGCGTCACACCGGCAATCCGCGCCGCCTGCCCGATGCTCGCCGGACGGTGATCCGCGAGTTTCTGACGCACTTCGCTGGACAGCCCCGCCACTTGCCCGTAATCCAGATCCTCGGGTATCGGGAGCGACTCGTAACGCCGGGAACGCTCGATCTCGTCGCGCTGGCGTTCGAGATAGCCCGCGTACTTCGCCTGGATCTCCACCTGTTCAGCCACTGCGGGGTCAGCCACCGGCTGACCGGCCGCGTCCAGACTCATCAGGCTGGCGTAGCTCACTTCCGGGCGGCGGAGCAACTCGTCCAGATGCTGCTCCCGCCTCAGCGGCGATCCGAAGACCCGCTGGGCATCGGCGGGGCTGACGTCCGCGGGGCGGATCAGGGTGGCCCGCAGCCGCTGCTGCTCCCGTTCTATCGTCTCCCGCTTGGCTTCGAAGGCGGCCCAGCGGGCATCATCCACCAGCCCCAACCGGCGCGCCACCGGCGTGAGCCGCAGATCGGCGTTGTCTTCCCGCAACATGAGCCGGTATTCCGCCCGGCTCGTGAACATGCGGTAGGGCTCCTTGGTGCCGCGGGTGATCAGATCGTCGATCAGTACGCCCATATAGGCCAGATCGCGCCCCGGGTTCCAGGGTTCCCGGTCCTGCACCAGCCGGGCGGCGTTGATGCCGGCCACCAGCCCCTGGGCGGCCGCCTCCTCATAGCCGGTGGTGCCGTTGATCTGACCTGCGAAGAACAATCCCCCCACGTGCCGTGTTTCCAGACTGGGGCGCAGATCCCGCGGGTCGAAGTAGTCATACTCGATGGCGTACCCCGGGCGGGTGATGTGGGCGCGCTCGAGCCCCACGCAGGAGCGCACCAGTTCCAACTGCACGTCGAACGGGAGACTGGTGGAGATCCCGTTGGGGTAGACCTCGTGGGTATCGAGCCCCTCGGGCTCGATGAAAATCTGGTGCGACTCCTTGTCGGCGAAGCGAACCACCTTGTCTTCCACCGAGGGACAGTAGCGCGGGCCGACGCCCTCGATCTCTCCGGAATACATCGGTGAGCGATCCAACGCGCCGCGGATGATTTCGTGGGTGCGCGGATTGGTATGGGTTATCCAGCAACTGACCTGGGCCGGATGCTGATCGCGGTTGCCCATGAAGGAGAACACCGGCGCCGGATCATCCCCGGGCTGCTCTTCCAGTTTCGAGAAATCGATGGTTTTTCCATCGATCCGGGGCGGCGTTCCCGTTTTCAGCCGACCGACGCGGAACGGCCGTTCGCGCAGCCTGCGCGCCAACGCATTGGCGGGTGGATCGCCGGCACGGCCGCCCTGATAATTGTCCAGCCCGATATGGATGCGCCCCCCCAGAAAGGTGCCCACGGTCAGCACCACGGCCGGTGCCCGGAATACCAGCCCCATCTGGGTGATGGCACCCACAACCCGATCCTGTTCGATCAGCAGGTCATCCACCGCCTGCTGGAAAACCGACAGGTTCGGCTGGTTCTCAACCGCGTGGCGTACCGCTGCCTTGTAAAGGGCACGATCCGCCTGGGCACGGGTCGCGCGCACGGCAGGCCCCTTGCGGGCGTTCAGCGTCCGGAACTGGATGCCTCCCTGGTCGATGGCCTGCGCCATCACCCCGCCCATGGCATCCACTTCCTTGACCAGGTGGCCCTTGCCGATCCCGCCGATGGCAGGATTGCAGCTCATCTGGCCGATGGTCTCCATGTTATGGGTCAGCAGGAGGGTGCGGCTGCCCATACGGGCAGCCCCCCGCGCGGCGTGGGTTACCGCATGGCCGCCGCCCCTCACGATGACCTGGAACAGTTCGCCATACACCCCGGCGGACTCCACGCCCGTCAGTCGGACGCAAATTCGAGAGAACACGGTATGTTAGGAGACCGGGGCACGGCGGGCAAGTGCGCTCCCACGCATCCGGCCCCGGGGTGCCAGGGCTACTTTCCAATACAGAAGGTGGAGAAGATGGCACCCAACAGATCCTCGGAGGTGAACTCCCCGGTGATCTCGGCCAGGGCCTGCTGGGCCTGACGCAACTCCTCGGCCACCAGTTCACCGGCGCCCGCCACCAACTGGGTTGCAGCCCGGTCCAGGCATTCCCCGGCACGGTCCAGAGCCTGCAGGTGCCGGCGCCGCGCGGTGAAATTTCCCTCTCCGGCCGTGTAGCCCATGCTGGCCTTCAAGTGCTCGCGCAGGCCTTCCAGTCCGGCGCCGGTCTTGGCACTGAGGCGGATCACGGGGATTCCTCCCTCCTCGCCCGTCATCGGTCCGGCGCCGCTCAGATCGATCTTGTTACGGATCAGGGTCACCGGCGTGTCCGCGGGTCGCCCGGCGAGCACCCGGCGCGCCGCCTCGTCCGGGCCGCAGCGGTCATCCACCACCAGCAGCAACCGGTCCGCCTCGCCGATGGCCCTCCAGGCGCGGCGGATCCCCTCCTGCTCGACGATGTTCACGGAATCCCGCAGGCCGGCGGTATCGATGACATGCAGTGGCATGCCGTCAATCTGTATCCGCTCCCGAAGGACGTCCCGGGTGGTTCCGGCCACCTCTGTGACAATGGCCGCATCGGTTTCCGCCAGCGCGTTCAGCAGGCTGGACTTACCCGCGTTCGGGCGGCCGGCGATGACCACGGTCATTCCGTCCCGCAGTACCTGGCCCTGGCCGGCCGCTCGACGCACCGCGGCGAGCTCGTCCTGCACCTGCGCCAGGCCATCCGCCACGGCACCATCACTGAGGAAATCGATTTCCTCGTCGGGAAAGTCGATGGCGGATTCCACATGGACCCGTAGCGCGATGAGGCTGTCCGTCAGCGTGTGGACACGTTCCGAGAACACACCGCGGAGGGATTCCATGGCAGCCCGGGCGGCGGCCTCCGAGCTGGCGGCGATCAGGTCCGCCACCGCCTCCGCCTGGGCCAGATCCAGCTTGCCGTTGAGAAAGGCTCTTTCGGAAAACTCACCGGGTCGGGCGAGGCGGGCACCCAATCCGATCAAGCGACGGAGCAGCCGGTCAAGCAGCACCGGACCGCCGTGCCCCTGGAACTCTGCGACGTCCTCTCCGGTGAAAGAGCCGGGGGCCGGGAACCAGAGCACCAGCCCCTCGTCCAGCACACTGCCGTCCTGATCGGTAAACCGTCGGAAAACGGCACGACGGGGGCCGGGCAGGGGGCCTGCCACAGCATCGATGAGCCGCGCCGCCGCCGGCCCGGACACCCGGACGATGCCCACGCCGCCCTGACCGGGCGGCGTGGCGATGGCGCAGATGGTATCCGCAGCCACGGTGCAGGCCAGCCTATTTCGCCTCGCCGCTCTCGATCCGGCGCGTGATCACGTACTGCTGGGCAATGGACAGGATGTTGTTCACCACCCAATACAGCACCAGCCCTGCAGGGAAGAAGGCAAAGAAGACCGTGAACACGAACGGCAGTGTCATCATGATCTTCTGCTGGATCGGATCGATGGGCGCCGGGTTCAGCTTCTGTTGCACGAACATGCTGACACCCATGAGCAAGGGAAGCACGAAGAACGGGTCCGGCGAGGAGAGATCATTCAGCCACAGCATGAAGTCGGCATGACGCAGCTCCACACTCTCCAGCAGCACCCAGTACAGAGCGATGAAGACGGGGATCTGGATCAGGATGGGCAGACAGCCGCCCAGCGGGTTGATCTTCTCCTCCTTGTACATCTTCATCATCGCCTGGTTCAGCGCCTGACGATCATCCCCATAACGATCCTTGAGTTGCTGCATGCGCGGCTGGAGCTTGCGCATCCGTGCCATGGAGCGGTAGCTCTTGTCCGACAGCGGGAAGAACACCAGCTTGATGGCCAGTGTCAGCAGAATGATGGACCAGCCCCAGTTGCCCACCACGGAGTGAATCCAGTTGAGGGCGATGAACAGGGGACGGGAGATGATGTCCAGCCAGCCATAGTCAACGGTCAACTGCAGATAGTCAGCGGCTTCCGCCAGCCGGTCCTGTTCCTTCGGCCCCACGAACAACTGGCTGCTGAACGTGGCCTCACCGCCGGCGGGCACCGTGCGCCAGAAGGTGTTCATGCCGAAATCGAACACGTTGTTGCCCCGCGCCGCCGTCCAGTAGCGACGGGTCTCGCCCTCCGGCGGAATCCAGGCGCCCAGGAAGTAATGCTGGATCATTGCCAGCCAGCCGTTCTCCACATCCTGGCTGAGCGGCGAGGACTCCATGTCGGAGAAAGAGATCTTCCGGTAACGGTTATCCGGGGTATGCAGGACACCACCGGTGTAGGTGTAGATGAACCAGGAGGTGCCATCGCCCACATCCGAACTGCGCCGCAGATAGACCTGCTGGGAGGCACGGATGTCCGTGTCGGCCGGATTCACCACTTCATGCTCGACACCGATCAGGTAGCTGTCACGGTGGAAGACGTAGCGCTTGGTGACGCGCAGACCGTCCTCTCCCTCCCAGACCAGGGGGACCACCAGGCGGTCCTCGCCCTGGGCCAGTTCGAAATAATCGCCGTCCACCCGGTACAGTCCCCGGGTACCCGGACCCTGGCTGCCATTGCGGGTAACCAGTCCGGCGCGCGCGATGAACAGTGCATCGGGGGCATCGCTCATCAGACGCAGCGGCGTGTCGTCCCGCGTGCTCACGGCATACTGCAGGAGATCCACACGGCTGATCTCGCCGCCCTGGGTGTTGATCTCCAGGTCCAGCAGATCGGTGGTCACGCGAACGGTACGCGCCTCCCGGGTCCGTTCATCCGGCTCCCCCGGGTCGGCCACGGCGGGATCGGGTGCCTCGACCCCCAGATCATCCGGCACGAACAGATCGGGCTCGTCATCACGCTCCCGTTGTTCCTGGGTCACCGTGTCCTCGGTCGGCGCGCGCACGCCGTAATCCCGCTCCCAGGCACTCCAGATCAGCAGGAGCACCATGCCCAAAGCGAGAAACTGAATAAGTCGTTGGGTTTCCATGGAAGCGTCAGTCTTTGCTACGTGGTTCAGGAACAGGATCGACCCCGCCCGGGTGGAGGGGGTGACACTTGGCAATGCGGCAGCCCCCCAGGAACAGACCGCGAACCACCCCGTGCAGCTTCACCGCCTCCAGGGTGTAATCGGAACAACTGGGGAAAAACCGGCAACGGGGCCCCAACAGCGGGCTGATCGCCAACTGGTACACTCGAATCAAGACAATGACGAGGCTGCGCATCGCTTCACCAGTCGCTGCCAGAGCTTATCCATAGCACGGCTCAGTTCCTCGGTTTCCGCAGTGGCCGCCGCCGGCCTGGCCATAACCACGATATCAAGGGACGGAAGCTCCGGGCGACAATGACGGAAGGATTCACGAATCACGCGTTTGATCCGGTTGCGATCCACGGCGCGACGTGCCGCCCGCTTCGAGATGGCCAGACCGAGTCGCGCCTCGCCACGGTCATTGCTGACACCCAGTACGGTAAAGTAACGATCGGCGACACGCTCGGCGCCTGCAAACACGCGACCGAACTCGGCCGAGGCCAGCAGGCGCGCTTTTCGAGGAAACGGATAACGCCTCTTGAGCTGACCCGACAACTCAGGCCGACAGTCGGGCGCGGCCCTTGGCCCGACGGGCTTTGATAACGGCACGACCACCCTTGGTGGCCATGCGGGCACGGAAACCGTGCGTGCGCTTCCGTTTCAGAACGCTGGGCTGAAAAGTCCGCTTCATGATGATATCCGATCAAAGGTTGACTGACTGGAGAGCGCAGGTGCGCAAGGTAGCCCGCGAATCTACCCGCACAGCCACCGCATTGTCAACGTGAACCGATGGCACCTATACCGATGGCACCTGTGGATAGCGGCGCCCCGGGGGTATAGACTCGGCACTGTTCTATTTCAGCACTCGGACAGGCAGGCCGGCTTCCCCGGGACGCGGGATCCGGAAATCTGTCCGCAATCCAAATCTGTAGAGGCCCATCCGTGGACGGCGCTGTCTGGCAATACTGTCTCGAACGCCTGGAGGGGGAGATACCCGACCAGCAACTGAACACCTGGATTCGTCCACTGCAAGCGGTGGAGGATGCCAGCCAGTTGCGACTGTTGGCGCCAAACCGCTTCGTGCTGGACTGGGTGCGTGAACACTACATCGCCCGGATCGAGGAACTGGTCGACCAGCACGGCGCGGGACGGGCACGACAAGTGATCCTGGACATCGGTAGTTCCGGTTCCCCGGCGACGGCAGGCAGGAAGGCGCCAACCAGCGTTGCTCCGCAACAGGGGGCCGGCGTCGTGTCCAGCTCCAACATCAACCCCCGTTTCACCTTCGACACCTTCGTGGAAGGGAAATCCAACCAGCTCGCCCGGGCCGCCTGCACGCAGGTCGCCGACAACCCCGGCGGCTCCTACAACCCCCTGTTCCTCTACGGTGGTGTAGGTCTGGGTAAAACCCACCTGATGCACGCCATCGGCAATGTCATGCTGCAAAAGAACCCGAACGCCAAGGTGCTTTACCTGCACTCCGAACGGTTTGTGGGCGACATGGTGAAGGCGCTGCAGCACAATGCCATCAACGAGTTCAAGCGCCACTACCGCAGCGCCGACGCCCTGCTGATCGACGACATCCAGTTTTTCGCGGGTAAGGAGCGCTCCCAGGAGGAGTTTTTCCATACTTTCAATGCACTCCTGGAAGGGCAACAGCAGGTGGTGTTGACCTGTGACCGCTATCCCAAGGAAGTCGACGGGCTGGAGGAACGACTCAAATCCCGATTCGGCTGGGGCCTGACTGTTGCCATCGAACCCCCTGAACTGGAAACACGCGTCGCCATTCTCATGAGCAAAGCCGCGCAGGAAGGCATTGACCTCCCGGATGAGGTGGCATTTTTCATCGGCAAACGCATCTGGTCGAATATCCGTGAGTTGGAGGGCGCATTGCGCCGCGTGATCGCCAATGCGCAGTTCACCGGCTCACCAATCACGGTGGATTTCACCAAGGAAGCGCTGAAGGATCTTCTGGCCCTGCAGGACAAGCTGGTCACCGTAGAGAACATACAGAAGACGGTTGCGGAGTACTTCAAGATCCGGGTATCCGATTTGCTTTCCAAGCGACGAAGTCGCTCCATCACCCGTCCCCGGCAACTGGCCATGGCACTTTCCAAGGAACTCACCAGCCACAGCCTGCCAGAGATCGGGGACGCGTTTGGCGGTCGGGACCACACCACGGTGCTGCACGCCTGTCGCAAGGTGGTGGAACTGCGGGAATCCGATCCCCGCATCGCGGAGGATTATGCGAACCTCCTGCGGACCCTGACGACATGAGCATGTGGATAAGCTGTGGGGCAGACTGGGGATACCGTGGGGATGAAACTTATCCACAGCATTTCACCAGGTCATTCCAGCACTTGCGCCTGTATCCATCCACCGGGAGTTTGATTTTAAATCATTGAAATTAAACTTAAATAATAACTTCTCCACACAGAACCCCGTGTATAACAGTAACAACAGGGTTTAAAGGAACTTAATTTATTAACAGGTAACGGGACGCCATGAACATCGAGATCCAACGTGAAGCATTGCTCCGTCCGCTCCAGGCTGTCATCGGTGTGGTGGAGCGCCGGCAGACACTCCCGGTACTGGCCAATGCCCTGCTGGTGGCCGGTGACGAGGGCCTGTCCATGACCACCACCGATCTTGAGGTGGAGCTGGTCGCACGAACGGAAGGGCAGATTCATGAAGGCGGCCAGATCACTGTGCCCGCCCGCAAGCTGGTGGATATCGTCCGGAATCTGCCGGAGGGTGCCACGGTCCGTTTGACGCTGGATCAGGATCGGGCTGTGGTGAGTGCCGAACGCAGCCGGTTCACCCTGGCCACCCTTCCCGCCACCGAGTTTCCAACCGTTGAAGACATCGGGGAGACGGAACCCGTCCTGCTGCCTCAGGGCCATCTTCGGGAACTGATTGATAAAACGCACTTTTCGATGGCGGTACAGGATGTCCGCTATTACCTGAACGGCTTGCTGCTGGAGCTGGATCCCGAGCGGCTCCGGGCGGTGGCCACCGACGGTCATCGACTGGCATTGGGTGAACTGAGTGGCAACGTCCAGGTACAGAACAGCCAGCAGGTGATCGTCCCCCGTAAAGGCGTACAGGAACTCCTGCGGCTGCTGGACGATTCGGATGACCAGGTACGACTGGAACTCAGCAGTAATCACATCCGGGTCACGCTTCCGGAGCTCCGGTTCACGTCCAAACTGATCGACGGCCGCTTCCCCGACTATCAGCGGGTGATCCCGAATGTGGAGGGCAATGTCATGCTCGCGGACCGGGAAACCCTGCGTCAGGCACTGGTCCGTGCCTCCATTCTTTCCAATGAAAAATACCGCGGGGTCCGTTTCACGCTGGACAAGGACAGCCTGAAGATTCAGTCCAACAACCCGGAGCAGGAACAGGCGGACGAGGAGTTGGCGGTGGACTATGCGGGTACGCCGCTGGAAGTCGGCTTCAACGCCAGCTATCTCCTGGATGCCCTGGGCGCTATGCAAAGCGAGCAAGTGCGCATGGGCCTGGTGGATGCCAACAGCAGTTGCCTACTCCAGGATACGGAAAATGCCGGATACAGCTACGTTGTCATGCCGATGCGGCTTTAAGGAAGCGCTGAACGATTCCGATGGTGCTCTGCGGAGCCCTTCGGGGCTTTGCAGCGTGTCCGGGTTCGGTGTTGCGGCGCTTGCCAAGCGATTGCCAGTGATCCCCGCGGATGAATGGCGGAATTCGGATACTGGGCACCGATGATCATCTCACGCCTGGGTGTTCACCGGGTAAGGAACCTGGTGGAGCAGACCGTTGTTCCAGCAGCTGGAATCAACCTGATTACGGGCGCTAACGCGGCAGGGAAGACCAGTATCCTGGAGGCAATACACATCCTGGCCCGGGCCGCCAGCTTCCGCGCCACCCGGCTGGATCAGGCGATCCAGCATGGGCAGAACGAACTGATGGTGACCGGGACGGTGCTGGATTCCCACGGATCCGAGCATCGGTTGGGCATTCAGCGGCGGCGGGGCGAAACCAGGGTTCGGGTGGATGGCCGGGATGTCCGGAACTTATCGGAGTTGGCGCGCCATCTGCCGGTTCAGGTGATCAACACCGAAAGTCAGCGGCTACTCCATGATGGCCCGAAGGTTCGACGCAGTTTTCTGAATTGGAGCGTGTTCCACGTGGAACACGATTATTATCGCGATTGGCGCCGGTATGATCGCGCCCTGCGCCAACGCAATGCAGCCTTGCGACAGGGCGATCTACGGCTCGCCGGTTCCTGGGAACCCGAGCTGTGCTCCGCCGCCGAACGGGTGGATGCAGCACGCCGGCGATTCATCGAACGCCTGATCCCCGAACTCGCCTCGTTGGTGGACGGATGGCTGCCGGATACGGAGATCACCTTGCACTACCGGCGGGGCTGGGCTGCTGGCGAGTCGCTGGCTGAACTCCTGGCTGCCGGCCGATCCCGGGAACGGGAAACCGGCTATACCCTGTACGGGAGCCATCGGGCCGATCTGGTCATCCGGGCGGAGGGATCTGACGCACAGCACTGGCTGTCCCGGGGGCAGCAGAAAACCCTGGCCATCGCAATGCTGCTGGCCCAGAGCCGGATCGTTGCCGGTTGCGGAACCGTTCCCCTGCTTCTTATCGACGATTTGCGGGCGGAGCTGGATTCAGAACATGCAGCACGCATCCTTTCCGTTGTCGCCGCTGGTCCTGCCCAGTGTTTCGTCACGGCCATTGATCGCGCAACTGTGCCCATGGAACCCGCCCGCTGGTTCGAGATCACTGAGGGTCGGGTCCGGGAGATGGTATAATGCGTCGGTTAACCCGAAAGGACAGACTATGAGCGCAACCCCCAGTTACGATTCCGGAAACATCAAGGTTCTGCGTGGGCTGGATGCCGTGCGCAAGCGGCCCGGCATGTACATTGGCGATACGGACGATGGTACCGGCCTGCACCACATGGTGTTCGAGGTGATGGACAACTCCATCGACGAGGCGCTGGCCGGTCACTGCACCGCTATCACGGTCACCATCCATACGGACGAGTCGATCACCGTCAGTGACAATGGCCGTGGAATACCGGTGGACATCCATCCGGAAGAAGGTCGGTCCGCGGCGGAAGTGATCATGACGGTGCTCCATGCCGGCGGCAAATTCGATGACAATTCCTACAAGGTTTCCGGGGGGCTCCACGGTGTCGGTGTTTCCGTGGTGAACGCGCTGTCTGAACGGCTGCAACTCACTATCCGCAAGAACGGCAAGGTGCACTATCAGGAGTACCGCCTCGGGGAACCGGTGGAACCGCTCAAAGTAATTGGCGAGGCAGAGGAATCCGGGACAACCATCACCTTCAGGCCCAGCGATGAGATCTTCACCAACATCGAGTTCCATTACGATCTGCTGGCGAAACGGTTCCGGGAGCTCTCCTTTTTGAATCCGGGCGTGCGCATCGAGATGACCGATGAGCGTACCAGCAAGCAGGATGTGTTCGAGTACGCCGGCGGTATCAAGGCCTTCGTTGAGCATCTGAACAAGAACAAGACCCCCCTGAACCGGGAGGTTCTGTACATCTCCACGTGGCGATCCGAGATCGGTGTGGATATCGCCATGCAATGGAATGATTCTTATCAGGAGAACATCTTCTGTTTCACCAATAACATCCCGCAGCGGGATGGTGGGACACACCTGGCGGGTTTCCGGGCTGCCCTGACCCGAACCCTGAACCAGTACATGGAGAACGAGGGTTACACGAAAAAGGCCAAGGTGAGTCCAAGCGGCGACGATGTGCGGGAGGGCCTCACCGCTGTGCTCTCGGTCAAAGTGCCGGATCCGAAGTTCTCGTCTCAGACCAAGGACAAGCTGGTCTCATCCGAGGTGAAGAACGCGGTTGAAGCCACATTGGCGGAGAAACTCCACGAGTATCTCTATGAGCATCCCCAGGATGCCCGGGCCATCGTGGAAAAGGTGGTGGACGCGGCCCGCGCACGGGAGGCAGCGCGCAAGGCCCGGGAGATGACGCGGCGCAAGGGAGCCCTGGATATTGCCGGGTTGCCCGGCAAGCTGGCTGATTGCCAGGAGCGGGATCCGTCCCTCTGTGAGATCTACCTGGTGGAGGGTGATTCCGCTGGCGGTTCGGCCAAACAAGGGCGGGATCGTCGGACCCAGGCTATTCTGCCTTTGAAGGGAAAAATCCTGAATGTGGAGAAGGCCCGCTTTGACAAGATGCTGTCCAGCGCAGAGGTGGGGACACTGATCACGGCACTGGGTTGCGGTATCGGGCGGGAGGATTTCGATCCGGACAAGCTGCGTTACCACCGGATCATCATCATGACGGATGCGGATGTAGACGGTTCGCACATCCGGACCCTGCTGCTCACGTTCTTCTACCGGCAGATGCTGACACTGGTGGAGCGGGGCCACGTCTACATTGCGCAGCCGCCTTTATACAAGGTGAAGCGGGGTAAGCAGGAACATTACGTGAAGGACGAGCGGGAGCTCACCGAGTACCTGCTGAGTCTGGCGCTGAACGATGCCGTGCTTTACCCCGGTGGCGACGCGCCGCCCATTCGGGAACAGGGCCTGGAGACGCTGGCGCGCCAGTACTTGAAGGTGATGGATATCATTGAGCGCCTTTCCCGTCACCACGATCGTCAATTACTGGAGATGCTGCTGCAGTTACCTCCGGTGCATGAGACGGATTTCAACAATGCTGTCGGCATCCAGCAATGGTTCCAGCGTCTGGTGGAGGGGCTCAACCCGCTTCAGCCCACGGGGACGCGTTACCAGGCCACGGTCAGCGCAGGGCCGGATGGTGGCTTCCAGGATGCGCTGGTTTCCAAGCGTAAGCACGGGATCCGGCATGATTACAAGTTCAGTGCGGAGTTTTTCCTGTCGCCGGAGTACAAGGCGATTCGGGAACTGACCCTGGTGCTCCAGGAGTTGCTTTCGGACGATGCCTACGTGCAACGCGGTGAACGGAAACGGCCAGTAAGCCGGCTCGGGGAAGCGGTGGACTGGTTGCTGGAAGAGGCCAAGCGGGGTCAGAGCATCCAGCGATATAAGGGCCTGGGCGAAATGAATCCTGAGCAGTTGTGGGAGACGACCATGAACCCGGAGACCCGGCGCCTCCTTCAGGTGCGGATTGAGGATGCCGTGGCGGCGGATGAAGTGTTCACCACACTGATGGGGGATCATGTGGAGCCCCGGCGGGATTTCATCGAACGTAACGCTCTGGCGGCCAGTAACCTGGATGTCTGAGCAGGGCTGCCGATAGCCTTCCCCCTTTCCGGGCATTGGGGCTGACGTGTCGTGGTTCCGCCGCGGCTCGTCAGTCATCCACACCCATCTCCTCCCCCACCTCCCTTCCCGGTAACGCAAGGAATCACTGGGAGCGCTGCAGACGCGCTCTGGATAGGTGTCGTCATGGAGCGCCGCGCTGCGGTTCGTTTCTGGGCCGCTGGGTTGCGGCCACGGGTCCACGCTTCTGGCCCCCTGACCACGACCATCACGGGAACATGGCTTTAACTTGTGAAAGCTTGGACAGGAAGGTCCGGAGACGGCGAGGCAGGGGGGTCAGATAACGGGCTTGGATGGGATTGCGGTGGCGCCGGCATCTGGCGAACGGGCGGAGTGTTCCACGTGGAACATGGGGTCCGACGGTGTTCCACGTGGAACATTATCCCTCAGCCGGCATCTGAAGGCGTTTCATACACAGTGCTGATCGCCCGGGTATTGGTCTCGATCCAGTCCCTGACTTCATCCAGAATCACGTCCGCATCACGTCCCTTCGGGTCAATGGCCGGACCGATCCGAACCCGTATCCGTCCGGGATACTTTAAAAAGGAATTACGGGGCCAGCACTCGCCGGCATTGTGCGCAACCGGAATGATCGGCACGCCGGTGTCCGCGGACAGGATTGCCCCGCCCGGACGATATCTGCCTGCCCGCCCGGCAGGGATCCGGGTTCCCTCCGGGAAAATGATAATCCACCGGCCTTCCCGGATCCGCTCCCTTCCCTGTTCCAGCATCTGTTCCATGGCCTTCTTTCGGGCGCTGCGGTCGATGGCGATGGGCTGGAGCATGCCCAGGGCCCATCCAATCAGGGGGATCTTCATCAGTTCCCGTTTCAGCACCCAGGTCTGCGGGTGGAACCAGTACTGGGTAGCCAGCGTCTCCCAGGCGGACTGGTGCTTGCACATGACGATGCACGCCCGGTCCGGAATATGCTCCGTGCCCTCCACCTGGTGGTGAATGCCGCAGCAGATTCTCGCCCACCAGAGCAGGAAGAAGCTCCAGCGTATGAACAGCCAGTATCTGCCCCGGTACGGGAGAAACATGGCGACAAGAATACCGATGGTACCGAACAGCAGGGTCGCCAGCAGTGCTCCCAGGGCCCACAATACCGAGCCGGGTAGTGCCAGCAGCTTCTGCCCCACGGAACGATGGAGCATGGGTGGCGGGCGTTTGCCGTCGGTCATGGTTTCCTCCTCGATTCGTTCTTATCCGTTGTTCCGGCAAGCAGGGCATCGACCGCTGCTGACAGGTCCTGATAGGTTTCCACGTCCTCTGCTTTGCCGGCGTTCCGGGTCCGTTGGCCCTTCCCGGTCAACACGAGAATGGGGCGGGCGCCAACGGCCCGTGCGGCTTCCAGGTCCCGATCCGCATCCCCGATCACCGGCACATCCCGGAGGGAAAAACCCAGTCGCTCTGCGGCACGGAGCAGCAGACCGGGGCGGGGTTTGCGGCAATCGCAGCCGTCATCCGGGCCGTGAGGGCAAACGAAGATTCCGTCTATACCCCCACCGGCGGCCTCCACCAACTCCACCAGACGGGCGTGGATGGCATTGAGGGTATCCTCGGTGAACAGGCCTCGCGCCAGCCCGGATTGATTGGTGCATACGGCGACTAGCCAACCGGCCCGTGAAAGTCGGGCGATGGCGTCAATACTGCCCGGGAGGGGCTGCCACTCATGAACGCTGCGGATGTAGTTGTCGGAGTCCTGATTGATCACTCCGTCCCGATCAAGAATGACAGCCCCCATGGCGTTATCCGGCTCAGCCGGCAGCGGGCAACTGCGAAATGTCCGCCACACTGCTGAAAAGCGTGGCGAGCTGTTGCAGCAGCGCAAGGCGATTGTTCCGGATGCGCTTGTCCTCGGCCATGACCATGACCTGATCAAAAAACGCGTCCACGGCGGAGCGGGCGCCCGCCAGCCGCTCCAGTGCCTGAGCGTAATCACCCCGCTCCGCCAGGGCGGTGACCTCTATCGCCAGGGGCTGAACAGTGTCGTACAGCGTGCGTTCCTCCTGGCACTGAAACAGACCGGGTTCAGGTTGGCCGGGCCGCTCATCCGCCTTCCGTAGGATATTGATCACCCGCTTGTTGGCTGCTGCGAGACTGGCGGCTGCGTCCAGCCTCTGGAAGCCGGCGCATGCCAGTAACCGCCGGTGGAAATCCAGAGGGTCATCAATAGGGCGTGGTGGGTTATCCTCCACCGACACCCGTACCGCGCGCACCGCCTCAAACAGTTCAGGGGCGTAACCCTGGTCCAGGTAATAGCCGCGCAGGCGCTCCATGCAGAAATCCAGCACGGGTTCCACCTGGGTCCTCGCGTTCACGTCGTCGGGCTGGTGCTCCGCCGCCAGTTCCAGCAAGGCCTTCAGGGACAGACTTCGCTCCCGCTCGATCAGTGTGCGCAGCAGCCCCAGGGCCGAGCGGCGCAAACCGAAAGGATCCTTGTCTCCGGTGGGCGACTGACCGATAGCGAAGATGCCAACCAGAGTGTCCGCGCGGCTGGCGATGGCCAGCAACTGACCCAGTGGACTGGATGCGACCCGATCACCGGCGAAGCGGGGCTGATAGAATTCGTCCAGCGCTGCCGGGATTCCATCGCCCAGGCCGTCATGCTGTGCGTAGTACCGCCCCATGATGCCCTGCAGTTCCGGGAATTCCGCAACCATCTCCGTGAGCAGGTCGCAGCGCGCCAGCATGGCGGCCTTCTCCGCCACGGCCGGCGTGACTCCGAACGGCTCTGCCAGGTGGCGCGCCAGCGACGCGACGCGCAGCGCCTGGTCGTACAGCGTGCCCAGGCGCCGCTGGAATACGATATCCTTCAAACCCTCCACCCGCTCGGCCAGTGGTCGCCGACGGTCCTGCTCCCAGAAGAAGGCGGCGTCTGCCAGTCGTGGCCGGATCACCCGTTCATTGCCGTGGGCCACCTGCTGGGGATCCCGGCTCTCCAGATTGGCCATGGTGATGAACCGCGGCATCAAGCGTCCGTTGGCATCCCGCACCGGGAAATACTTCTGATGCCCCTGCATGCTGGAGATAAGTGCCTCCGGTGGCACTTCCAGGAAACGCTCATCGAAACTCCCCACAACGGGCACCGGCCACTCAACCAGAGCCGTCACCTCGTCCAGCAGATCCTCGTCCAGTACCGCCTCCCCATTCATGGCCAGAGCCGCTTTCCGGGCACCGTCATGGACCAACGCCCGGCGCTCCTGGAAATCGACCACAACCCGGCCTTTGTCCCTCAGCAGGTCCGGGTAATCACCCGGGGAATCGATGGACAGCGGTTCCGGCGCGTGAAAGCGATGGCCCCTGGTCTCACGGCCGCTCTCCACACCCAGAATCCTCGCCGGCACTACCTGGTCCCCGAATAACAGCACCAGCCAGTGTACCGGGCGGACAAACGCCGCGTCCCCGGCCCCCCAACGCATGCGTTTGGGGATGGGGAGCCTGGTCAGTGCCTGATCTACCAGCTCCGGCAGCAGCTCCACGGTGGCCTTGCCCTTGCGCACACCCCGGTAGACGAGCCAGGCACCCTTCTCCGTCTCCAGGGTTTCCAGCGCCTCCGGCGACACACCGCAGGAACGGGCGAACCCTTCGCCGGCCTTGGTCATCCTTCCATCCGTGTCATAGGCCGCGCTCAACGCCGGTCCGCGGCGTACAAGAGGCTCATCGGCCTGGCGTTCCTGTAACCCCTCCACCTGGACAGCCAGTCGTCGTGGGCTGGCATAGGCGTGATGCCTGGAGAAGGCCAGGCCGGCCTTCTCCAGGCCTTGCACCAGGTTGTGCGCAAAAGCATCCATCAATCCCCGCAACGCGATGGGTGGCAACTCCTCGGTGCCGAGTTCTACCAGCAGATCCCGGGTATCACTCATGCCACGGCCTCCTGCGCCAGGGGAAAGCCCAGTTCCTCACGCCGGGTGAAGTAAAGCTCGGCCACGGCCCGTGCCAGGCCGCGAACGCGCAGAATATAGCGCTGCCGTTCGGTGACCGAGATGGCGTGCCGCGCGTCCAGCAGATTAAAGGTATGGGATGCCTTCAGGCATTGTTCGTAAGCGGGGAGCGGCAAGCCCAGTCCGATCAGCCGCTGGCTCTCCCGCTCGCACTGATCAAACCAGGAGAACAGGGCTTCCGTATCCGCATGCTCGAAGTTGTACGCGGACTGCTCCACCTCGTTCTGATGGTAGACATCACCATAGGTCACGGTCCCGCCGGGGCCCCGGGTCCAGACCAGGTCGTAGACGCTCTCCGCCCCCTGCAGGTACATGGCGATACGCTCCAGGCCATAGGTGATCTCCCCCATGACGGGTCGGCAGTCCAGGCCCCCAACCTGCTGGAAGTAAGTGAACTGCGTGATCTCCATTCCGTTCAGCCAGACTTCCCAACCCAGACCCCAGGCGCCCAGCGTCGGCGATTCCCAGTTGTCCTCTACGAAACGCACATCGTGCACCAGGAGATCCAGCCCGAGATGGCGCAGGGAATCCAGGTAGCGTTCCTGGATATCCGGCGGGGAGGGCTTCATGACCACCTGGAACTGGTAGTAGTGCTGCAGTCTGTTGGGGTTCTCACCATAGCGCCCGTCGGTGGGTCGCCGGGATGGCTGCACATAGGCTGCATTCCAGGGTTCCGGGCCCACGGCCCGCAGAAACGTGGCGGGGTGAAAGGTTCCGGCGCCTACCTCCATATCCAGTGGTTGCAGCACCACGCAGCCCTGTCGGGCCCAGTATTCCTGCAGCGCCAGGATCAGCCCCTGGAATGTGGTAATGTCATGTATTGTCTGGTTTGCTGCCTCTTCAGCCAAGACGCACCCCGTGATATATGAAACGTGAGGACACCCGCCTGCCGCCGATACAGTCACAGGCCGGGCCGGCCCCAGCGGCCGGTCAACAGCGACGGAGTATACCCTGTGAACAGGCCCCATGTATAAAGGCGTGCCGGTGGAACTGTCGATTCCATAACGGTTTTCCCCAACGGAGGACTGTCCATGGTGAATCTCATTACCGGCGCTGGTGAAACCGATTCCTGGTACCGGTTGGTGATGGAAGCGGAACAGACCGCGCAGCGCTATCTGCCGGAGGAAACGGAGAGCTACCTGGTCTTCCTGCTGATGCGGTACCAGCGACGGCCGGACCTGGTCCGCCGTGTGATGGCCATGACCTATCTGCGTGCCATGCTCAGCAGCGGACGGGTTCAGCAGGAGCGGCTACAGGATGTGGGAGACCAATGCCTGATGCTCGCTGGCCTGTTCCCCGGGCAGGCAGCCCGGCGCCGCGTCCGCGTGGATTACTTCGTGGAACTGGGCCGCGGCGCCTATTACCGGCGCGCTGCGGGGGATGCGGATCCCGATGATTCCGTCTACGCCAGCCTGGCACAGCATTTCCCGGATCTGATGCGGGTGCTGCAGGCCATACGCCAGCAACGACCCGATCAGCACCCCGAACTGACGGTGATGCCCGACACCACCCGCCACTGAGACAGAAGAATCCCCAGTCGGCGCCACGATTTGCTATCATGCGGCACTTTTCAGCAGCCGTTCCGCAATCATCATGACCCGACAGATTCGCGCTGTTGCCCTGATCTCCGGCGGCCTGGATTCCATGCTGGCGGCCCGCCTGATCCAGGAACAGGGTGTGCAGGTGGAGGGCCTCAATTTCTACACCGGATTCTGCGTCGAGGGGCATACTCATGCTATCCGGCGGCAGGAGCGCGAGCGCCCGAAGCGCAACAACGCCCTGTGGGTCGCGGAGCAACTGGGCATCCCCCTGCACATTGTCGATGTGGTGGAGGACTACAAGGACGTGGTCATCAATCCGAGGCACGGCTACGGACAGAACATGAATCCGTGTCTGGACTGCAAGGGTTTCATGGTTGCCCGTGCCCGGGAATGGATGGAGGCCAACGGTTTCGATTTCATCATCACCGGGGAAGTGATCGGTCAACGGCCCAAGTCACAACTGCGTCGCAGCATGCCAATCGTGGCCCGGGAATCCGGGGCCGGCGACCGGCTGCTACGACCGCTTTGCGCCCAGTTGCTGGAACCCACCCTCCCCGAGCGTGAAGGCTGGGTTGACCGGGAGCGATTGCTGGACTGGAGCGGTCGCAGCCGCAAGCCGCAAATGCGCCTGGCCGAACGCTTCGGGTTCCGGGACTATGCCCAGCCGGCCGGGGGTTGCTGCTTTCTCACCGATCCCAGCTACAGCCGCAAGCTCAAGGATCTCTGGGCTGCCCGGGGCGAGCGCCGCTATGAGCTGGATGACATCATGCTGCTCAAGGTGGGCCGTCACCTGCGACCGCGGAACCACTTCAAGCTGATCATCGCCCGGGAGGAAGGGGAAAACCGCTTTCTGGAGGGATATCGCCGCTGTTTTACCCACCTGGAGCCGGTTAGCCACGCCGGTCCCCTGTGCCTGTTGGACGGCTCGGCCGACGAGGATGATCTGACATTGGCTGCCCGACTTGTGGCCCGCTTCAGCCGGGGCCGGGAATCGCCCAGCGTCACCGTGGCGGTGGCCGACGCCGGCGGCGGCGGGCGCCGGGAGCTGTCCGTTTCACCGATGCCCGCCGACCAGGTGCCCCGTCGCTGGTACATCACATGAGTGAACAATCCATGCAGCGCCAAGAGATCGATGCCCGGGGTCTCCTCTGTCCCATGCCGGTCATCCGGCTTCAACAGGCGGCTCCCGCCTGCGACAAGGGCGATGAGCTGGACGTCCTTGCCACTGATCCCGGGGTCCGGGCCGATATTCCCGCCTGGTGTCGTGTCCATGGCCATGAGGTCGTGGAAATCCGTGAAGAGGGTTATACCATTCGGGTCAGGGTCCGCATCGGCGGATGAATTACGCACTATCTTGGTGCGTCCATGTCCGTTGCTGACCCATAATGGTGCGTATTCCGTGTCCGGACGGGCCGTTCTGCACCATAAACGGCCATGGAACGCGGTTATCTGGTGCTGGCACGGTATCTGCTTAAGGGTTTTCGAATCCGTTTTCCGCGTTTGTACCCAATTGGAGGTCAAGCATGGCTCGCACTGCAGCTGATATCCTGAAACTGATCAAGGACGAAAACGTCAAGTTCGTTGATTTCCGCTTCACCGATACCAAGGGCAAGGAACAGCACGTCACCGTGCCGGCCTCCACGGTGGAAGAGGAAACCTTCGAGGACGGCAAGATGTTCGACGGGTCGTCGATTGCCGGCTGGAAGGGCATCAACGAATCCGACATGATTCTCATGCCGGACCCGGACACGGCCACACTGGATCCGTTCTTCGATGAACCCACGCTGAACCTTACGTGCGATATCATCGAGCCCAACACCATGCAGGGATACGAGCGCGATCCTCGCTCCATCGCCAAGCGCGCCGAAGCCTACCTGAAGTCCACCGGCCTGGGTGATACCGCGTTCTTCGGTCCGGAGCCGGAGTTTTTCATCTTCGATGATGTGCGTTTCGGCGCCGACATGAGCGGCACCTTCTACAAGATCGACTCCGAGGAAGCCGGCTGGAACTCCGAGCGTGTCTACGAGGACGGCAACATGGGCCACCGCCCCAAGGTCAAGGGTGGCTATTTCCCTGTTCCGCCGGTGGATTCCCTGCATGACATCCGCACGTCCATGTGTCTGGCCCTTGAGGAGATGGGCATGGAGGTGGAGGTGCACCACCATGAAGTGGCCACCGCCGGTCAGTGCGAGATCGGCGTGAGGTTCAACACCCTGGTGAAGAAGGCCGACGAGGTGCAGAAGCTGAAGTACGTTGTGCACAATGTGGCGGCCGCCTACGGCAAGACGGCCACCTTCATGCCCAAGCCGCTGGTGGGGGACAACGGGTCCGGCATGCACGTTCACCAGTCCTTTTCCAAGGACGGGGAGAACCAGTTCTCCGGCGACCAGTACGGCGGTCTGTCCGAAACCGCCTTGTACTATATCGGTGGCATCATCAAGCATGCCAAGGCTCTCAACGCGTTCACCAACGCGTCCACCAACAGCTACAAGCGTCTGGTACCGGGCTTCGAAGCCCCGGTGTTGCTGGCCTATTCGGCCCGTAACCGCTCCGCGTCGATCCGTATTCCGTGGATCTCCAACCCGAAGGCGCGCCGGATCGAAGTGCGGTTCCCGGATTCCACCGGAAACCCGTATTTCGCCTTCACGGCCATGCTGATGGCCGGCCTGGACGGGATTCAGAACAAGATCCATCCGGGCGATGCCATGGACAAGGATCTCTACGACCTGCCGCCGGAGGAGGAAAAGGATATTCCCAAGGTGGCGTTCGATCTCGAGGAGGCGCTGGAAGCGCTGGACAAGGATCGGGAGTTCCTGAAGGCGGGGGGTGTGTTCACCGATGACTCCATCGACGCCTACATTGCGTTGAAAATGGAGGAAGTGACCCGCCTGCGCATGACCACCCACCCGGTGGAATTCGATATGTATTACAGCGTGTAACGCTGATTACCAGAGCGTCTGGTACTGGAAAAGGGGGCCTCGTCAGGCCCCCTTTTCGTTTCCGCCTATTGTCACCCGCCCCCTGCTGCCCTACATTGCCAGACATGAATATCCGGTTTCTTATACCGTTGCTGCTGGCGATGCCGCTGGCCCTATCGGCGCAGATCTACCGTCACGTGGATGATGACGGCCGGGTGACTTACTCGGATCAGCCCCATCCCGATGCCGAGGAAGTGGAGCTACCGTCGCCATCCGTCTACGAGGCTCCCCGCCGCCAGCCGGCGCCGGCGCCAGCTCCCGACGCGGAACCACCGGCTCCCGCATACCAGAACATCGCCATCGCCGACCCGCCGCACGAGGGCACCGTGCGGGACAATGAAGGCCGGGTTCAGGTCCGTATCCATATTCAGCCCGAGTTGCGGGAGCACCATGAACTGGAACTGCTCCTGGATGGTGAGCCCGTGGCCGGTGGCCGGTCCCTGAGCTACGAGCTGGAAAATGTCTATCGCGGCGCACACCAGCTTCAGGTCCGGGTCCGTGACCGACGCGGCGATGTGGTGGCGGAATCGGACAGCAGCACGTTCTACATGCACCAGGCCTCAAGACTGTTTCCACAGCGCCAATAGGTCTCCCGGCCGATCGCGTACAGCCCACCCTTGCGTTCCCCGCCCGCGCACCAATGTCGCATGGTATGCACCATATTGGTGCATACTTGTGGAAACCCGTGTGCACCCCCTGGTGCGTTACACCGGTTGCCGGACCGGAAACGGTGCGATAACGGGCCATGGGGTGACCTTTGCCCATCGAAGATGCACCAATCTGGGATTGGCCTGGGTTTTGCTTGGAATACCGTATGACAGCAATCGACTCTGAGAACGCACTCGCCCAGTGCGTGACCGATAACATGAGCACGGCTGTGCTGCTGATGGATGGCGAGCGCCGGATCCGATTCATCAATCCGGCGGCCCAGTCGCTGTTCGCGATCAGCACCCGGCAGGTGACCGGCAATCGCCTGTCCACCATGTCGCCGGCCGGGCGGCTTCTGGAGCGGGCTGCGGGGCAGGCCCTGGAGTCCGGCGAGGCCTTCACCGAGCGGGAACGCCGGCTGGAGCTCTCCCCGGGGCGGTACATTACGGTGGATGTGGCCGTCACACCGGTGAGCGGTGGCCGGGTTCTGCTGGAGCTCGCGCACCTGGACCGCCGGTTGCGCATCACGCGGGAACAGCACCTGATCAGTCAGAATCAGGCAACGCGACAGTTGCTGCGCGGTCTGGCACACGAGATCAAGAATCCATTGGGTGGACTGCGAGGCGCAGCCCAACTGCTGGAGCGGGAGTTGGATAACCCCACGCTCAAGGAATACACGCAAGTGATCATCGAAGAGGCGGACCGCCTGCGGACCCTGGTCAATGGCCTGCTGGGCCCGAACACGCGGCCGAACAAGCGCGCCACCAACATCCATGAGGTCCTGGAGCGGGTCCGCCAGTTGGCGGAAGCGGAGGCACCGCCTGGTGTCAGCCTGATACGGGACTACGATCCTTCCATTCCGGACATCCTCGCCGAGCCCAATCAGCTTATTCAGGCCATGCTGAACGTCGTCCGCAACGCGCTGCAGGCGGTGGGCGAGGTGGGCCGCATCACCCTTCGCACCCGCACGCAGCGCCAGTTCACCATCGCCGACACACCGCACAAGCTTGTCGTACGGGTGGATGTCATCGATACCGGCCCCGGCATCCCCCCGGAGCTGATGGACCGGATTTTCTATCCCATGGTGACCTCCAGGGCCGAGGGCACCGGACTTGGCTTGTCCATTGCGCAGACACTGGTCAACCAGCATGGCGGCCTGATCGAATGCTGGAGCGAACCCGGCAACACGGTGTTCACCGTCTGGTTGCCCCTGGAGACAGAGCATGAGTGACAGCGAACAGATCTGGTTGGTGGATGACGACCGTTCCATCCGCTGGGTGCTGGAGAAGGCGCTCCAGCAGGAGCAGCTCACCGTGCGCAGCTTCGAGAACGGCGACGCGGCGCTGACAGCCCTGAACCGTTCCCAGCCGGCGGTCCTGATCACGGACATCCGTATGCCCGGGGTGGACGGGCTCGAGTTGCTCCGCCAGGTGCAGAATCGCTGGCCCGATCTGCCGGTCATCGTGATCACCGCCCATTCGGACCTGGACTCGGCCGTCTCCGCGTATCAGGGTGGGGCCTTCGAGTATCTGCCCAAACCCTTCGATGTGGATGATGCCGTCCGCCTGGTGCGACGCGCCCTGGATAACCGGCGCCAAAGCGGTACGCTGTTGCGGCCGGAGCCCGATAAGGTACCGGAGATCATCGGCGAAGCACCGGCCATGCAGGAGGTGTTCCGGGCCATCGGTCGCCTCTCCACCTCCAACATCAATGTGTTGATCAACGGTGAGTCCGGTACCGGCAAGGAACTGGTGGCCAGTGCCTTGCATCGACACAGCCCCCGCCGGGATAAACCCTTCATCCCCCTGAACATGGCCGCCATCCCCCGGGACCTGATGGAATCCGAACTGTTCGGCCACGAAAAGGGCGCTTTCACCGGCGCCCACTCCACCCGTCAGGGGCGTTTCGAACAGGCCAACGGGGGTACCCTTTTCCTGGACGAGATCGGCGACATGCCGGCGGAGCTCCAGACCCGGCTGTTGCGTGTGCTGGCGGACGGCCAGTTCTACCGCGTTGGCGGTCATACGCCCATTCAGGTGGATGTGCGCATTATTGCCGCCACCCATCAGAACCTGGAGGCACGCGTCCGTCAGGGGCACTTCCGGGAGGATCTGTTTCACCGCCTCAACGTGATACGCATCCACCTCCCGGCCCTGCGGGAACGCAGGGAGGATATCCCCCGGCTCGCCGCTCATTTTCTCGCTGAAGCGGCCAGTGAGTTGAGCGCCGAATGCAAGATCCTGCGCCCGGAGGTGGAGCGTTTTCTGATGAGCCTGGACTGGCCTGGAAACGTGCGCCAGTTGGAGAACGCCTGCCGCTGGTTGACGGTCATGGCCAACGGCAAGGAAGTTCACATCAGTGACCTGCCACCGGAGCTTCGCCAGGAAGGACGCCCGGAGCAGGTTGGTGACGACTGGGAGCAGGCGTTGGCACAGTGGGCCAACCGGGCGTTGGCGGAAGGGCGTCAGGGTCTGCTGGAGACCGCGTTGCCCACGTTCGAACGCATCATGATCGAGGCAGCGGTCCGCAGCACCGGAGGGCGACGCCAGGACGCCGCGCGCCTGCTGGGCTGGGGCCGCAACACCCTGACCCGGAAGATCAAGGAACTGAAGCTGGACTGCTGACCCGGTGAGATATCCGGGTTAGAAACGCAGCCCGAGCGTTGTCTCCACCATGGGGAGGAATTCCCGGTCGATACGTTCCCCGTCCGCCGTATCCACCGACTCCAGTCGGGCAACGCCCAGGCTGAAACCAATGCGTCCCCGCGGCATCACATGCTGGTAACCGAGGCCGCCGCCCAGGCCCAGACGCTGATAGCCGATCCTTCGGCCATCCTCCCGCCGGCGTTCCACGTCCAGGGTGCCGCCGAAGCCGGTCACGTACCAACTGCTCTCCAACCCGTTACTGGCGGAGAACAGACGAAAGCCAGCAGCGAAGCCCATCTCCCGCCCATCTTCCCAGCGGTCGATATCCAGACCGCGGACGTGACCGCCGAGCAGCACATACACGCTGCCCACGGGGTTGGCGATCTCCAGATGGACACCCGCCAGATCGTTGATGCTACCCAAACCGAGATAGGTCTGCTCCTGCAGGACATGGGACCAACGGCCGTACTCGGCTGTGGACGCAGGCAGTGCGAGCAGACACAGGAAAAGGGTGAGGCACACACGGATCATGGCCTCACCCTACCACAGCCGGCGGTGGGTGGCCGGATTACATGTATACACCACCGTTGACATTGATCTGCTGCCCGGTGATGTAGTCCCCATCCGCCGCCAGGAACGCCACGGTACGGGCGATCTCCTCCGGTTTACCGAAGCGTCGCATGGGAATCCGGTCCAGAATCTTCTCCTGGATGTTCTCCGGTACCTGGGCCAGCATTTCCGTCAACGTGAAGCCCGGTGCTATGGCGTTCACGGTGATATTATTGCGCGCCAGTTCCTGCGCGGCGCTCTTCGTGAAGGCGATGATCCCGCCCTTACTGGCTGAATAGTTGCTCTGACCGAAGTTGCCCGCCTGGCCGACGAAGGAGCTGATGTTGATGATCCGGCCAAAGTTCTGCTCCAGCATGGAGGGCAGCACCGCCGAAACGGTGTAATAGACACTGTTCAGATTGGTGTGAATGACCGCGTCCCAGTCATCGTCCGTCAGCTTTTTCAGTGTCTTGTCGCGGGTGATCCCGGCGTTATTCACCAGGATGTCCAACTGGCCGAACGTGTCCACCACCTCCTTGACCAGGCCCCGGGCCTGTTCCTTCACGCTGACATCCGCTTGCGCCACATGTGCTTTCACACCGCGCTCCCGGATCATGTCAGCCGTTTCCTCAGCCTCCGCCTTGCCACCACGGTAGTTGATGGCGACGTTGGCGCCGAGTTCCGCCAGCTCCAGCGCGATGGCCCGACCGATACCCCGGGATCCACCCGTGACCAGCGCAATCTTGTTATCCAGACGACCCATTGTTGTTACCTCCAGTTGATGTCTTCCGTGAAAAGTGATGCATGATCCATGCCCCCGATCCGGCCAGGCGGATCGGGGGGGTATCCCCGTGTTGCCGGCGCGCCGACCGCCGAACCGACCCTGCACGTACCGTCAGACGTCGCGATGCGCTCGCGGTTCCGGCGTCGGTCCCTATTCCTAGCGTAGACTCCGCCCACCGGATTGCCCACAATGCGCTGCCATGCTCCATATCGTTCTCTATCAGCCGGAGATCCCCCCGAACACGGGCAACGTGATTCGTCTGTGTGCCAATACCGGCGCACAGCTCCACCTGATCGAGCCGCTCGGATTCGCCCTGGACGACACCCGGCTGCGCCGCGCCGGGCTTGATTATCACGAATGGGCCGGTGTCCAGGTGCACCGGTGTCTGGCGGACTGCACCGCAATCCTGGGGGAGGCCCGCCTGTTCTGCCTGAGCACGCGGGGAACGCGTTCCGTTTTCCAGACCCGGTTTCGTTCCGGTGATGCCTTTCTGTTCGGCCCGGAAACCCGGGGCCTGCCGGCGGCTTTGCTGGAGCAATGGCCCCGGACGCGCATACTCCGGCTTCCCATGCGTGCCCACAGCCGCAGCCTGAACCTGTCCAACGCGGTGGCTGTCACGGTCTACGAAGCCTGGAGGCAACTGGGCTTCACCGGAGGGCAGTGAGCGTTTCCCGGTAGCGGGCCCTGGTGGAGGTGGTCACTCGGGCTCCGGGCCGAACTCCTCCTTGCGCGACCGGGCCATCAACCGTTCCAAGGCCTGCCGCGGGCTCACGCCCCGCGCGACCACCCCGTAGACCTCCTCGCAGATCGGCATTTCCACACCCTGTTGGCGGGCCAGCGCGTGGACCTCTCCTGCGGTCCGGACCCCTTCAACCACCTGCCCGATGTCGCGAATCGCCGCCTCCCGAGGCTGGCCCCGCCCCAGTGCCAGACCGAACCGACGGTTCCGCGACTGATCGTCCGTGCAGGTCAGGATCAGGTCCCCGACCCCGGACAGCCCCATGAACGTCTGCTGCTGCGCGCCCATGGCCTTTCCCAGTCGCACGATCTCGGCCAGCCCACGGGTGATCAGCCCCGCCCGGGTGTTGGCGCCTAGCCCGAGGCCGTCCGCGATGCCGGTGGCCACCGCCAGCACGTTCTTCACCGCGCCGCCCAATTGGACGCCGATGATGTCGGTACTGGTGTAAGGTCGGAAACTGGCGTTGTGGAAAGCCTCCGCCATGTCCGCGGCGAAGCGGCTGTCCGTGGAGGCAATGGTCACCGCCGTCGGCAGAGCCTGGGCCACCTCCCGGGCAAAGCTCGGGCCGGAAAGCACGCCCATGACGTGTCCCGGCAGCTCCTGGGACACCACCGAGTGCAGCAGCCCACCGGATTCCGCTTCCAGGCCCTTGGTCGCCCAGAGAATCCGGGTTTCGGCCGGCACCAGCGGTTTCAACGCCCGGATGGCATCATGAAACCCATGGCTGGGGACTGCCACCAGGACATCGCCCACCCCATCCACCGCTTCGGCCAGTGATGCGGTGGCGTTCAGGTTGTCGGGGAACGGGAAGCCCGGCAGGAACCGGCGGTTCTCGCCCGCGCGCCGCAGGTCACGGATCTCTTCAGGGTCATGCCCCCAAAGCCGCACGGTGAGTCCGTTCCGGGCCAGTACCAGGGCCAGGGCGGTGCCCCAGGAGCCGGCGCCCAGTACCGCCATGGTCCGTACGATCCGGCCGTTCATGCCGTTCCCCCCGCCGCTTGTCAGGCCGGCTTCTGGCCGTCGCCGTTGCCGCCCTTGGCCGCTTGCTGGGCCCGCTGACGCTGCTGCATGTAGAGCGCGTCGAAGTTGACCGGAGCCAGCGCAAGCTGCGGGAAGCCGCCCTTCCCCACCAGGTCGGAGACGGCTTCCCTGGCATAGGGGAACAGGGTGGCCGGGCAATAGCTGCCCAGCAAGGCTCCGCGAGTGTTGTCATCGAAACCCTTGAGGGCGAACACACCAGCCTGGTGCACCTCGCAGAGATACGCGGTCTGCTCCTCCAGCTCGGCGGTGACCGTGGTCTTCAGCACCACCTCGTAGGTGGTCTCGTCCAACTGGTGGTTCTCCACCTGCAGATCCAGGTTCACCTTCGGCTTCCACTCGCCGCGGAAGATCGCCGGTGCGTTGGGCGCCTCGAAGGACATGTCCTTGAGGTAGATCTTGTGAATGGCGAACTGCTGGCCTGGCTGCTGCTGGCCAGCGGCGCCACCTTGCTGTGCTTCGGCCATGAGATTGCGACTCCTGAGTTCACTTGCTGATAGGCATGTTGTCGGACTGCCAGTTGGCGAAACCGCCCTTGAGCTGATACACCTGCTCGAACCCCTGGCTGCGCAGAAGTTTGCCGGATCTGCCCGAACTCGTACCAGTCTGACAGTAGAGGATGACCGGTTTCTGCTTGTACCGTTCCAGCTTCTTGTTCTTTTGGGTGATCGCCGAGGGCGGGATGTGGATGGCGCCGGGAAGGTGCCCGTCACGGTACTCCTTCTCGCTGCGCAGATCCACGAACACGCCCTCTTGCTTGTCCCGGAGGCGGACGGCTTCGGTGTTGTTGACCTGGTTCACGCCGGAGGTCAGCCGTGAGAACTCGCTGGCGAACATCCAGACCAGGATGGCGGCCAGGGCCAGGAACAGGTACCAGTTATTGGCGATGAATTCGGGCAGATGTTCCATAAGGCTCACTCTGTCAGGAATTTCGGGGTGGCCAGCCGCTGGCCCCCCGCGCGGCAAACCCCGTATTATACAGGCGGCCCTTTCCGAGTGAACGGCGATCCGCGTTACCCGACGTTATTCAGGCGATGTCCATGCGTTCCTTCCGCGTCCTGCTGCCGGCACTGCTGCTTTCGCTGGCATTGCCCGCGGCGGCGGACTATGAATCCCGCGCCCGGGAGCTGGAGCGATTGCGCAGCGATATCAGTGAACTGGAAGCGCGGCTTCAGGAACGCCGGCAACAGGCCGATTCCGTGGGTGATGAGCTGGCGCGGGTTGAGCAATCCATGGGGCGTGTCAACCGGAACCTCCGGGAATTGGAGCGGGATCGCGCCCATGTCCTGGAGCGCCTTGAACAACTCCGCCGTGAGACGGCCGCGGAAGAGCAGCGCGTGGTGGCGCATCGGGATTATCTGCGCCAGGAAATCCGCCAGGCCTACATGGCCGGACGGCAGGAACTGCTACAGCTCCTGCTGAGCCAGGAGGATCCCGCCGCGCTGGACCGCATGCTCGTCTACTTCGACTACGTTTCCCGTGCCCGCCGGGAGCGTATCGTGCAGGCCGCCGGAGAGCTGGAGCGGCTGGCATCCCTGCGCCGTGATGTGGAGCGTGAGCGGACCGAACTGGCGCGCCTGGAGGAGGAGCAGCGCGCGCAGCGGGCGGCCCTGGAGCAGCAGCGTGCCGAACGTCAGACGGTGCTGGCCCGGTTGCAGCGGGATATCAGTGGAGCGGATCAGCAGTTGCGTCAGCTTACCGAGGATGAGGCGCGCCTGGAGGCCATGCTGGAGGAACTCAGGGACGCCCTGGCCGACCTGCCGGAGGGTGATCTGATCAGGCGCCCCTTCGCCGAACAGCGGGGAAGCCTGCGCTGGCCCGCCGAGGGGGAAGTGCTGGCGCGTTTCGGTTCCAGCGCCGGACGCATGGACGGTGCCTGGCAGGGGGTTCTGCTGGGCGTCGATGAGGGGGCCCCGATCAACGCCGTGGCCCACGGACGCGTGGTGTTCGCCAACTGGTTGCGTGGCTACGGGCTTTTGTTGATCATCGACCATGGAGATGGCTATATGACACTGTATGGCCACAATGACAGTCTTTACAGGGATGTGGGCGACTGGGTCGAGGCGGGCGAGGTCATCGCCGCGGCGGGAACCAGCGGGGGCCGGGATCATCCGGGCCTGTACTTCGAACTGCGGGCCGAGGGTCGGCCGCAGAATCCGCTGACCTGGTTGCGACGCCAGGGCTAGCCCAACGGAATACGCAGGCGCTTACCCGTGTCTGCAGGAGATCGCGATGCACTTCAAATCCCGGATCACGAGAGCCCTGGCCGGCGCCATGCTGGTTTTGTTCCTGCTGCCCACGGCACCGCTGACCGCCGAGTCGGACCGGGACAGCCTGCCGTTGCAGGAATTGCGTACGCTGAGCGAGGTGTTTTCCCGCATCAAGGCCGACTATGTCGAGGAGGTGGATGACCGTCAGCTCCTGGAGGATGCCGTTCGTGGCATGTTGCAGGGGCTGGATCCGCACTCCTCCTATCTGAGCCCCGAAGAGTTCCGTGAACTGCAGGAGGGTACCACGGGGCAGTTCGGCGGGCTCGGCATCGAGGTGGGAACCGAGAACGGTTTCATCAAGGTGATCGCGCCCATTGACGATACGCCTGCCCAGCGGGCGGGCGTGGAGGCCGGGGATCTCATCATTCGCCTGGACGGCGAACCCACCCGCGGCATGAGCCTGAACGAAGCGGTCAGCCGCATGCGCGGCGAACCGGGGACGGATATCGTGCTGACCATCGTCCGCGAAGGTGAGGACGGCCCCTTCGACATCCGGCTGACCCGGGACGTGATCCGCGTGACCAGCGTGCGATCACGCATGCTGGAACCGGGGTACGGCTACATCCGCGTCAGCCAGTTCCAGTCCCGGACCGGTGCCGCCCTGCAGGATGCGGTGGAACAACTTCAGGAGGAGGCCGATGGGCTGCTGCTGGGGCTCGTGCTTGACCTGCGTAACAATCCGGGCGGGGTGCTGCAGGCCGCCGTGGCGGTGGCGGATACCTTCCTCAGCGAGGGCCAGATCGTCTATACCCAGGGGCGCCTGGATCAGGCGCAGATGCGTTTCTCGGCCAACGGGGATGACATGCTGGACGGCGCGCCCATGGTCGTGCTGATCAACGAAGGGTCCGCCTCCGGCTCCGAGATCGTGGCCGGAGCGCTCCAGGACCACCGGCGGGCGGTGATCATGGGCAGCCGGAGTTTCGGCAAGGGGTCGGTTCAGTCGGTGCTGCCGCTGCAAAGCGGTGCCGCCTTGAAGCTGACCACGGCCCGCTACTACACGCCCAAGGGGCGTTCCATCCAGGCCGAAGGCATCGTCCCGGACATCGAGCTGGAGCGGCTGACCGTACGGCAGGACGATACACCGCGTACCGGTGTCATCGCCGAACGGGATCTGGGGCGGCACCTGGAAGGGGAGCAACGACGGCGGGAGGACGAGTCGCGCCGGCAGCAACAGGCCCTGGCCCGGGAGGATTTCGCCTTGTTCGAGGCGCTGAACCTTCTGAAGGGTCTCAATATTCTGCAGGGTGCGCGGTGACCAGGTTCCGCAACGGGCTTGCGGCACTGCTAC
Organism: Ectothiorhodospiraceae bacterium; assembly: GCA_020831885.1. Taxonomy (GTDB): domain Bacteria; phylum Pseudomonadota; class Gammaproteobacteria; order Nitrococcales; family Aquisalimonadaceae; genus LSCE01. The sequence continues at coordinate 33,791 of JAFIFU010000031.1, forward strand.
TCCTGCTGGTTCCGGGGATGGCGCCAGGCGGGGACGGGCCGCCGTTGGTGGTGATCATCATCGATGACATGGGTGACCGGCTGATCGAGGGGCAGCGGGTGCGGGACCTTCCCGGCCCGGTGGTCTGCGCCATGCTGCCCCACACGGCCCACGCCCAGCGGTTGGCCAAGGAGTGCCATGCCGATGGGAAGGAGGTCATGTTGCATCAGCCCATGCAGGCGATGAACGGCGCACCCACCGGGCCCGGCAGTGTCATGCTGGACATGGATCGCGAACAGTTCCAGGAGCAGGTGGAGGCGAATCTGTCAGCAGTGCCCCACGTCAGCGCCGTGAACAATCATATGGGCAGCTTGCTGACCCAGCACCCCGGCCATATGGCCTGGCTGATGGAGGTGTTGCTTCGCTATCCCGAGCCCCTGGTGTTCGTGGACAGTCGCACCACACCACGGACCGTCGCGGAACAGTTGGCACGGGAGCAGGGCGTGCCGGCCGTCCGCCGGGACATTTTCCTGGACCACTTTCAGGACGAGGAAAGCATCCGCCACGCGTTGCGGCGGCTGGTGGACCTTGCCCGGAGGAACGGCTCCGCGGTCGCGATCGGCCACCCCTATCAAGAGACCCTGAATGTCCTTGAAGAGGAAATCCCGCGCCTGCTGGCGGAGGAGAAGGTCCGCCTCGTCTCGTTGCGTGATCTGCTTGCCTACCGGGGGCAGGAGATAACCACGCCGGATATCCCCTCCTTCGCCAGCGGGCACCAGGCGCGCTGAACGGCGGGCAACCGGCTGCCTGGCATTTCTGACAGCTTGAGCGCCGGCGGCCTCCGGTCACACAATGAACCCGGCTGGCTTGCCAGTCACCATCACTCGGTCTTTTGCTGATAGCGCTCCGGCCAGATCTGCTGGGGCGTCATCCCCAGGTGCTCGGCGATGATGCGCTCCCACTTGGGGTATGGCCGGGTGAGCGCGGCCTGGGGTTGCTGTCGGGTCACCCCGTGCTCCCGGGCAAGGGCGGCCAATGAATAGCCGCGGACGGCCAACTGGAACTTGATCCATTCCTTCCGGATGGTCGGATCCTCGGGAACCTTGTTCGTGTCGATGCTGTTCATGACCGGATCATCGCCCTGGTTATGCCGGGCCCGGGCGTCCGCGTTGCCGCAGGACCATCGGCGGTTCATTCCGCGCTGCGGGCAGCACGGCACCATGTGCCACCCTCTGAAACTATAGACGCTGTGACGTGGAGCGAACACGACATTAACACCCGTTCGGGTGCTGGACAATTTTCGGGAGCCATGATGGCGATTCGCGGGAAACCGGAGCAAGGAAGCCTGGGGCAACGGATACGTGCCCTGCGCGGAAGTCAGTCCCGGGATAAGTTTGCCGGTGAGCTGGGTATTCACAGGAACACGCTGGCCCGTTACGAATCCGGTCAACGGATACCGGATGCAGGGATGGTCCGGCGTTTGTGCCGTGTCGCCCGGGTGCCGCCGGAATGGTTGCTCGACGGTGTCGAGCCGGGGGATGGCGGTTTCGTTGAACCGGAACTGCTTGGCGACCCCGGGGGCGTGGTCCCGCTGCGATTGAATCGGGTGTGGTTGCGGCGGGCGCGGCTGGATCCGGACACCGTGTGTCTCTATCCGGTTCCGGACGATGCGATGGTTCCCACCCTGCGGCGGGGAGAATTGCTCCTGGTGGAGCGTGGCGGCCCTTTGCCGCCGGCAAGCGGCAGCGTGGTGGTTGTGTTGCGGGAGGGGCGCCACCTGGCCCGCCGGGTCAGACGGGTTGCCGATCAGCTGGAACTCGGTTGCGACAATCCGGCGCATCCCGCCATGGTGGTGGAAGAATCCGCGCTTCAGGCCGGTGGCGCCTGTGAGCTGGTGGGCCGCGTTCGCCGTCAGCTCCGCAGTGTCGGCACCTGAGTGGAGCATTCTCGACAGCCTGGCCCGATCTCCCTACCCTATGCTCTTCAACTCGGGAGGCTGATCAGGAAACGTTGTCGTGCATTGTTCTGTTTATAAGGGCCAGGGGGCACCCGATCATTATCTGTTCCTGCCTGGCAAGGACGACTTCAGCGGCGTACCCCAGTCAGTGCTGGACCGGTTCGGCCCCCTGGAGCATGTGATGGATCTGGTGCTCACCCCCGACCGGCGGTTGGCCCGCATTCGCCCGGTTACGCTGATGCGCACGTTATTGGTGCAGGGCTGTCACGTCCAGCTCCCGCCCAATGATGAACCCCTGCGCCCGGATGAGGGCCGCGTATCGGAACAGGGCTGACCTGCCGGCAATCGCTTCCTTCAGCCCCCCTGGGGCAGGCTCTCTTCCTGGGGTTCAGGTTTGCGGGCCCGTTCCACCGGCCGTATCAGCCCTTCCTGGGTGACTGATGCCAACAGGACGCCATCCCGCGAGTAGATATGCCCGAGATTGAAGCCGCGGGCGTTCGAGGCGCTGGGGCTTTCCATGGTGTAGAGCAACCAGTCATCCATGCGTACCGGTCGATGGAACCACATGGCGTGGTCCAGGCTCGCCATCTGGATGCCCCCCTGGTACACCGTGCGGCCATGGGGCAGCAACGCGGTTCCCAGCAGCCGGAAATCCGAGGCATAGGCCAGCAGGGCCATGTGGAGCAGCGGATCATCGGGCAGCTTTCCGGTGGTGCGGAACCAGGCGTGGCGGATGGCGGGATCCTTTCGCTTGGGCTTCATCGGGTGCTCCGGGTCCACAGGCCGGATCTCGATGGGCTTCAGCGCCTCCAGCGCCTTGCGGGATCCGGGCGGCATCTGATCCTGATGGCGGGCCAGATAGTCCAGTTCCGTCTCCAGGGATTCCGGAGGTGGTACGTCCGGCAGCGGGATCTGGTGTTCGAGGCCCGTCTCGTCCACTTGAAACGACGCGGAGAGATTGAAGATGGGCCGGCCATGCTGGACGGCGACGACGCGCCGTGTGCTGAAGCTGCCACCATCCCGGGCACGTTCCACCTCGTAGATGATGGGCGCCTCGGTGTCGCCGCCCCGCAGAAAATAGGCGTGCAGCGAATGGGGCCTGCGTTCCGTCTCCACCGTGCGTCCGGCCGCCACCAGCGCCTGCCCGAGCACCTGCCCGCCGAACACCCGCCGGCCGACGATATTGCGGCTCTCGCCCCGGAACAGATTCTGTTCCAGGCGCTCCAGATCAAGCAGCGTCATCAGACGCTCCACCAGATTATCCATGTCCAGTACCTCTTGAATCGTGATCGGGGCGCCAACGTCCCCCGGCAGCGGGTTGACCGTGTCATCGTGTTCGTAGCCAGCCCAGCAGGATAAGGCCGCAGCCGGCCGCAGCCAGCAGCCAACTGACCAGCGGGATGCCCCCCGCCTCGGGTAGCCATCCCACGCCGTCGCTGCCGATCAGTAGCGTCGCCATCAGCAGCAGTGTTGCGCCGGCAACGATACCGGTACGGCTGCGCGCCGTCATGCGCATCCGATACTCCAGTTCCTGCATACGGACCTGCTGTTGCTCCAGTGCCCTCCGGACCGCGGCCAGGTCGTCCATGGCCCGCAGGGTTCGGCCAGGCAGCAGCGGCAGTTGCTCGCCCCAGTTCGGCGCCTGCTGCCGGACGCGGTTCCAGACCGCCTCAAAGCCGAGCTGCCGCCGCATCCAGCGCTCCATGTGCGGTTTCGCCGTGCGCCAGAGATCCAGTTCGGGGTAAAGCTGCCGGCCAAGGCCCTCGATGTTGAGCAGCGTTTTCTGTAGCAACACAAGCTGGGGCTGGATCTCCATGTCGAAGCGTCGTCCGGTCTGGAACAGGCGTAGCAGCACCGCACCGAAGGAAATGTCCTTCAGGGGACGTTCGAAGATGGGCTCGCAGACGGTGCGGATCGCCGCTTCGAACTCGTCCACACGGGTGCCGGCAGGGACCCAGCCGGATTCCACATGCAACTCCGCCACCCGGCGGTAGTCCCGGTTGAAGAAGGCGAGAAAGTTCTCCGCCAGATAGCGGTGATCCACCGGGTTGAGCGTGCCGATGATGCCGAAGTCCACCGCGATGTAGCGGGGATCATCCGGGTGCGTGGTGTCCACGAAGATGTTGCCGGGATGCATGTCCGCATGGAAGAAGCTATCCCGGAACACCTGGGTGAAGAAGATCTCCACACCCTTTTCGGCCAGGCGCTGCAGGTCCACCCCGCGCGCCTTGAGTTCGGGAATGTTGCTGATGGGCACGCCGCTGATCCGCTCCATCACCATGACGTCCCGTCGGGTCTCGTAGAAGAACACCTCCGGTACATACAGGTGCGGCGAATCCAGGAAGTTGCGGCGCAGCTGCGAGGCATTGGCTGCCTCACGCATCAGATCCAGCTCGTCGTGCAGGTTCTTTTCGAATTCGCCCACCACCTCCAGGGGTCGCAGGCGGCGGCCCAGCGGCCAGTAGCGCTGGGCCAGGGCGGCGAAGGTGCGCATCAGGTCCAGATCACGGTTGATGATGCGATCGATATCCGGCCGCACCACCTTGACCACCACTTCCCGGCCGTCGTGTAACTGTGCACCATGCACCTGGGCGATAGACGCCGAGGCGATGGGGTGATCGTCGAAGCGCCGGAACACGTTGTCCAGCGGCTGCCCATAGGCGTGCTCGATGATCCTCCGGGCGTCCGCAGCCGGAAACGGCGGCACCCGGTCCTGCAGGTAGGAGAGCTCATCGGCGATGTCCGTGGGCAGCAGGTCGCGACGGGTGGACAGGATCTGACCGAACTTCACGAACAGGGGACCCAGATCCTCCAGCGCCATGCGGATGCGCGCGCCGCGACTGCCCTGCTGGCGCCGGACCCAGCGCCAGGGCATCAGATAGCCCAGCCAGCGGAATGGCCGGAACAGCCGCGTGGCAAGAATGACTTCATCCAGGCCGTGGCGCAGCAGCACCAGGTTGATCCGGGCCAGGTGGAACAGGTGGCGCGGCCGGATCATGAACCCGCCTGCCGTTGACGTTCCAGACGCCGGATCCGGGCCTCCAGCCGGTCCGTGTCCTCGCGGAGCCGGTCGATGGCGGACAGGTAAATGTCCACCTCGGGCGGGGACGGCAGCAGCCGCTGCTCCTCGGTGAGATACTCGCCCAGGTTCCTTTCCAGCGTGTGGCGCGCTTCGTTGAACTGCTGCCAACTGCCGCGGGCGAGCCGGCCGAGCTGGTGCGCCGGCACATCGCCCAGCAACCCGGAGAGCTGCTCCTCCCAGTCCACGTCCAGCCGCGCGAACAGCGTGCGCACATCCCGCACCAGGCCCAGATCGCCGGTGAAATGCACCGCCTTACCGCCGCCTTCCGGATCCCGGGCCAGTACCAGCAGATCGAACGGGCGCCCCTGGATGCAGGCATCCGGGCGCAGCTCCGGATCCTCCAGCGCCGAGAGGTGCAGCCCGTCATTGTCGAACCGCAGCAGCAGGCGAATGCCGGTGTCCTGCAGTTCGATGACCAGGCAACGGCCCTGCAGCCGCTCCAGCCGCGGCCATCCCTCCGGGTCCAGCCGGATCAGCTCCGTCAGCGAGCGGGACAGCGCCTGCAGGGGAAGGTCGAGCCAGGCCATGATCAGTAGCGAAAACCCCGATGGATGGCCACGACGCCACCACTGAGATTCGTGAAGTCGCAATCCTCCAGCCCGGCCTCCTGCATCATGTCACGCAGTGTGCCCTGATCGGGGTGCATGCGGATGGATTCCGCCAGATAGCGGTAGCTGTCCGCATCGCCGGCCACCAGGCGACCCATGCGCGGGAGCAGTTGGAACGAATACGCGTCGTAGGCCGGCTGCAGGGGCTTCAGGTACAGGTGCGAGAACTCCAGCACCAGCACGAAACCGCCGGGCTTCAGCACCCGCCGCATCTCCCGCAGCGCCCGCGCCTTGTCGGTGACATTGCGCAGACCGAAGCCGATGGTGACCCGGTCGAAGCTCCCGTCGGCGAACGGCAAGGCCTCGGCATTGACCAGGGCATAATCCAGGTTGCCGGAGATACCGGCATCCAGCATCCGGTCGCGGCCCAGGGCCAGCATCGCCTCGTTGATGTCGGTCATCACCACCTGGCCACGGTCACACACCTGCTCCACCATCAGCCGGCTGAGGTCCCCGGTTCCGGCAGCCAGGTCCAGTACCCGCATTCCCGGCCGCAGCCGGGCCATGGCGATGGTCTGGCGTTTCCAGAGCCGGTGCAGGCCGAAGGACATGAGATCGTTCATCAGGTCGTATTTGTCCGCCACGGAACGGAAAACCTGGCCCACCCGCCGCGCCTTCTCGCCCACAGGCACCTGCTGGTAGCCGAAATCGATACGGTCTTCCGATCCCTGCCTGTCGTTCACGATCTAGCTCCCCTGATGATCGCGATGCCGGTACCCGGCAGCGGCCAGCTTCTCCAGATAGCGTTGCCAGTTCCGTTCCTGGTCCCGCCCCAGTGCGTACAGGTAGTCCCAGGCGTACAGACCGCTGTCGTGGCCGTCGTCGAAAACCAGGCGCACGGCGTACTCGCCCACCGGTTCGATGCGGCTGATGTTAACGTCTTCCTTGTTCACCTGCAGAACTTCCTGCCCGGGACCGTGACCCCGCACTTCCGCCGATGGCGAGTGGACGCGCAGGTACTCGCAGCTCATTTCGAACCGCTCGCCGTCATCGAAGCGGATCTCCAGCATGCGGGACTGGCGGTGCAACTTGATTTCCGTGGGAATGGGCATGAGACCTCTCTCGCGGTGTTCACCGGATGGGGCGGTTGGCGGAGCCGGTAACGCCACGCGCCGCCGGCCCCGTGGCCCGTCCCTGCCGACGCGCTTTCCGGTCGGTCGCCGTCAGAGTATATACCGGCTCAGGTCCTGATCCTGAACCAGATCGCCCAGTTGCTCATCCACGTAGGCCGCGTCCACGGTCAGCGTCTGCCCGCTGCGGTCCGGCGCCTGGTAGCTGATTTCCTCCAGCAGCCGCTCCATCACCGTGTGCAGGCGCCGGGCACCGATGTTCTCGGTGCGCTCGTTCACCTGCCAGGCCACCTGGGCAATGCGCGCGATGCCGTCCTCGGTGAATGCCAGTTTGCAGCCCTCGGTTTCCATCAGGGCCTGGTACTGCGCGGTCAGTGATGCGCTGGGTTCGGTGAGAATGCGGACGAAGTCGTCCACCGACAGGGCATCCAGCTCCACCCGGATGGGCAAGCGACCCTGCAGCTCGGGGATCAGGTCGGAGGGTTTGGACAGGTGGAAGGCGCCGGAAGCGATGAACAGGATGTGGTCGGTACGGACCATGCCGAACTTGGTGGACACGGTGCAGCCTTCCACCAGCGGCAGCAGATCCCGTTGAACCCCTTCACGGGAGACGTCCGCACCACTGCCGCTGTCGGCGCGCTTGGCCACCTTGTCGATCTCGTCCAGGAACACGATACCGTTCTGTTCCACCCGTTCCAGGGCCTCCGCCTTCACTTCCTCCTCGTTGACCATGCGCGCCGCCTCCTGCTCACGCAGCACCTTCATGGCGTCCTTGATCTTCATCCGGCGCTTCTTGGTCTTGCCCCCACCCATATTCTGGAAGAGGCTCTGCAACTGGTTGGTCATTTCCTCCATGCCCGGCGGGGCCATGATCTCCACGCCCATGGGCGCGGCGGAGACTTCGATGTCCACCTCCTTGTCATCCAGCTCGCCGAAGCGCAGCTTGTTGCGGAACTTGTTCCGCGTCGCCTGATCCTGGGGCTGCTCGTCCTCGTCCCAGCCGGTGGAGGCGCGGGGCAGCAGGATGTCCAGCAGGCGGTCTTCGGCGGCTTCCTCGGCCCGGTACTTGACCTTTTCCATGGCTTCTTCCCGGGTCATTTTCACTGCCATATCCACCAGGTCGCGGACGATGGACTCCACATCCCGGCCCACGTAGCCCACCTCCGTGAACTTGGTGGCCTCCACCTTGATGAAGGGGGCGTGGGCCAGCCGGGCCAGCCGGCGGGCGATCTCGGTTTTCCCGACCCCGGTGGGACCGATCATCAGGATATTCTTGGGCGTGATCTCGTTGCGGAGATCTTCACCCACCTGCATGCGGCGCCAGCGGTTGCGCAGCGCGATAGCCACCGAGCGCTTGGCCTTGGCCTGGCCGATGATGTGACGGTCCAGTTCCTGAACGATTTCCCGGGGAGTCATTTCGGACATGATGGAATTCCTGACGTTGGGAACCGGCCTCAGGCCAGTTCCTCGATGGTGAGCTGATGATTGGTGTACACGCAGATGTCGGCGGCGATACCGAGCGCCTCCTGGACAATCTGCCGCGCCGACAGCTCGCTGTGCCGGAGCAGGCCCAGGGCTGCCGCCTGGGCGAAAGGGCCGCCGGAGCCGATGGCGATGACGTCGTGTTCCGGTTCGATCACATCACCGTTGCCGGAGATCACCAGGGTGCTTTCGTTGTCGGCGACCAGCAGCAGGGCCTCCAGGCGGCGCAGGGCCCGGTCCGACCGCCAGTCCTTGGCCAGTTCCACCGCGGCCCGCACCAGGTTGCCCTGGTACTTCTCCAGTTGGCCCTCGAAACGTTCGAACAGGGTGAAGGCATCGGCCGTGCCCCCGGCGAAGCCGGCGATCACCCGGTCCTGGAACAGCCGCCGCACCTTGCGCGCGTTCCCCTTCATGACCGTGTTGCCCAAGGAGACCTGACCGTCACCGCCGATCACAACCTGACCGTTGCGTCGCGCCGCCAGTATCGTGGTGCCTCTGAACTGTTCCATGTGTACTCCGATGCGCTTGCGCTCTAGCTGCTCGAGAACAGGGATTTGGGGGGTGAGCCAGGTATTTTAAAGGGTTTAGCCCTGCGAGTCGGCCGGTGGCGGGCACGGTGACCCCGGACACGCCGTGAATACATCCCTGTAGGCTTGTCGGCGAG
>JAFIFU010000098.1 GCA_020831885.1 Ectothiorhodospiraceae bacterium
GTCCGGCCTCCACGGGGCCGCAACCGCGCAAGGGCGGGCCCACCCCCCTGGGGGGCGGCGGCCCCGGCCGCGCCCGCCCCGCCCGCCGGGCGGGTCGGGGTTCGTAGCCGGCGGGTAGCAGGCGGCCATCCCCGGCCGCGTCCCCGAATTTCACCTCGACGGATATCTGACGCCATGAACACCCAATACCGCAAACCGCTTCCAGGCACCAAGCTGGACTATTTCGACGCACGTGCGGCGGTCGAGGACATCCAGCCTGGTGCCTATGACGGTCTCCCTTACACCTCGCGCGTGTTGGCCGAGCAATTGGTGCGCCGCTGTGAACCGGAGTTGCTCACCGATGCGCTGAAGCAGTTGATCGAGCGCCGCCGGGACCTGGATTTCCCCTGGTACCCGGCGCGGGTGGTCTGCCACGACATCCTGGGTCAGACCGCGCTGGTGGACCTGGCCGGCCTCCGCGATGCCATTGCCGAGCGGGGTGGGGATCCGTCCAAGGTCAATCCGGTGGTGCCCACCCAGTTGATTGTCGACCATTCCCTGGCCGTGGAACACGCCGGCTACGAGCCGGATGCGTTCGAGAAGAACCGCGCCATCGAGGACCGTCGCAACGAGGATCGTTTCCACTTCATCGAGTGGACCAAGACGGCTTTCAAGAACGTGGACGTGATTCCCGCGGGCAACGGCATCATGCACCAGATCAACCTGGAGAAGATGTCGCCGGTGATCCAGGCCCGCGACGGCGTGGCCTTCCCGGACACCTGCGTGGGTACCGACAGCCATACCCCGCACATCGACTGCCTGGGCGTGATCGCCATCGGCGTGGGAGGCCTGGAGGCGGAAACCGTGATGTTGGGCCGTCCCTCCATGATGCGCCTGCCCGATATCGTCGGCGTGGAACTCACCGGCAAGCGCCAGCCCGGCATCACCGCCACCGATATCGTGCTGGCCATCACCGAATTCCTGCGCAAGGAGCGGGTGGTGGGCGCCTACCTGGAGTTCTTCGGCGAGGGGGCGAGAAGCCTGACCATCGGTGACCGTGCCACCATCTCCAACATGACCCCGGAGTACGGCGCCACGGCGGCCATGTTCTACATCGACGAGCAGACCATCGACTACCTGAAACTCACCGGCCGTGAACCGGAGCAGGTGGACCTGGTGGAAACGTATGCCAAGGAAACCGGGTTGTGGGCCGATAGCCTGGCGAACGCCAAGTACGAACGGGTGCTCACCTTCGACCTCTCCACCGTGGAGCGGAACCTGGCCGGTCCCTCAAATCCCCATCGTCGACTGCCCACCCGGGCCCTGCGGGAACGCGGCATCGCGGTGGACCTAGACAAGGCCATGGCGGAGGAAAAGGAAGGCAGGATGCCCGACGGCGCGGTGATTATCGCCGCTATCACCAGTTGCACCAACACCTCCAATCCGCGCAACGTGGTGGCGGCCGGCCTGCTGGCGAAGAAGGCCAACGAGCTGGGTCTGCTGCGCAAGCCCTGGGTGAAGAGTTCGTTCGCGCCGGGTTCCAAGGTGGCGCGTCTGTACCTGGAAGAGGCCGGTCTGCTGCCCGAACTGGAGAAGCTCGGTTTCGGTATCGTGGCCTACGCCTGCACCACCTGCAACGGCATGTCCGGCGCGCTGGATCCCAGGATCCAGCAGGAAATCATCGACCGTGACCTGTACGCGACGGCCGTGCTCTCCGGCAACCGCAACTTCGACGGGCGCATCCACCCCTACGCCAAGCAGGCCTTCCTGGCCTCGCCGCCGCTGGTGGTGGCCTATGCCATCGCCGGCACAGTGCGCTTCGATATCGAGCAGGACGTGCTGGGCACGGGGCCGGACGGAAAGCCGGTGACGCTGAAGGACATCTGGCCCTCGGACGAGGAAATCGACGCCATTGTCGCCGAATACGTGAAGCCGGAGCAGTTCAAGAACGTCTACATCCCGATGTTCACGCTGGACAGGGTGAAGGCGGCCGAGAGCCCGTTATACGATTGGCGCCCGAAGAGCACCTACATCCGCCGCCCGCCGTACTGGGAAGGCACCATGGCGGGGGAGCGGGCGCTCAAGGGCATGCGTCCGCTGGCGATTCTGCCGGACAACATCACCACCGATCACCTGTCGCCGTCCAATGCCATCATGCCCGACAGCGCCGCCGGCGAGTACCTGGCGAAAATGGGCCTGCCGGAGGAGGACTTCAACTCCTACGCCACCCACCGCGGTGATCACCTGACCGCGCAGCGGGCCACGCTGGCCAATCCCAAACTGTTCAACGAAATGGTGCGTGACGAGAACGGCGAGGTGATCCAGGGCTCGCTGGCGCGGATCGAGCCGGACGGCGAGGTGATGCGCATGTGGGAGGCCATCGAGACCTACATGAACCGCAAACAGCCGCTGATCATCATCGCCGGCGCCGATTACGGCCAGGGCTCGTCCCGGGACTGGGCAGCCAAGGGTGTCGCTCTGGCCGGTGTGGAGGCCATCGTTGCGGAAGGCTTCGAACGGATCCACCGCACGAACCTGGTGGGGATGGGCGTGATGCCGCTGCAGTTCCAGGAGGGCACCAACCGGCATACCCTGCAGCTCGACGGCACCGAGACCTATGACGTGGAGGGGAAACCGGCGCCGGGCGCGATCCTGGAACTGGTGATCCACCGCAAGACCGGTGAGACCGACCGGGTGCCCGTGGTCTGCCGGCTGGACACCGCCGAGGAGGTGTCCATCTACTCCGCGGGCGGCGTGCTGCAGCGCTTTGCCCAGGATTTCCTCGAATCCGAGGCGGGGACGGCCGGTTCTGCCGCGCGGTAACATCCCGCCACAGGGCCCTGGCACGGGCCGCCCCACGGTGGGCGGCTCCGCGCCTTTCCGATTCCAGGAGCGTTTTCAACATGGCACACCCACCCCAGATCAGGATTCCCGCCACCTACATGCGCGGCGGCACCAGCAAGGGCGTCTTCTTCCGCCTGCAGGACCTGCCCGAGGCGGCGCAGCAGCCCGGTGAGGCGCGTGATCGGTTGTTGCTGCGCGTGATCGGCAGCCCGGATCCGTATGGCAAACACACCGACGGTATGGGCGGCGCCACGTCCAGCACCAGCAAAACGGTGATTCTGTCGAAGAGCGACAGCCCCGATCACGACGTGGACTATCTGTTCGGCCAGGTGTCCATCGACACCGCTTTCGTGGACTGGAGCGGCAACTGCGGCAACCTCTCCGCCGCCGTGGGCCCGTTTGCCATCAGCAACGGCCTGGTGGATCCCGCCCGGATTCCGGAGAACGGCCATGCCGTGGTGCGCATCTGGCAGGCCAATATCGGCAAGACCATCGTTGCCCGGGTTCCGATGGTCAACGGCCAGGTGCAGGAAACCGGGGACTTCGAACTGGACGGGGTCACCTTCCCCGCCGCCGAGATTCCGGTGGAGTTCATGGATCCGGCGGACGGCGAGGGGGCCATGTTCCCCACCGGCAACCCCGTTGATGATCTGGACGTGCCCGGCGTGGGCACGTTGCGGGCCACCCTGATTAATGCCGGGATCCCCACCGTATTCGTCAATGCCGGGGACATCGGTTATACCGGCACCGAACTGCAGGACGCTATCAACGGCGATCCCAAGGCGTTGCAGATGTTCGAGACCATCCGCGCCCATGGTGCCCTGCGCATGGGACTGATCAAGGACGTGGCCGAGGCCGCGCAGCGCCAGCACACGCCCAAGGTGGCCTTCGTCGCCGGGCCGGCGGACTACGCCGCCTCCAGCGGCAAGCAGGTGAAGGCGGCGGACATCGATCTCCTGGTGCGCGCCCTGTCCATGGGCAAGCTGCATCACGCCATGATGGGCACGGCCGCCGTGGCCATTGGTGCCGCGGCGGCGGTCCCCGGAACCCTGGTGAACCTGGCCGCCGGCGGGGGCGAACGCCAGTCGGTCCACTTCGGCCATCCGTCCGGCACATTGCGAGTCGGGGCCGAAGCTGCGCAGGAGAACGGCGAGTGGGCGGTGAAAAAGGCGGTCATGAGCCGCAGTGCCCGCGTGCTCATGGAAGGCTGGGTGCGCGTCCCCGGCGATTGCTTCTGAGCCGACTTACCATGGGAATACCTCAGCGCTTTCCTTGATCCCGACGTCTGGCAAAGCCCGGCTCCGGGCCGGGCTTTTGCGATGCCGCACACAGCGCCGGCCGCCGGGGCTACACTGGCGCTGAGGGGCGGCAACCGTGGCGCCGCCCGTGCCCATACAGCGGAACGGGGAGGACAGGCACATGAGCGCAACGGACAGGGGAGGCAAGTCGGCCAAACGGCCGGCGCCGGACAGTGAGCTGGTCGATATCGCCCGGTATGTGGTCGACGGTGAGATCAACTCCGCCGAGGCGTATGAAACCGCCCGCTATTGCCTGATGGACACGCTGGCCTGCGGGATGCTGGCGCTGCAGTATCCGGCCTGCACGAAACTGCTTGGCCCCCTGGTGCCGGAAGCTCAGATGCCAAACGGCGCCAGAGTGCCCGGCACGCCCTACCGGCTCGATCCCGTCCAGGCGGCCTTCAATATCGGCGCCATGGTGCGTTGGCTGGATTTCAACGATACCTGGCTGGCGGCCGAATGGGGCCATCCCTCCGACAACCTGGGGGGAATTCTGGCCGTGGCCGATTACCTGAGCCGAAAACGCATTGCCGAGGGAAGGCGGCCCCTGGCCATGAGGGACGTGCTCACGGCCATGATCAAGGCCCACGAGATCCAGGGTGTGATCGCCCTGGAGAACGCCTTCAACCGCGTCGGCCTGGACCATGTCATGCTGGTGCGCGTCGCCACCACCGCCGTGGTCGCCGGAATGCTGGGTGGTTCACGGGAAGATGTCACCAACGCCCTCTCCCACGCCTTTATCGACGGCAGCGCGCTGCGTACCTATCGCCACGCGCCCAACACCGGTTCGCGCAAGAGCTGGGCGGCAGGCGATGCGACGGCCCGCGGGGTGCGCCTGGCGCTGATCGCGTTGACCGGCGAGATGGGGTATCCCACCGCCCTGTCGGCCGAGTTCTGGGGTTTCAATGACGTGCTCTTCAGGGGCAACCGCCTGAAGCTGGAACAGGCTTACGGCAGTTACGTGATGGAGAATATCCTGTTCAAGCTCTCATACCCCGCCGAATTCCATGCCCAGACCGCGGTGGAGGCGGCCATGGCCCTGCACGACCAGGTCCGGGACCGGCTGGACGAGGTGCAGAAGGTGGTGATCGAAACCCAGGAGGCCGGCGTACGGATCATTGACAAGGTAGGGCCTCTGGATAATCCGGCGGATCGGGATCACTGTATCCAGTACATGGTGGCCGTGCCCCTCATCTTCGGTCGCCTGACGGCGGACGACTACGAGGACGCGGTGGCAGCCGATCCCCGTATCGATGCGCTGCGCGATCGCATGGAGGTGGTGGAGAACACGCAGTTCACCAGGGATTATTTCGATCCGGACAAGCGGGCCATCGGCAATGCGGTGCAGGTGTTCTTCAATGACGGCAGCAAGACCGAGCGGGTGGAAGTCCAGTACCCCATCGGCCATCGCCGCCGCCGCAAGGAAGGCATCCCGGTGCTGGTGGACAAGTTCCAGCGTGCCCTGGCCACCCGATTCGCTCCGCGGCAGCTCAGTGCGATCAAGGCCGCCTGCAGCGATCAGGCGGGCCTGGAGGCCATGCCCGTCAATGACTTCACGGATCTCTGGGGCCTGTAGGAAGCCATGGAAGCATCCGATTAGCGGGGCGCGGCACCGTGAAGTTACACTGCCTGGCGGCCATGGTAGACCAGCGTGGCCAGGTGGCCGCCATCATCCCGCCGGCTGATGCGGATCCGGCTGCGGCTGGCATACGGGACCTCCAGGCGGGACATCATATGCACCGGCGGCAACCCCAGCGCATGGGCAAGGCTCATGCGGATTACGCCCCCATGGCCGACCAGCAGCAGGTGTTGCCCCCACAACCGGTTCAGCCAACGGTCCCAGGCCTCGGCCACGCGGCGGTAGAACAGGCTGACCGTTTCGCCGCCGGGTGGCGGGTGGGCGTCCCCATCCAGCCAGAAGGCGCCAAGTGATCCGCCGTAGCGGGCGAGAATCTCTTCGGTCTTCATGCCTTCCCATTCGCCGAAGTCGATTTCCTTGAACGCCGGCTCCACGTACACGGGGATGCCCCGGGCCAGTCCCACTTCCTCGGCGAATGCGCGGCAGCGTTCCAGACTGGAGCAGAGGACCGCATCCCAGTGCTCATCGGAGCGGATGGCCCGCCGCATCTGCGACCACCCCAGGCGGCTCAACGGATCATCCCGGTGTCCGCGATATTTCTGGCCGCCCTCGGGCTGACCATGGCGAATGAGATCCACCACGGTTGCGGATGTGGCTGCATACATGGAAAAGCACCGCCCTACCTGAGAGTTTTCGGCTGAGTTGGCATACTACTAACCTTTAAGGCGGTAAAGCCATGTCTCAGCGCCCTTGTGCGGCCTGCGGGTGGTTTCCGTGGCCGCCGTGGACCGCGTTGCTAGCTTGCTGCACCGCCCTCCTCGCGCCTTGCCACCGCAGCCAGGGAAGCCACTGAGACATGATTAAAGGTTAGTACCTCATCCCATGGAGCACGGACGAGCGAGCATGCGGCACCTGATCCTGCTGATTGCCCTGGCGGTGCCGGCGCTGGCTGCCGGTGACGGCCCGGTCCGCATCACCGACGACACGGGGCGCGAGCTGCGACTGGAGCGGCCCGCTCAGCGTGTGGTGGCCCTGGCGCCGCACCTTACGGAACTGGTCTACGCCCTCGGGGCGGATGATCGGCTGGTTGCCGTGGGTGCGCACAGCGATTATCCCCCGGCGGCCAGGCAACTGCCGCAGGTGGGGAGTGCCCAGCGCCTGGATGTGGAGGCCGTGCTTGCCAGGGAACCGGATCTGGTGCTGGCCTGGGACAGCGGCAATGTGCAAGGGCCTCTCCGGCGGCTGGAAGCGTATGGCATTCCGGTTTACCGGAGCGAGCCCCGGCGGCTGGGTCAGGTGGCGGACAATCTGCGGGCGTTGGGGCGCCTTCTGGGCGAGCCGGAGGAAGGCGAGCGCCAGGCCGCCCGATTCGAGGACCGGTTGGAAACCCTTCGGATCCGCCACCAGGGCCGGCCTGAAGTCACCGTATTCTATCAAGTGTGGGATCAGCCGGTGATGACCATCAACGGGGAGCATCCGATCAGCGAGGCCATGGCGCTGTGCGGCGGCCGCAATGTGTTTGCCGATCTTCCGCGCCTGACACCGCGACTGGACCGTGAATCCGTGGTGGCCGCGGACCCGGACCTGATCCTGGCTTCCGCCGTGCCCGGCGATGGGAATCCGCTGGAACGCTGGTCTGCCTACCCGCGGTTGCGGGCCGTGGAGCTGGACAATCTGATCCTGCTCCCGGAAGACGTGCTGGTTCGTGCGGGCCCGGGGGGGGGGGCGGGGGGGGGGGGCGGGGGGGGGGGGCGGGGGGCGGCGGCGGGGCCGGGGGCGGGGGGG
>JAFIFU010000099.1 GCA_020831885.1 Ectothiorhodospiraceae bacterium
CGCCTTGTCAGCGCACCCGAATGGCTCCGCAGAGCATCATGGGAATAGATCAGTGTTTCCATAGGTCTCCGGGTCAATCCGGACTTCCTTTCCTTCGCTCGCGCAGATCACGCGGGATCCGGCGGCTCACGGCAGCACGCCGGTCAAACCGAGGATGCGCAGGAACAAGAGACGGGCAGGCATGAACGCGAAACCGACTCTGAGCATAGTTTTACCGTGCAAGAATGAAGAGCAGGGACTTAGCCAGTTGCTGCCGACGCTATGCCGTCAGTTCCCGGACGCGGAAATTATCGTCGTGGATGATGGTTCCACTGATCATTCCGTGAAAATCGCGGAGCAGGCAGGCGTTCGGGTTATCAGCCATCCCTACAGCCTTGGAAACGGGGCTGCGATCAAGGCAGGCGCACGTGCCGCGAGGGGCGAAATCATTCTATTCATGGACGCCGATGGCCAGCACCAGCCGGATGACGCCGATGCCATCCTGGCGAAGCTGGCGGAGGGCTATGACATGGTGGTGGGTGCACGCAGAAGCAATGGACAGGCGTCCTGGCTGCGGCACATAGGCAACGGTTTTTACAACCGGCTGGCGTCATGGATGACAGGCCACCAAATTGAAGACCTCACCTCTGGCTTCCGCGCGGCACGCATCGAGAAGTTCCGCCGCTTCCTCTACATGCTACCGAACGGGTACAGCTATCCCACAACCTCCACCATGGCATTTTTCCGCTCCGGCTTTTCGGTGGCCTATGTTCCTATCAAGGCCGCGAGACGCCAAGGGAGCAAGAGTGGAATCCGACTGCTCAAGGATGGCACCCGTTTTTTTATCATCGTGCTCAAGGTGGGGTCACTGTACTCGCCCATGCGCCTTTTCTTGCCGGTAAGCAGCGGCTTTTTCGGCCTTGGATTGCTCTATTACGGATACACTTTCCTGACGGCCGGACGATTCACCAACATGGGGTTGCTTCTGTTTATCACAGCGGTGATGGTCTTTCTCATGGGAATTCTCTCCGAACAGATTTCATCGCTGCACTATAAAGGTCAGCAGAATGACTGAAGCACGGCGGGTGGCCGTGGTGATCGGAACCCGGGCACAACTCATCAAGATGGCGCCCGTTTTGCGGGAACTGGAGCGGCAGAACATCCCCTTTTCCTTGCTGATGACCGGGCAGCACCTGGTGACAATGGATGAGCTCATGGAAGAGTTCAACGTGAAAACCGAACCGCAGTGGTTGTGCGGGCGCGAGGAGATCAAGCGGATACTCCAAGCCCCCCTCTGGTTCTGTCGCGCCCTGTGGCGGCTGTACGCGTCCCGCAACGACTGGACGGGCAAGCACACGCTGGTACTGGTCCACGGGGATACGCTATCGACCTTTATCGGCGCCCTGGTTGGCCGACTGGTGGCTGGCGGCCGCGTGGGGCACGTGGAGGCGGGACTGCGCTCCTTTGATATGCTCAACCCCTTCCCCGAGGAACTCATCCGCGTCATCGTCTGCCGCTTGGCACACGTCCACTACGCGCCCGGCGCATGGGCTGCCGCCAACCTCAAAGGCCGGAGAAACGTGGTGGATACAGCCGGCAACACCATCCTGGATACGCTACGGCTGACGCTTGAGGACATGCCATCACAGAATGAAGAGCCACCCTACGTGGTGGTTTCCATTCATCGCCTCGAAAACCTTTACTCAGCAACACGGCTTGGTTTGATTGTGGAGGAGGTGGAACGGATTTCTCGAACCCATCCGGTGCGATTCGTGCTACACCCCGCTACGGAACGACGTCTGGCCGCGGCCGGGCACTTGGGGAAGCTGCAGACCCATCCCAATGTCGTGCTGTTGCCACGGATGACCTATCGGCCCTTCATCCATATGGCGGCCCGCGCACGCTTGGTGATCACCGATGGCGGCAGCAATCAGGAGGAGTTGTACTACCTGGGCGTGCCCACGCTACTGATGAGGGAAAAGACAGAGCGGCAGGAAGGCATGACCGACGGCTGCACCCGGTTAGGCAGCTTTGACCGTACCGCCATCCGGGCCTACGTGGACGATGTCCTGGGCCGGGATCCCGCGCCCCGCGCACCGCTGCCGGATTACTACCCGGCGCGCTGCATCGTCGATAACGTGGCCCGGTTCGCCATGAATCACTGACCGCACTTCAGCGCCCAACGCCTTGCCCCCGAACACGCTGCAAAGCCAGAGCACCATGGGAATAGATCAGTGTTTCCCTAAAAGGTTAGTATAACTGCATAGCCAGGAGCGATTTCCCGGTATGGATCATTATAAGTTCACCCATGGCGCCGTTGCTGCGCCCGGTATACTGGCGATATTTTCCAATCGCCCCCATGTACCCAATTTTCCGCTTGTACGAAAGCTGCCCCGTATCACGGATACGGAGGCAAAGGAACTAGACCTTCCGGTACAAGTCGCCTACCACGTAGGCGGAACAACCCCATCCGAATATGGTCCTGGAATGAAAACATTCCGGAAAACGGAAAAATCGCTAATCCAGGAAACACCGGTAGGTCGTTTTGCACGACTCTCAGTAGAACTGACCTGCAACCCCCACCGGTCTACAATAGCCGTCAATCGATTTTATCATGCAGCAGCGAGAATAACTGTAGGCAACGTCCATTCCTGCGGCTGGTTGCTGAGAGACCTATGCAACATTCAACTGCTACACCATGGGTACGCTTTGCTGTACGCCGCAGCGATTCGCCGGGGCCAGCGTGCCATATTAATTATCGGGCTATCCAATACAGGCAAGACGACCACTGTGGTGGACCTGGTTAAATCTGGAAACACATCATTTTACGGGGATGATTTAGTTATCACAAACGGCAGACAGTTATTTTCCTGCCCTTTTGCCGTTGCAAACATGAGCCCGAAAAAAGGAATGGGTTTACAATATCGAGCCACACAATGGGCAAAAAAAACAATTCCTTTTTTTGAAAATTTCGGCGCATCAATCCCATACAGCATTGGCGATTATCTAGGAATGAAAAATCAGGCAGAACCCACGGAAATAAGCGAAATATTATTTCTGGAAAAATCCGAAAAATCAGAGCAAATAGATCTGTCAGAAGATGCCGCAACATCTCTACTAATTTCTTCCAACAGAACAGAGTTTACCTATGCAACCAGTCCGGTTTTTTGTGCAGCAGAACATATGGGAGTTGGCTTTGAAGTAACCACCCTGGTTTCCAGAGAAGCGGAACTCTTACGAGACATCGTTAAACGATGCCGATGCAGCCTGATAAGAGGCCGTCGCGAAGAGTTCAACGCCGCCGCTGACAGAGCACTTGACGGGTAACATCGTGCCTCAACGCTTGCAGAGGGTAATCACCTTTTCAGCAGTAGCCATTACGTTAATTATAGCCTGGCACCTATTGCCGGAAGACTTCTTTTTTCGTGTCAGACAACTAGTGGGACTTCCCGCCAGCCTGGCTATCATCACTTTATTTTTATTCGTACGAATATGCCAAGCAGTGGCCCTTTCAGTCACCCTTCGATTCTGGGGCTACTCGCTACCTGTAGCGAAGAGCTTTGGCCTAATAGCGCTCAAAGGCTTCTTCAACCAAGGCGTGAGCGGCAGCGGGTTGTTGGCCCAGGGATTGCGCGCCCGGTACCGATTAGGGATATCGTGGCAGCATTTCGGGGCTGCGACCTTAGTCCAGGCAGCCAGCCTGCTGGGGGTGTTGGGTACGTTGTTGACCATATTGAGTGTCGCGCTGTTGTCGGGGCTTCAGCAGACCCTGGTGATTGTCGCGGGCGTGGCCGCGGTGTGCGCCCCGTTTGCTCTGGTGCTCCTTTGGCGCGTGTTGCCGCATCAGGCCATCCGTCGGTTCATCAACCGCTGGCCGGATGACCTGGGGATATCGGCGGTTTCACGTCGGGGTCTGGTGTGGGGACTGTTGGGACTGATCGCGGCCCAACTGCTGTTCGTGTCCTTCCGTTTTGCCCGCATCGCCATCATCGCCGTATTGATGCAACCGGATATTTCTCTGGCTCACTTGTTTCTGGTAGTCGTGCTGGCCGACTTGGTCACGATAGTTCCCGTAACGCCCGGAGGCATTGGCGTGCGGGAATTGGTCATCGCATTGGGGGGCGCCGCCGTTGGTGGCCTTGAAATAGCCCTGGCCGCCGCGATCATCGATCGCGTGATCAGCATTTGCCTGAGTCTGATACACGGCCTGTTGGTGCTTGGCTGGTATTATGCTTCCGACAGCAGAGCAGCACGGCATCAGGCAGAGTGAGCGTCCCTGATGGCGGGCGCAGGGACCGAGGGCCATGCCCCTCAACGTCAACCACCTGTCTCTGTTGATCTGAAATCGCTCCCTGATCGGGTGTTCGTGCGGATCCGGAATGCTCTCAGGTGAGGACGCGCAAGGCACGTCAAAGCGTAGCTGTATCCCCCTTGAATCACCGTAAACCGTCCCTATTTTCCGCCTTGGGAGACAACAGCGGCCGGCTGTCCCGGCCCTTGGTTGTTGTAGGGAGGTGAGTCATGTTCAACCAGTTGTCCCGTTTCAATGACCCCTTGTTCAGCGACTTCGACCGGTTGTTCCGGTGGATGGACGAGGCCATGAGCGATGTCGGCCTCCGGGATCTCCGTTCCGCGCCGCGGGGCGCCTTTCCGGCGATCAACGTGGGCGAGACGGAGGACACGATTCATCTGTACGCCTTCACGCCCGGTCTCTCCGGTGAGGACATCGAGCTGAGCGTGGAGGACGGCGTGTTGTTCATCCGTGGCAAGCGCGCACCTGAGGACGGCGAGACGGATGGCCGCACCTGGTACCGGCGGGAACGCTTCGCCGGGGAGTTCACCCGGGCGGTACAACTGCCGGACTACGTGGACCCCGACCAGGTGGAAGCCCGGTTGCGGGACGGGGTACTTACGGTGCGGCTGCGCAAGCGGGAGGAGTCCCGGCCGCGGAAGATCGCCATCAAGGCCGCTTGACCATCCGGGAGGTGAGAGCCATGACCGAGAAAGACAGGGTAACCACGCTGAGCACCGCGGAAGGGCGGGAGCTGCAACAGCAGGGCAACGGTCAGGCCCCGGCGGCGGAAGGCGCCCGTGAGCTGGTGCCGCCGGTGGAGGTGTTCGAGGACCACGACGCCGTCTGGATCCTGGCCGATATGCCCGGCGTGAGCAAGGACAGCCTGAACGTGGAGCTGACGAACCAGGTGCTGGAGATCAGCGGCGACATCATGGTGGACATGCCGGAAGGCGTGGCGGCCACCTTTGCGGAGATCCGCGGCAGCCGCTATCGCCGGCACTTCACCCTGGGCCGGGAACTGGACCGGGAGGGAATCGAGGCCACCATCAAGGACGGTGTACTGAAGGTCCGCCTGCCCAAGACCGATGCCCATCGGCGTCGCCGCATCGAGATCAAGGCAGCCTGATCGGCCGGCCTGACGGGTACCCCCTGCCACGGCAGGGGGTTTCTTTTTGCCTTGCCTTGTTCCGCCCCCGCGGGGCGACAGTTACCCGCCCGGCCCCGGAACGGATAAGCTGATCCGGACCAGCACCTTCGGAGAACGCCCATGGCCCGCCTGCGACTCCTTGCCACCTGCCTGGCCGTGCTGTTGCTCACCCCAGCGGCCCTGGCGGAACGGCTGGACATCCCGCTGCACGTGGACATGCGCCACGTGGAGCACCGTCTGGCCCAGGCGCTGGGAATGGATCCCGAGGGGCGGACCCGGTTGACGCAGGATGCCTGCAACCACATGGACCTGGCGGACCTGCAGGCGGCACCGGCGGACCAGCGGCTGCGGATCTCCCTGGCGGTTACCGTGCAACTGGGCGCTCCCCTGTTCGGGGAGTGCCGCGGCCCCGGCCGCTGGCAGGGACGCATGCTGGTGGACATGACGCCGGTTGTGGCGGCAGACGGCCTATCGGTCACCCTGCGCCCGGACACCGCCGAGCTGCGCCTCCCGGACGGCAGCGAGGGCACACTGACCGCGCCCACCCGGGCGCTGGCGGAACAGTTGATACTCCCCCGGATGCGAGGCGCCACGGTGGACCTCCGGGAGCCGCTGGCTGCCATCGACACGCTGATCCACCGGAGCATGCCCCCCGGGGCCGGTGTGCCGACCCTCACCGACCGCATCCGGATCGGCACGGTGGACGTGGTGGAAGACGGTGTACGGGCCAGCCTGTTGGTGCAGGTGACCCCGCCACCGGAAGGCGTACCGGAACCGCCCCTGGACGCATCCGAACTGGCCGAATGGCAACGGGTGGAAGACGAACTGGACGGCTTCCTGACCGTGGTGATCGGGCGGCTGGCCGGCGGAATAGCGGACCGGGACATGCAACTGGAACTGCTGGCCGTACTGCTGGACGCCCGCTGGGCCATCGCCCGTGCCCTGGCGGAGGACAACGGCGAAAAGGATCCGGTACGGCGCCTGTTTATCGACACCTGGGAGCAGCTCCGCCCGCTACTGTTGGAACTGGATCAAAGCGATCAGATACCCGAGGCGCGCGGGCTGGAGCTGGCCGCCTTCATCGCCGGTGGCGATGCCCTACGGGCGCTGGACGCCCTGGGCCCGGAATACGGGCTGGAGATCAGCAGGGACGGGTTGCGGCGCCTGGCCCGGCTGCTGCTGCGTGAAGACGCGCCGGCGGCCTTCACGCCCCTGCCGCTGGAGGTGGATCCGGCGCTGCGGGGCCTGTTCCACCCCGGGCCTCACCCGCTCCGGGACGAGCTCACCCGCGGGCCGGCCCCATCCCTTCTTTCCTGGCTGATCGGCGATGCCCGGGCGACATCCTCCCCCGCGGAGGCGCTGCGGGGCGTGGTTCCCCGGCTGGACTCTCTGGATGATTACCTGGCGACGGTCTCGCTGCTGCTGGGGCAGGAAGCCGGAGCCCGGCTCGGCGGCGAGTCCCGCGTTCCACACGTGTTCCGCTTCATGATCGACCCACTGGTGCGGGCCACGGCCTGGAAGGAGTCCTGCTGGCGCCAGTACACCGGCCCCCGTAGCAGCCCGCGGGTGCTCACGTCCTCGGTGGGCGCGGTGGGCATGATGCAAATCCATACCCGGGTCTGGCGCGGGGTCTACGACCCCGAGCGCCTGGCGGATGACGTACAGTACAATGTGCGGGCGGGGATCGAGATTCTGGAGTATTACCTGGTGGATTACGCCATCCGGCGGCAGGAGCATCACCGTCCCGGCGGCCTGGACAACCTGGTACGCGCCACCTACGCCGCTTACAACGGCGGTCCGTCGCACCTGACCCGTTACCGCCGGGACGATGTGAGCGCCAGCCTGCGCGCCATCGACCGGGAGTTCTGGCGGCATTATCAGATCATGCGGGAAACCCGCTGGCCGGACGTGGGGAGCTGTTACCCGGTGCAGTGACAGGGGCGTGGACGTCGGAGATCCTTGCTGCGCAAGGCTTCCGACCTACACGGCTACACAGCGTCCGG
>JAFIFU010000100.1 GCA_020831885.1 Ectothiorhodospiraceae bacterium
TTCGAGCGCGCTGACAAGGCGGCGTTCGCAGGCAATGGCCGTGGTCCTTGTCAAGAACGCCAACGCAGGGCGGAGGGTCGCCGCGGCGCCTTTCACCCTGCTTTTGCTCGCCGACCGGCCGGGGGGTCACGGTGCCTGAGCCTGGAAAGATCTTCAATCTGCGCAACCTCACCCTGCTCTTCTCCTGTTATCTCCTCGGGAGCCTGCTGTACTACTTCATGACCGGGGCCGGCGGCCCGCGTTTCCTCGCAGTAAAGCTGGTACCCATCGCGCTGATCATCCAGATGCTGGTGTTCTACCAACAGCGCTTTTTCTATCGCCCGCTTCCCGCCATGGCGAATCATGTCCTGCTGATCCTGTACGTGGGTATCTGCCTTTACGCCGCCGGTTACCTCACCATGGAGTACGAGGAGATCGCGATCTGGCGCCAGGCCGCCTACAACCGGCACGATTTCGTCGTCGGTCTGCTGGTATTCCTGCTGGTGATGGAACTCTCGCGCCTGGTCCATCCGGTCCTGTTCTGGGTGAACCTGGTACTGGTGGGCTACACCCTCTGGGGCAATCTCAGCCCCATGGACTTCTTCTGGCACCCCAGTGTGTCCTTCGAGCGGATCATCACCTCCAGCACTGTGGAGTTCTCCACCGGCGTGTTCGGTCGCTATGCCCAGCTTGCCCTGACGCTGATCGCGGCCTTCCTGCTACTGGCGGCGGCAGCCAATGGCTTCGGCGCGCAACGGGCACTGGTCAACGTGATGCGGCGCATTGCCGGCCGGTCCCGCCACACCATCCCGCAAACCGCCGTGCTGGCTTCTGTAACGGTGGGCATGGTGAGCGGCTCCGGTTCCGCCAACACCGCGGTCACGGGGAGCTTCACCATTCCGCTGATGCAGCGCTACGGCGTTCCGGGCGTGTTTGCCGGCGCGGTGGAGACAGCCGCTTCCATGGGCGGTCTGATCATGCCTCCGCTGATGGCGGTGGCCGGCTTCCTGATGGCGGAATTCCTGGGCGTGCCCTACTGGGACGTGGTCATCCGCGGCTTCGCCGTGGCTTTCGTGTACTTCGCCTCGCTGATCCTGGCGGTGTACCTGCTCAGTGTGCGGCTGCTACCAACGGAGCCGATCCAGGCCCCCGATGTGCCCCTCTATGACTGGGTGCGCACAGCCATCTTTTTCTCCGGCATCGTGTTCCTGATCCTGCTGATGAGCACCTTCGGCTTCGGCGCCCTGCGCGCAGCCCTCTGGACCGGTGCCATGCTGTTCGTGCTGCTGACGCTGAGCTGGATCGCCTTCAAATACCTGCTGCGCGACCCCCAGGTTGCCGAAGAGACGCTGCTGGGCAATATTCGCACGGCGATCGAAACCCATGCGGAGATGACCGCCTACCTGACCCTGCTCATGGCAACCCTGGGCATCATGATCGGACTGTTCACCGTCACCGGATTCATCAACCGGATGGGTGGTCTCCTGCTGGCAATCGGCGATTTTCACATCATAGCCACCATCCTGATGGCCTGGGTGTTCGGCTGGCTGGTGGGCACGGGGCTGCCTCCCACCGCCACCTACATCATCGTGGCCGTGATCATCGTGCCGCCGCTGCGCACCCTGGGCGTTGACCCCTGGGTGGCACACTTCTTCGCCTTCCTGCTGGCCATCTGGGGCGAACTCTCGCCACCCACCTCGCTCACCGCCGCCGTGGCCGCCCGCATTGCCAATGCGTCATTCATGCGCACCATGTGGGAAGCACTCAAGATCTGCCTGCCGATCACGGTGATGTCCTTCGCCATCTTCGTACGTTCGGACATGGTAGTGAACCCGGGCTGGGCCCAGATCGTGGACACGCTGCTGGTGGCCATCGGCACCTGCGGTGTCACCTACGCGGTGTTCGGGCGGTTTTTCACTGACCACCGGGCCAACAGTGCCCTGCGGGTGGTGCTGGCCATGTTGTCCTTCCTGGTCATTCTGCTGCCGGACGACGCCTTCGCCATTGCCCTGGCAGTCCTGGTCCTGCCTCTGGTCCTGGTGGGCGTGTGGCGGCACCGGACGCTGGCGGCGCCATCCGGCAACACGGCGGCGCCCGGTGCGGCGGACACCGTCGGCCAGCGATAGGAGATTGCGGCGGGGCGTTCACGCCACGCCGGGAATCACGTCCGTCAGCAGGTTGCACATGAAGTCAATCTGCTCGCGCTCGATCACGAAGGGCGGGCCCAACTGCAGCGTATCCCCGGCCTGACGCACGTACATGCCGCGCTCCCAGCAGGCCACGGCCACATCCCAGGGACGGCGCGCCGGCGCGCCAGGCGCAGCTTCCAGCGGGATGGCCGCGGCCATGCCCACATTGAGGATATACGCCACATGCTTAAGCCCCCCCCACCCGGGCCCCTGTTACTCCAAGTAAGGCGCCATTTCCGCCGCACGCTGGGCCATGCGATCCTTCTCGAACACCTCCATGGCCGCCAGTGCCGCTGCGCAGGCCAGCGGATGCGCGGAGTAAGTGTAGCCATGAGGGAACTCGGGCACATATTCGGGACCGCCACCCTCCATGAAGGCATTGTAGATCTCCCCGGAAACCACCACCGCCCCCATGGGCACGGCGCCGTTGGTGAGGTTCTTGGCCAAGGTCATGATGTCCGGCCGAACGCCGAACAACGTGGCCCCGAAATCAGCACCAATGCGGCCGAACCCGGTCAGCACCTCGTCGAAGATCAGCAGGATGTCATGCCGGTCACAGATCTCCCGCAGGCGTTGCAGGTAGCCCTTCGGCGGCACGATCACGCCGGCGGAACCGCTCATGGGCTCCACGATGACGGCGGCGATATTGGAGGCATCATGCAGACCCACCAGTTCCTCGAGCTGGTCGGCCAGGTGGGCCCCGCATTCGGGCAGCCCCCGGGAAAACCGGTTCTCCGGCAGCAGCGTGGCGGACAGATGATCCGCCTCCATCAGGGAGCCGAAATGCTTCCGGTTGGCGACGATGCCGCCCAGGCTGGTGCCGCCGACGTTGACGCCGTGGTAGCCGCGCACGCGACCGATCAGCCGTGTCTTTTCCGGGCGACCACGCATGCGCCAGTAACCGCGCGCCATCTTCAATGCCGTATCCGCGGCCTCGGAACCGGAGTTGGCGAAAAACACATGATCCAGTCCCTCCGGTGTCAGCTCGCGCAGCCGGGCGGCGAGCTGGAACGCCATGGGATGGCCGTGCTGAAACGGCGGTGCGTAGTCCAGCTCACCGGCTGTCCGCACGATCGCGTCCACGATCTCGGTGCGTCCGTGGCCGAAGCTCGCGCACCACAGCCCGGACAGGGAATCCAGGATGCGGCGGCCATCGGCACTGCGGTAGTAGCACCCCTCGGCACCCACAATCAGCCTGGGGTCCTTCTTGAACTGCCGGTTGCCGGAGAACGGCATCCAGTAACTCTCCAGTTCCCGGGCCGAAAGTCCCGCGTACCGGGCATCGGCCCCGGCCCGTTGCTGCGCTCCCGCACTCATCGCTCGCTTCTCCCGCCGTCTCGTCCGCGGCATCTGCATCGCCAGGACAGGGAATACCTGGCTTGTGGTCACTCCGGCCTTCGGCGTAGCCTAAGCCGGTAAGGCGTCACCGGCAACACGTTCTCACAGGCAGGTAAGCTCATCGAGGCCACCCATGCGGATCACTGTCTACCCCGCCCGCGCGGTCCATACCATGAACCCGTCACAGCCCCGCGGTACGTGTCTGGCTGTATGCCAGGGGCGCGTGCTCGGCGTCGGACCACTGGAGGAGATCCGCCGCTTCGGCCAGGTGGACATCGATGACCGCTATGCGGACAAGGTGCTCGTTCCGGGCTTCGTCGAGGGCCACAGTCATGCGCTGGAGGGTTACGTCTGGGACCATGTTTACCTGGGCTATTTCGACAAGCTGGACCCGGACGGACGGCGTTGGGAAGGGCTGAAAACACCCGAAGCGATCCGCCAGCGGCTGGCAGCGCACATTGATGACGGTCCTCGGGAGCAACCGCTGATCGCCTGGGGCTTCGATCCGGTCTACTTCGAGGGGGAACGCATCGACAAGCGGCTACTGGATTCGGTGAGCAGCGACCGCCCGATCATCATCATGCACGCCAGTCTGCACGTGATGACGGTGAACAGCGCCGTCATCCGCCAGGCGGGACTGGCCGGGAAGGATGTGGAAGGCATCATCCAGGGGCCGGACGGGCTGCCCAACGGGGAGCTCCAGGAAATCCCCGCCATGCACCTGGTGTTCGACGCCATGGACTTCGATCTGTTCGGCGGCGCCTCCAGCGTGCGGGCGTTGAACCGCTATGCCCAGGCGGCCCGGCGGGAAGGCATCACCACCATTGTGGATCTGCTGAACCCCATGGATGACGCCGCCATCACCGCATTGCGGGAGGCAACCGCGCAGGAGGACTACCCGGTGCGTCTGCATCCGGCCCTGAACGCCCTGGCCTGGGATCCGCAACAGGGCAGCGAGCAGGTCCGGGCCGCCATGGCCCACAATCACGAGCGCCTGCGCTTCGGCATCGTGAAGCTGGTGACCGACGGCGCCATCCAGAACTTCACCGCCAGGCTGTTGTGGCCGGGCTATCTGGAGGGGCCGGAGAACGGCGTCTGGAACGCCCCGCCCCAGACCTTCCACGAGATGGTGCAGCATTACCACCAGGCCGGCCTGCAGATGCACATCCATACCAATGGCGACGAGGCCGTGGGCATGATTCTCGACGCCCTGGACGAAGCGCTGGCGCTGTGGCCCCGGCCGGATCATCGCCACACGCTGCAACACGTCCAGCTGATACGTCAGGATCAGCTACGCCGCGTGGCCCGGCTGGGTGCCTGCCTGAACATTTTCGCCAACCACATCTACTACTGGGGCGATATCCACCGGACCCGCACGTTGGGGTTCGACCGCTGCCAGCGCCTGGAACCCACCGCCAGCGCCGACCGCATGGGCATCCCCTTCGGCATCCACTGCGATGCGCCGGTAACCCCCCTCTCGCCGCTGTTCACCGCCTGGTGCGCCACGACACGGCAGACGGCCAGCGGCGTGGTGCTGGGGGATGCGGAGAAGATCAGCCGGGCTCGGGCGCTGGAGGCGATTACCCTGGGAGCGGCTTACACGCTGCGGATGGACGATCGCATCGGCAGCCTGGAGCCGGGAAAGTTCGCGGATGTCACCGTTCTGGATGAGGATCCGCTGGAATCGGACACGCCGCTGAAGGACATTCCCGTGCATTCCACCCTGCTCTCCGGCCAGCCCACGACCGATCCCGGTTCATGACTGACAACGGTATTCCCACAACCCTTATCTGCGGCTTTCTGGGTGCGGGCAAGACCACACACATCAATCGCCTGATCAATGCCGGCCGCTTGCGCAACGCGCTGTTTCTGGTCAACGATTTCGGCAGCATCAATATCGATGCCGAATTGATCCAATCCAGTGGGGAGCAGGTCCTGCGGCTCAATAACGGCTGCGCGTGCTGCGGCGTGGCGGGCAACCTGTCAGCCCAGCTCAGCGAGATCCTGCGCTGGCAGGAACCACCGGAACGCCTCGTATTCGAAGCCAGCGGGATCGCCCGCCCGAAACCCCTGCGGCAACTGTTCGCAGCCGCCCGAGGCTACCGCCTCACGACCGCGGAGACCCTGGTGGACGCCAGCGCCCTGCAGCGCCATCTGGCGGACACCGCCGTCTCGGATATCGTCCGGGCACAGGTCACCGACGTGGACTGTCTGCGGGTCAACCGGTTGAACTGGCTGGACGGCGCCGCCCAGCAGGAGGACGTGCTGGAGGTGCTGCGGGAACTGAACCCGGAGGCCCGTCTGATCCGCGAAGCCGATCGTTCAGGCCCGCCCGCAAAACCCGCGACGGCGGCGGGAGCGCCCACCGGGCCGGTGGACAGCGCCACGGTGGCGTTCCCCGAACCCGTGGATGTGGCCGCCGTGGCAGCCTTGCTGGAAACGGCCGGGCCGGACCTGCTCCGGGCAAAGGGCATGATTGGCAGCCGGGAACCCGGAAACCCCCGCTACCTGGTTCAGACTGCCGGCGGCAGAACGCGCGCCATACCCACCGGACCGGGGTCCATCCGGGCCCTGGTGCTGATCGGCCACCGCAACCCGGCCTTCGAGAACCTTTTGCTGGCCCTGCGACAGCTCGCCGGCAATCAGTGAATGACCGTCACCGGGCAGGGTGAGCGCGCGACAACCGTACTGCTGACACTACCCAGCAGACGCTCCTGCCAGGGGCCCATTCCGCGACGACCCATGACGATACCGGCAGGTACGTCCTGCTGCTCGGCATGGGCGACGATGGCCGCGGCCGGGTCGCCGCTGGCCAGTTGGTACTCCATCACCCCGCCCGGGATCTCGCCCAACCGCTCCCGCCCCTGATCAAAGACGCGTCGGGCCTCCTGCCGCCCCGCCTCGATGAAGGAGTCCACCATGCTTTCGCTCAGAGCGCCGAAATCCCCCATGGCACCGCCCACCCCGCCGATTTCCGCGGGATGGCGTGGATAGGCGAACAACAGGTGTACCGCGGCACCGGATCTGCGCGCCAGTTCACCCACCAGGCGTGCCGCGGCGTCGCTGTACTCCGACCCGTCCACCGGCAGCAGGATCAGACTGAGCCCGGGCTGATTGGCCGGGTGATCGTTTTCATGCACCACGGTCACCGGGCAAGGGGCCCGATGCAGCGTTTCCTCGCTCACGCTGCCCAGGAAGAACTTCTTCAACCCCCCCAGTCCCCGGGCACCCATGACCACCATGCTCTCCGGGATCTGCTTGGCCTGATCAACGATCACCGTCGCCGGATCGCCATGATGGGCCACGTCTTCGATCACCAGTTCACTGGCCTGCTGTTGAACCGAGATATCCAGCGCCTTGCGCGCCGCTTCCAACGCCTCATCGGCGTGGTGCCGCTTTTCCGCCAGATCGGCATCGGCTTCCCGGCGGCGATTGGCGGGCACATCCATGAGCTCCGCAGGCCCGGCCGGCATCACGTACAGGAGTTGCAGCCTGGCCCCCAGCAACCGTGCCAGATATCCGGCATGGCGGGCGGCTGAAATGGCGGGCCCGGAACCATCCACCGGGGCGATGATCGTCGTCACGGGATTGCTGCTCATAGATGCACTCCGAACAACGGCGTACGGAAACCCTCGGCATCCCTGCCGGAAACCGGCCTCCCTGTCTTCGCAGGCCCCGATCAGGCCTGATCCACCTCCTTCATGGCCTCGGCCCGCAGGTCCTTGCGCAATACCTTGCCCACCGGCGTCATGGGCAACTCCTCCCGGAACACAATCTGCTTCGGCACCTTGTAGTTGGTCAG
>JAFIFU010000005.1 GCA_020831885.1 Ectothiorhodospiraceae bacterium
GGGGCGGCCGATTTACGGTGTTTGTTTGTGGGGGGCGGTCCGGCCGGCTGGGGGGGCTGCCCGCCCGCACGGAACTGGAAACCGATACCGTCGTGATCACGCATTTCATCGCCATCAACGCCGCAGCCGGCGCTGCCCTGGGTGATGATCGGGTGGTCCACTTCCGCCCTAACCATTGCTCACTGACCGTGCTGCGGCGGACTGGCGGGCGGTTTGAGCTGGTCAGCCAGGGTGCCGAGGCGGAAACGCGGGTACTATGAAGTCCGTCTGACACGAGAGACAGACGACGCAGTGAGGAGAGGAAACATGAGTGCGACACAGGCGGAGCCGATCTGGACGCCGAGCCGGGAACGGGTGGAAAACAGCCGGATGCGGCATTACATGGCCTGGCTGGAACAGAATCGGGGCTTGCGCTTCGATGACTACAACGCCCTCTGGCAGTGGTCGGTGGACCACCTGGAGGATTTCTGGGCCTCCATCTGGGAATACTTCGACATCCGCCATTCCCAGCCCTGGAAGCGCGTGCTCGATGAGCAGCGGATGCCCGGAGCCCATTGGTTCGAAGGTGCCCGCCTGAATCTCGCCGAGCAACTGTTCCGGTTTCACGTGGAGGATCCGGACCATCCGGCCATTCTCTCCCGCTCCGAGCTGCGTGATCTGCAGAGCCTGAGCTGGGGAGAACTGCGCCAGCAGGTCACCGGGCTGGCCAATGCACTGCGCTCCCGGGGTGTGAAGCCCGGCGATCGGGTGGTGGCCTACATGCCCAATATTCCCGAAACCGTGGTCGCCTTCTTCGCCTGCGCCAGCATCGGCGCGGTGTGGTCCAGTTGTTCGCCGGATATGGGAACCAGCAGTGTGCTGGACCGCTTCCGGCAAATCGACCCCAAAGTCCTGATCACCGTGGACGGCTACCGGTATGGCGGGAAGGATTTCGACCGCCTGGCGGTGGTGGAGGGCATGTGCGAGGACCTTCCGACGCTGGAGCACACGATCCTGCTGCCCTATCTGAATGCCGGGGCCACGCTGCCGGATGCGCTGCGCTGGGAGGAACTGCTCCAGGAAGGCGGCGACATGCAGTTCGAGCCGCTGCCGTTCGACCACCCCCTGTGGGTGGTGTACTCCTCCGGCACCACCGGTCTGCCAAAGCCCATCGTCCACGGCCAGGGCGGCACATTGCTGGAGACGGTCAAGGGACACGCGCTGCACCTGGATCTGGGTCCGGAGGACCGTTTCATGTGGTTCACCACCACGGGCTGGATCATGTGGAACTCCCAGATCGGGGGGTTGCTGGTGGGCGCCACCATCTGTCTCTACGACGGCAATCCGGGGCATCCCGATCTGGGCACCCTGTGGCGCTTCGCCGAGGAAACCGGCATGACCTTCTTCGGCGCCGGTGCCGCTTACTTCATGAATTGCAAGAAGGCCGGTATCGAACCACGCGCCCTGGCAAGGCTCGACACCCTGCGGGCGGTCGGCTCCACCGGTTCGCCGCTGCCGGAGGAGGGCTACCACTGGCTTCAGGACGGATTGGGCGACGTGTTGATCGCCGCCATCAGCGGGGGCACCGACGTGGCTGCCGCCTTTGTGGGTTCCTGCCCGATCATGCCTGTGATTGCCGGTGAGATGCAGTGCCGCTGCCTGGGCATCGCCGTGTATGCCCTGGATGACGAAGGCAAGCCGCTGGATGACACGGTCGGTGAGTTGGTGGTGACCCGACCCATGCCGTCCATGCCGCTCTATTTCTGGAACGACGCCGACGGCAAGCGCATGCACGAGAGCTATTTCGACATGTATCCGGGGTTGTGGCGCCACGGCGACTGGATCCGCATCACGCCCCGGGGCGGTGCGGTGATCTACGGCCGTTCCGACACCACCATCAATCGCCACGGTATCCGCATGGGCACCGCCGAGATTTACCGGGTGGTGGAGGAGTTTCCCGAGGTCCTGGACAGCCTGGTGGTGGACCTGGAGTACCTGGGGCGGGAGTCCTACATGCCGCTTTTCGTAGTGTTACGGCAAGGGGTGTCCCTGGACGACGAACTCCGGCAGCGGCTGCGGGACGCCATCCGTACGGAGCTGTCGGCCCGGCATGTGCCCAACGAGGTGATCGCCGTGCCGGAGGTGCCCCGGACGCTCACCGGCAAGAAGATGGAACTTCCGATCAAGAAGCTGCTGCTGGGTTTACCGTTGGAGAAGGCCGCCAACCCGGATGCCATGGCCAATCCGGACAGCCTGAAATTCTACATGGATTTCGCCGTCCGCCGGCAGACGGGTTAGCCGCATGCGTTCCAGGGAGGGAACATCATGGCCATTACCGACTGGCCCGCGGACGAGCGGCCGCGGGAGCGTTTACTGAAACAGGGGCCGCAGGCCCTGTCCGATGCCGAACTGCTGGCCATCTTCCTGCGTACCGGGGTGGCCGGACGCAGTGCGGTGGATCTGGCGCGGGATCTGCTGTCCCGTTTCGGGGGCCTGCGGCCCTTGCTGGAGGCCAGTCGCGAGGCGTTCTGCGCCAGCCCGGGGTTGGGGGATGCCAAGTACGCGCAGTTGCAGGCCGTGCTGGAGATGGCTCAGCGACATCTCCAGCACGCCCTGGAACGGGGCGAGGCGCTGACCAGCCCGGATCTCACCCGCCGCTTCCTGGCGGCGCGCCTGCGGCACCGGCCGCACGAGGTGTTTGCCTGCCTGTTTCTGGACAATCGTCACCGTGTTCTGCGCTTCGACGAGCTGTTCCGCGGCACCATCGACGCCGCCAGCGTGTATCCCCGGGAGGTGGTGAAGCAGGCGCTGGCCTGCAACGCTGCGGCGGTGATTCTGGCCCACAACCATCCCAGCGGTGTGGCCGAGCCCAGTCACGCCGATCGCCGGATCACGCGCCGTTTGCAGGACGCCCTGGCGTTGGTGGATATCCGTGTTCTGGATCACCTGGTGGTGGGTGATGGGGAGATGGTTTCCTTCGCCGAACGCGGCCTGCTCTGACACAATGGGCCCATGCGTACGATCACCGACCGGCAGGGCCAGGCGTGGGACGTGATGCTGGGGCGCGAGTCCTACGGCATGCAGGTGCTGTTGTTCGTGCCCCAGGGTGGTGGTGGTGTGCGGAAGGCCATGCTGGCCGCGGACACGCGGGTGGATGCGGAGGCTGAATTGGACGCGCTGGACGAACCGGGGCTGCAGGAGCGGTTCGACCGTTCCGTACCCTGGGAAGCCGAGTCCCCGGTCCCCAAATAGAACCGCGCGGCCTGATCCCGTACACTTCCCGCATTCCTTGGGCGGACCGCGGGCGGAGGTTCCATCATGGCCGACTTGCAGGGGCGGCGCATCCTGCTGGGGGTGACCGGCGGCATTGCCGCGTACAAGAGTGCGGATCTGGTACGGCGGTTGAAGGATGCCGGCGCGGACGTGCGCGTGGTCATGACCCGTGGCGCCATGGAGTTCGTACGACCGCTGACCTTCCAGGCGGTGTCCGGGCAACCTGTCCACGACAGCCTGCTGGATCCCCAGGCCGAGGCCGCCATGGGGCACATCGAACTGGCTCGCTGGGCGGACGTGGTGCTGCTGGCGCCCGCCACCGCGGATGCCTTGGCCCGCGTGGCGCATGGCCTGGCCGATGATCTGCTCACCACCATCTGCCTGGCCACCGAGGCGCCGCTGGCCGTGGCCCCGGCCATGAACCGCGTCATGTGGGCCCATAGGGCCACGCAGGACAACCTCGCCGTCCTGCGTCGTCGGGGCGTGCACGTGTTCGGCCCCGGTGCCGGAGACCAGGCCTGCGGCGAGGTGGGCGCCGGTCGCATGCTGGAGCCCATGGAGCTGGTGCAGGCGGTGGCGGGTCTGTTCAGCGAGCCGCTGCTCCAGGGGGTTTCGGTACTGATCACTGCCGGACCCACCCGGGAGCCCATCGACCCGGTCCGTTACATCACCAACCGCAGTTCCGGCAAGATGGGTTTCGCCGTGGCGCAGGCGGCGGCGGCTGCCGGCGCCAGGGTCAGCCTGGTGGCGGGTCCGTGTGCACTGCCCACACCGCCGGGGGTGGAACGGGTGGATGTGGAAACGGCCCAGGAGATGCTGGATGCGGTGACCGCCCGGGCTGGCGAAGCGCAGATTTTCGTGGCCAGTGCCGCGGTGGCGGATTACCGCCTGGCCCAGGTGGCCGCAAGCAAACTGAAGAAAAGCCGGGACATCATGCATCTGGAACTGGTGCGCAACCCCGACATCCTGGGCACCGTGGCCGGCATGCCGAACCCACCGTTCACCGTCGGCTTCGCAGCGGAAACCGATAACATGCGTGCCTATGCGGAGGACAAGCGTCGCGGCAAGGGGCTGGACATGATCGCCGCCAACTGGGTGGGCCGCCCGGGCACCGGTTTCGATGCGGACGAGAACGCGCTGGAAGTGCTCTGGGAAGGTGGAGGTGCCAGCCTGGGGCCGGCCGGCAAGCTGCAAGTCGCCCGGGAACTGATCCGCCTGGTGGCACAGCGCTACCACGATCGGGTACAGGTGTGAGGATGGAACGTGCAGACGATTCAGCTACGTATACTGGATGAACGGTTGGGACAGGCGTTTCCGCTGCCGGATTATGCCACGGATGGCTCCGCGGGTATCGATCTCAGAGCCTGCGTGGATGAGATCACTGTTCTGGAGCCGGGGCAGACCCGGCTGATCCCCACCGGCATGGCGATCCATATCGGCGATCCGGGGTTGGCTGCGGTGATCCTCCCGCGTTCGGGGCTGGGTCACAAGCACGGCATCGTGCTGGGCAACCTGGTGGGCCTGATCGATTCCGACTACCAGGGGCAGGTGTTCGTCTCCTGCTGGAACCGGGGGCGGGACACCTTTACCGTCAATCCCGGCGACCGGATCGCCCAACTGGTCTTTGTTCCGGTGGTTCGGCCCCGGTTCCAGGTGGTGGAGCACTTCGATCCCAGTGCCCGGGGCGAAGGGGGATTCGGCCATTCCGGCCGTCGCTGAACGTACGGGGAGGCAGGTAATGACAAAGAGCCGGGTGCGATTCATCGCCGGCGGGTCAGGCCGACGTCAGCGGGGCGGGGTTTCGCTGACGGTTTTAGGGAGCGTGCTGTTCCTGGCCGCGCTGGTGTCGCTGCTGGTGGTTGCCTGGGTTTCCCTGGAAACGGTCGGGCGGGTTGACCAGGCAGCGCAGCAGCGCCAGGGCGAGGCCATTGCGGTTCTGGCTGCGCGCCAGGTGGCCAGAGCCGTGGATCGTGAGCAGCGTCAGCTCCGGCAACTGGCGCGATCCCCGGCGCTGGCCGGCGACGCCGGGGCCGGCCAGGGGGCGGATGTGCTGGAGGCGGCATTCCCGGGCGCCCTCCGCGTCCTCGTGCTACCCGCCGGTCATGACGAGGCGCAGCCGGAAGCGGACCCCCCCATGGGGTTCGCCCTGCTGGACATGCTGCGCGCGGCGGAGCAGGCCGGTCAGTCGGTGGCACCGGAGGTGCACCTGCTCAATCGCGAGGGTAGTCACCTGAATTTCGTCCAGCCGATTCTGGAGGGCGAACAGGTGGGTGCTCACCTGGTGGTCAGTTACTCCATGGACTGGTTCGCCCAGGTGATGGATCTGCCGGTGGCGGATACGGGGCAACTCCGGCTGTTCCAGGGAGATGGCGGCCGGGGCGAGCTGCTGCGTGTCGGGTTGGCCGAGGGGGTCGGGGAACCGCATTCCGTTCATGTATCCAACGCGAATTGGGTGGTCAGCTACCGCCCGGCGGTGTCGGCCGGAGCGCCCGACCTGCTGCGTGATCCCCGGTTGCCCCTGGTGGTCGCTGTGGCCGCCGTCCTGTTGGCGGTGGTGATTGCGCTGGTGATGCTCCGGGTTCGCCGGAGTGTCCGGGCCGACGCCGGACAGTGGACGGCATTGGCGCAGGCGGTGGCGGCCGGCCGCCTTGCCGGCGGGTTCCCAATGCGGCTGGCGGAGAACCGGGAGGCCATGGAGGCATCCATCGCCGCCGTGAGCGGTGGACGCCGGGCCACGGAAGCCGGGACCGGACAGGAGCGGGATCCGGCCGCCGGGGAATCCGTCCAGGCAGCCGCCGGGTCCGGGACGGCGGACACAAGAGAGGCGGAGTCGGAGCCGCTGGACGGTCTGGAGATCATCGACTCCGCGGCCGAAGAGATGACGGAGGAGAAACCGCTCGTGGTGGATGCCAGCCTGTTTCGTGCCTATGACATCCGTGGCGTCATGGGGAAGACCCTGTCGGAGGATGTGGCGCGCATCATCGGACGCGCGATCGGAAGCGAGGCGGCAGCCCGTGGTTGTCCTGATGTGGTGGTGGGGTATGACGGCCGCTTGTCCAGTCCCGGCCTGGCCGATGCCCTGCTGGACGGGCTGCGTGCCGCCGGCCGCAACGTCATCCTGATCGGCCGGGTGCCGACCCCGGTGAGCTATTTCGCCACCTACCATCTGGGTACCGGCTCCTGCGTGATGATCACCGGCAGCCACAACCCGCCGGATTACAACGGATTCAAGATCATGCTGGGTGGCGAGACCTTATCCGGTGACGCCATTCAGGACCTGTATCGCCGTATCCGGGAAACGGATTTCGTCGATGGTGAGGGCGCGTTCCGGCGCGAGGATGTGGTCCCGGCCTATCTGGACCGCATTGCCGGCGATATCACACTGCACCGGCCGCTGAGGGTGGTGGTGGACGCCGGCAACGGGGTGGCCGGCGAGGTGGGCCCCGAAGTCCTGCGGGCCATCGGCTGCGAGGTGGAAGAACTGTTCTGCGAGGTGGACGGCAACTTCCCCAACCACCATCCCGATCCCTCCGATCCGAAGAACCTGGAGGTTCTGATCAGCTATGTGCGTCTGCAGGAGGCGGATGTGGGGCTGGCATTCGATGGTGACGGGGATCGGCTGGGTGTTGTGGATGCCTCCGGGAAGATCATCTGGGCGGACCGCCAGATGATGCTGTACGCCATGGATATTCTCAGCCGCCAGCCGGGGGCGGATATCATCTTCGACGTGAAGTGCTCCGCGCACCTGGCGCGCATCATCTCGGACAATGCCGGGGTCCCCGTCATGTGGCGGACGGGACATTCGCTGATCAAGGCGAAGCTGAAGGAAACCGGGGCCCCGCTGGCGGGTGAGATGAGCGGTCATATTTTCTTCAACGACCGCTGGGATGGCTTCGATGACGGCATCTATACGGCGGCGCGCCTGCTGGAGATCCTGTCCATGGATCCCCGCACCAGCACCGAGGTGTTCGCGGAATTGCCGGAGGCGGCGAGTACGCCGGAGCTGAAGATCGACCTGGAGGAAGGTGAGCCGCCGCAGGTGATCCAGCGGCTGGTGGCCGCCGCCCGATTCCCGGATGCGCACGTGAATACGATTGACGGTTTGCGCGTGGATTTCCCCGATGGCTGGGGTCTGGTGCGCGCATCCAACACCACGCCATGCCTGGTATTGCGTTTCGAGGCCGACACGGAGGAAGCGTTGGAGCGGATCCAGCAGCAGTTCCGGGAGCTCCTTCAGCAGGCCAAGCCGGGGATCAAGGTCGGTTTCTGACGCACCGGGACCGGATTCGATTCGGTTGTCAGTTTTAGGCGGCACCGGCCTGGGACACGGGGGTGTACGAGGTGGTGCAGGCTTCGTTGGGGAGTGCACCCCGCAGCAAGGGCTCCCCAGCTTCGCCCGGAGCGAAGCCTACTGGAATTCCACAAGGTGTAAGAACGCATGACAGAGCAACAGACTCCCGCCACCCAGGTGGCCCGTGTCCTCACCGAGGCGCTGCCCTACATCAAGCGCTTCCATGGAAAGACCATCGTCGTGAAATTCGGCGGCAACGCCATGGTGGATGAGGAGCTCAAGCGCAGTTTTGCCCGCGATATCGTGTTGATGAAGCTGGTGGGATTCAACCCGGTGGTCGTGCACGGTGGCGGGCCGCAGATCGGGAAGCTGCTGGAGCGGATCGGCAAG
This sequence comes from Ectothiorhodospiraceae bacterium, assembly GCA_020831885.1. Taxonomy (GTDB): domain Bacteria; phylum Pseudomonadota; class Gammaproteobacteria; order Nitrococcales; family Aquisalimonadaceae; genus LSCE01. The sequence continues at coordinate 7,934 of JAFIFU010000005.1, forward strand.
GAATCGCGTTTCGTCGAAGGCATGCGGGTGACCGACGCCGAGACCATGGACGTGGTGGAGATGGTGCTGGGCGGTCTGGTGAACAAGGAGATCGTCCAGCTCATCAACAGCCAGGGCGGCCGCGCCGTGGGGCTGTCAGGCAAGGATGGCGGCCTGATCCGGGCACGAAAGCTCATACTGCCGCCCAAGGCGGATGCCGAGGCAAGTGAGATCATCGATATCGGTCATGTGGGCGAGGTGGCCAGTGTCGACCCGGCCGTGGTGAACATGCTGGATCAGGGGGAGTTCATCCCTGTCATCGCTCCCATCGGCGTGGGGGATGACGGGCGTTCCTACAACATCAATGCGGACCTGGTGGCCGGGAAGGTGGCGGAAGTGCTGCAGGCGGAAAAGCTGATCCTGCTGACCAATACCGCCGGACTGCTGGACCGGAACGGCAAGCTGCTCACCGGACTGGACGCCGCGCGGGTACAGGAACTGATCGCCGACGGGACCATCCACGGCGGCATGCTGCCCAAGATCCGCTGTGCGCTGGACGCGGTGCAACACGGCGTGCGTTCCGCCCATATCATCGACGGGCGCGTGACCCACGCGGTACTCCTGGAACTGTTCACGGACCAGGGGGTGGGTACCCTCATTCGCGGGCATCACTGAGAAATCAGCGGTTGCCGCGCTTGAGTTCACGGAACCGTTGCAGGTGTCCGTCGAATTCCCTGTTCAGATGATCCATGCCCCGTTCCAGGTCGGCCATGCGGGCCTCCCGTTCGGCCATGCGCTCCTCGGTCCGTCGGATTCTCGCGTAAAGCGCCGCGGGACCCCCGCCCCCGGCGCGCCCGCCGGGCGCGCCCCGGCCGCCCCGGGACTCCAGCTCTTCGCCGTCCCGGGCGTTCCGCATCCGTAGCATGCGCTGCTGGGCCTCCAGGGCGTCCAGGCGCTCCTGACGGACGTTCTGGAGATGTGCCTCGTCGTTGAACGTGCGGAGCAGCATGCGATCGTACTCCGCCTGCTGCCGGCGCGTCTCCTGCTCCTGTTCCAGACGCGCTTGCTCCAGCCTCCGCTGTCGCTCCTGTTCGGCCAGTTCCTCCTCCGTGGGCGCACGCTCCACCTCCTCGATGGGGGCTCCGTCCCGCGAGTAGACGGTGCGCGCATCCGGCGCCCGTTCCGGCGGCAGCCGATCCGTGTAGTGGACGTTGCCGTCCTCGTCCACCCAGCGGTAGAGCTGGGCATCCACGGAGGAAACGCCGGCCAGGGTGATGGCCAGCAGCATCGGCGGCATCAGACGCAGCAGCAGGGTCACGGCTGTCCTCGAAAGCGGTTTGCTGATCAGGCTGTTGGTTGGCGCGTATATCTCACCGTTTCCACTACGATAGGGGAGCCGGGGGATCGGGTCCACCACCCTGGGCGGCTCAGTTGGCCAGGATGTGCGCCAGTTCCAGAATGCCGGTGGGCAAAGGCTTACTGCGACCGGCCACTTCATCCAGTGGTACGGCGGTGATGACGCCCCTCTGGATGCCCAGCATGATGTCGCTGTGGCCGGCGCACAGATGATCCACGGCGCTGGCGCCCAGCGCCGAGGCCAGCAGGCGATCATGCCCCGTGGGGCTGCCGCCCCGCTGGATATGCCCCAGGATGCAGGCCCGTGCCTGATGGCCGTTCTCCGACAGCTGTTCCGCCAGTCGGCTGGTCAGCCGGGGATCATGGCCCTCGGCCACCACGAGCAGACTGCTGTTTTTACCGCGTCGCTTGCTCAGGTTCAGTCGTCGGACCAGTCCGGGGAGGTCCACCCGGCAGTCCGGAAGCAGGATGGCCTCCGCCCCGCCGGCCAGCCCGACGGCCAGGGCGATGAATCCGGAACTGCGCCCCATGACCTCCACCAGGAAGACCCGCTCGTGGGAGTGGGCGGTGTCCCGTATCCGGTCGATGGCCTCCAGGGCCGTGTTCACGGCGGTATCGAAACCGATGGTGTCCTCGGTGCCGGAGATGTCGTTATCGATGGTTCCGGGTAGCCCCACCACCGGAAGCCCGGTTTCCGTGGCCAGCAGATGTGCGCCGGTGAGGGAGCCGTCGCCGCCGATCACGATCAGTCCGTCCACCTGGCGTTCCCGGAGCTGGCGGGCAACCCGGGCGCGGATGTCCGGCTGGCGGAACGCGTCACAGCGGTCGCTCTTCAGTACTGTGCCTCCGCGGTGAAGAATGTTTCCCACGGAGGCGGTGTTCATGGGACGCAGCTCATCATCCACCAGGCCGGTGTAGCCCCGGTCCGAACCCAGCACCCCGATGCCCTGATGGATCGCGCTGCGAACGATGGCGCGAATGGCGGAGTTCATGCCCGGGGAGTCCCCCCCGCTGGTGACAATGACCAGGCGTCGTGGCTGGTGCACCCGGGGGAGGACAGGCAGGTTCCACATGGTCGGCTTCTCCGTGGGGCCGCTGGGGGCATGATAGCGCGCACGTGTGTCGCTTCCGAGTCACTGCTGCTCCTCGCCCAGACGCAGCACATAGGCGGTGGCGCGCCATAATCCCCAACCGTCCCTCAGGCCCGGCGAGACATCCACGTGCCCCATGCCGCCGGCCTTGAACAGCCGCGCCTGGCCTTCCGGCAGCGCGTCCCGCAGCCGCTCGCTGTGGGAAACCGGAATCACCCGGTCGTCCGGGCCATGGATCATCACCACCCTGGCCCGCAGACGGTCAAGATCCTGTTCCGCCAGGTTCAGCGCCGCCAGCTCTTCCAGCAGGCGCGGCGGCAGATTCTCCATCAGCGGTTCCACCCGTTGCGGATCCCTGTTCATGATCAGCGAATACACTGCCCGGCCCTGGGGCCCCAGGCGCCGCAACTGATCCACGGCGTAGGCATGCTCTTCCTCCATGCGGCGCTCGGCAATCGTCTCCAGCGCCTGCCGGTCCCGGGGGTCGTCCAGCCAGTGCGACTGGCTTTGCAGCGCGGCCCAGCGCGCCTGCCGCTGGGGCGGTGGTGCACGGCCTTCGGCGCTACCCCGGTCGTGGCCGGTGGTGACGTAGCGCAGCATGTCCGGAAGATCGTAATAACCTCCGACGGAGATCACAAAGCTGACGTGATCCCGCGTGTCGTCCTCCATGGCGGCCACCAGGGCCGGTCCCACGGCGAAGCTGATCGCGGCCACGGCCGTGGTGCCGCCCTGGGCCGGCCCATCAGGGCCGGTGGCGTAGCGGATGGCGTCGGCAATGGCCTCGGCCTCCCGGGTGCTGAATGACAGATCCCGGAGCCCGTCCAGTTCCGGGACCAGAATGCGGAAGCCGGCCCGGGCCAGGGTGTTGGCAAAGTCCACCAGGCGCGCATCGCGGCGGCCGTCCTCGGTGAAACCGTGAACCAGCACCAGCGTCCCCCGTCGTGGATTCTCCGGCAGGTACAGATCCGCTTCGTAGTCACGGTCTTCAATGCGGAACGGGCGATCCTCCCGCTGGGGCGTCTCCGTTCTGCGCTTCAGCCGGCTGTCGTCGGCACCCGCTGCCATGTCTCCCAGCACCAGGGCGGCCTCGTAGCCCCGGCCGACGCCGGCGCACCCGGAAAGGGCGACCGCTACCGCGGTCAGTATCAGCAGCGTGATGGTCCGGATCGGCATGGCAACACCTTAAGTGCTTCCTTAAACTCTGCGTACCGAACCCGATTGCGTTCGCCCGCGTCTCCTGTAAGCCTGGTCAGTAGGCAGAGACATGACTTTGCCTCCATAAGGAAGCGTGAATACTTCACCGCTTCCTCAAAGGGTAGTATATGCACCGTTGGGGCCTCCCGTCCCGGCGACGGGGGCCGCAACCCGGCAGTGGCAACTACCTGGATTGATCGGATCGGTTGGACCTGGTGTATGGGATTCCTCCTTCGCGCGGCGGCGTTGCTGGTTGTGATTTACCTGTTGCTGGTGGCGGCCCTGTATCTGTTCCAGTCGCGGCTGATCCATCTGCCGGCGGTTCCCGGTCGGGAGATCCTGTCCACACCGGAGCGCATCGGGCTGGATTACCGGGATGTCTGGCTGACCACCGGTGACGACGTGCGGCTGCATGGCTGGTACGTACCTTACGCGCCTTCGGCGCCCACGCTGCTGTTCTTTCATGGTAATGCCGGCAACATCTCCCATCGCCTGGATTCCCTGCGCATCTTTCACGAACTGGGCCTGAACGTGCTCATCATCGACTATCGCGGCTACGGGAGAAGCGCGGGCCGTCCCGGCGAGCGGGGCCTGTACCGGGATGCCCATGCGGCGGTGGACTGGCTGCGGGATGAGTACGACGTGGAGGCGGAGGAACTGATCCTGTTCGGCCGCTCCCTCGGGGCGGCCGTGGCCAGCCGCATGGCGGCCGAGCGCGGAGCGGCCGTGCTGATCCTGGAGTCCGCGTTCACTTCCGTGCCGGATCTGGCGGCGGAGTTGTACCCCATTTTTCCTGTCCGGATGCTGGCGCGGCACGATTACGATACCCGGGCCCATCTGGATGCGGTGCGGGCGCCGGTTCTCGTGGTGCACAGCCCGGACGACGAGATCGTTCCGTTCAGGCATGGCCAGCGCCTGTATGAAGCAGCCCCGGAGCCGCGGGCGTTGCTGAAACTGGAAGGCGGCCACAACGATGGCTTTCTGGTGAGCGGCAGGCGCTATACCGATGGCCTCCGGGAGTTCCTCGACCAGTATGGTCCGGGTACGCGCTGAACACGTGGCGTGACGGTGCGCGATCGCGTTATGCTGGCCGGATCCAATGGAAGCAGGGCTGCCGCGCCCGATTGAGGATGTCAGCGTGAACATGACCACCCGCCTGTCTCTCCCGTTTCTGGTGCTGCTGTTGAGCGCCTGCGTCACCATCAATGTCTATTTCCCGGCGGTTGCCGCGGAGCAGGCGGCGGATCGGATCATTCAGGATGTCTGGGGGCGGGAGCAGCCGCCGGAGAACGGTCAGCCGCAGAGCCGGGCGCCCGCCGAGCGGGCGGAGCCGCTGGCTATCCGGGTGCTGAACACCCTGGTGCCGGCGGCGGCCGCGCAGAGCCCCGATCTGGATGTGAGTTCGCCGGCCATCCGGCAGATCACCGCGTCCATGGAATCCCGCCATCCGCAGCTCTTGCCCCACTACGAGTCCGGTGCCATCGGCTTGACCCGGGATGGGCAGATCGCCCTCCGGGACCAGTCTGCCGTGCCCCTGGCCGAGCGCAATCGTCTGCGGCAGCTGATCGCCGATGAGAATGCTGACCGGCAGGCACTTTACCGCCAGATCGCCGTGGCCAACGGCCATCCGGAGTGGGAGGACGACATCCGCCGCACTTTCGCGGAGCGCTGGGTGGCCAATGCCCGCTCCGGCTGGTACTACGAGGATCGACAGGGCAACTGGCAGCGGAAATAGCACGGGGTCACTGGGTGACGGCCCGCAGTTGCTCCAGCAACGTGGGCCAGCTCACCTCCCGGGTGAAGCCGATGACGTCCACCCGTGGCAGGCCTGAGCCCTGCACGAGTATATACCCGTCACCCTCGGGTCGCAGGCCGCTCATGCGGCAGACATTGTCTTCGAGCACGCAGCGGATACCCAGTTGCCGGTAGCGGAAATCCTCGAAGAAGCGCAGGGCGGTCCCGGATAACAGCGCCGTGCCTCCTGCGCCCAGATCCGAGATGTTCTCGATGGCGCGCTGACTGATGCGCCGGGTGGAGCGGTCGCCTTCCGGGGTGTGGAAGCGGGCGTCGAAGGCCACCGGTTCCCAGCCCAGCAGTTCCAGTCCCAGGATGTCGCCGTTCAGGCGGCCGGTGATGCGCCCGAAGGCAAAGGTGCCGGTGATCAGCTCCAGGTCCAGCCCGCGCAGGCGGACGTCCGCCTGCAGTTGGGGAAAGCGGCCAAGCGGGTCGTCGATGCGGAAGCGATCAACGTTCATCCTGCCATCGAAGATGCGCGCTTGAAGCGCGTCGTCCAGCGCCAGGCGGCGGTCCCGGTAGGTGACCCGTGGAATGGTGCCGGACACGGTGCCCTGGAGTTCCGGCCATCCCAGGGCGCGGCTCAGGGCCTCCAGGCTGATGGGTTCCAGACGCCCTTCCAGTGTGGCGGCGAAGTCAGGGCCGCCCAGCCCATCGAGTCGCAGTGTGTCCAGACGCAGCGCTCCGTCCTCCACCGGCAGGACCAGCGGCCGTCGCAGGCGTAGACCGTCGCCCGCGAGGCCTGCCTCCGCTTCGCCCGTGCCCAGGGCGATACGATAGATCCGGCCCTGCTGCCAGCGAAGCCGGGAGGGCGGCACCGGGGTGTCCTCCGCCCAGACCAGCCTCCCGTCCAGACCGTTCAGGGAAAACCGCTCCCGGCGGTCGTGTACGTCCACCTGCTGCAGCCACATGGCCGCATGCAACGGACGGTTGCCGCTGATCTCCAACTCCCCGCCCAGGCGGCCGGTCATGTCCAGGCTGTCCAGCACCGTGCCGATCAGGAAGGGCTGCAGGAAGGTGGTGTAAGCCTCCGGGAGCATTGCCTCGTCGATACGCAGGCTGAGCCGGTGCAGGGTCGGGGTTGGTGCCCAGCTCAGGCTGGCTTGCCCATGCGCCTGCAGCAGGCCCGGCTGCCGGACGCGCAGTTGCTCCAGCCACAGGCGGCCGTCACGGTGAAGCATGTTTGCCAGCAGGCTGACGGGGTGGGCGTCCAGGTCCATCAACAGCGGATCCACGTAGGCCAGCCCGCTCCGGCCCACCAACCGCAGGGTGCCGCGCTGTTCCCTGCGGTTGCCCCGGAGTCCGGCGATGGCGGTGAACTCCAGCCCTTCGGCGGCGAGGCTTCCGTCCGGGTTGGACAGATCCAGATCCCGGACGGTCAGGACCAGGGTGCCGGTCACGGTGCCGTGGCGGTGGAGATCGGCGGAGAGGCTGAGATCCATCTGACCACGGGTATGCCAGCCCGGGTCCGGGATCAGCGGCGTCAGTGTGGCGGCATCCATGTCCCGGAGCTGCAACTGCACGCTGGCACCCTCGGCGTGGACGTGCAGCCCCAGGCGGGCCGGGTTGCCGCCGATGGTGCCCTCCAGGGTGGAACGGGTCTCGCCCATGGCATGCTGCACCTCACCCTGCAACTGCAGGGCGCCCACCGCCGGATGCTCCAGGGCGAGGGTGGCGCCGGCGCATCCCAGGGCGGCGGGGGCGATCCGGAGCCGTTCGCACTGCAGTTCCAGCGGCCCGATATGCTGCTCGCCCCACTGCGCCCGGGCGATGGACAGGGAGCCGCTGCCCGAGGCCTGGTGCAGCCGTACGTGGACGTCCTGCAGGCTGCCCTGGGGATGGCTGATCTGGCCGATGCGCAGGTCCACGGTGTGCGCCGCCCAGGCGGGTGCTCCGCAGAACAGCCATGCCGCCAGCAGCAGGCTGCATGCGGCCCGTGTCAGGAGCGACGGCCATTGCCTGCGGGCCGCGCCTTGTGGGTCAGGCGCCGTAGCGCCCCCGATAGTCGCGGATCGCCCGCAACTGCTCCCCATGGCGACCGCTGTCCTCCAGCCATTGCACCAGATCATCCAGATTCACCACCGGCACCACGGGAACGCCGAACGACCGACGCACCTGCTGGACGGCGGAGCTGTCGCCGGTGCCGCGTTCCTGCCGATCCAGCGCGATGGCCACGCCGGCGAGACGGGCGCCCGCATCCTCGATCAGTTCCACCGATTCCCGGACCGACGTCCCCGCCGAGATCACGTCGTCAATCACCAGGACGCGTCCCTGCAGCGGGGCGCCGACGATCACGCCCCCCTCGCCGTGATCCTTTGCTTCCTTGCGATTGAACGCGTAGGGCACATCCCGGCCGTGGTGGTCGGCCATGGCCACAACCGTGGCCGCCGCCAGCGGGATGCCCTTGTAGGCGGGCCCGAACAGCATATCGAACCCCACCCCCGATTCGACGATGGCGCGGGCATAGTAGCGGCCCAGTTCCGCCAGTGCGGCGCCGGTGTTGAACAGCCCCGCATTGAAGAAGTAGGGACTCTGACGTCCGGACTTCAGGGTGAAGTTGCCGAAACGCAGCACGTCCCGCTGCAGGGCGAAGTCGATGAAGGCGCGTTTGTAGTCGGGGAGGCTCATGTCCGTGAACGGGTTTCCTGTCGGGGGTGGACCGGCCTGGTGGCGGTCCACCGTGGGCGGAGGCGGTCAGCCGGTGTTGCGCATGCCGGCGGCGATGCCGTTGATGCAGACCTGCAGGGCCTTGCGCAGGTTCTCCTCCTTGCCGTGCCGGACCCGGTGCAGTAACTCCACCTGCAGGCGGTTGAGCGGGTCCACGTAGGGATTGCGTACGTCCACGGACCGGCGGACCACCGGGAAATCGTCCAGTGGCCGCTGGTGGCCGCTGACCTGAAGCACAGCCTCCAGGGTGCTGCGGTAACGGGTCCGCAGATCCTGACCCAGCGGCTGCAATTCCGGTGGTACCAGGCGCTGGTCGTACAGCGCGGCCACATCCGGGTCTCCCTTGGCCAGCACCATCTCCACCATGTCGATGAAGGCGCGGAAAAAGGACCATTGCTCGAACATGGTGCGCAGGTCGTCGCCGCGCCCGTTCTGCTGTGCATGCACCAGGGCCTCGCCCACGCCCAGCCAGGCCGGGAGCAGCAGCCGGGTCTGAGTCCAGCTGAAGATCCAGGGGATGGCCCGGAGGCTTTCCACGCCTCCACCGGTGCGGCGCTTGGCGGGACGCGAGCCGATGGTCAGCCCGGCGATCTCCTGCTCCGGGGTTGCGGCCCGGAAATAGGGTACGAAATCGTCGGTCTCCCGGACCAGGCCCCGGTATTGCCCCATGGCGATGGCCGAGAGCTCGTCCATCAGCTCCCGCCAGGCGGGGTCCGGGTCCGGCGGGGGTTGCAGCGTGGCTTCCAGTACCGCCGTGATGTACAGCTCCAGGTTCCGCAGTGCGATCCCCGGCAGGCCGAACTTCGCCTGGATCACTTCGCCCTGTTCCGTGACCCGGAGGCTGCCGTTCACTGAGCCGGGGGGCTGCGACAGGATGGCGGCGTGGGTGGGGCCTCCGCCCCGACCGATGGAGCCGCCCCGCCCATGGAACAGGGTAAGGCGCACACCGTGCCGGCGGCAGCAGGCCACGAGCTGCTCCTGGGTCTGGTACAAGGCCCAGGCCGCGGTGAGATGGCCGGCGTCCTTCCCCGAATCGGAATAGCCGATCATGATCTCCTGCCGGCCACCGATGCGCTGCTTGTACCAGTCCAGCGCAAGCAATTGTTCCAGGCAGTCCTCGGCTCCCTGCAGATCGGCCAGGGTTTCGAACAGCGGTACCACACGCAGCGGATGTCTGACGGCGGCTTCCTTCTGCAGCAGCTCCACGGCCAGCAGGTCCGACGGTTTGGAAGCCATGGAGATGACGTACGCGCCCAGGCTTTCCTCGCCCTGTTGGGCGATGACGCGGAAGGTGTCCAGCACTTCCCGGACATCGTCATCGGGTTCGAAATCCCGGGGTATCAGGGGGCGCGGGTTGTGCAGCTCCCGCATCAGGAACTGCTGGCGCTCCTCTTCGCTCCACTCCGTGTAGTCGCCCAGACCCAGGGCACCGGTGATGGCGGCGATGGCTTCCGTGTGGCGGCCGGCCTCCTGGCGGATATCGATGCGCATCAGGCTGGTGCCGAAACAGGCCAGCCGGCGCAACAGGTCCAGCAGACGCCCGTCAGCCACCACGCCGGCCCCGCAGCGGTGCAGGCTGTGGTAACAGTCCAGCAGCGGTTTGCGCAGATCCTCGGTGCGCAGGTAGATCTCGCCCTCCGGTGGTGTTTTCCCATCCAGCCGCGCTTCCACCCAGCGCACGGTGAGGCGCAGGCGGGCGCGTACCCGCTTGAGGATCACGCGATAGGGCTCCCAGGCATCTCCCACCTGGTCCCGGAGGTCGTCGTCGGCGCACTGCAGGGACAGTTCGCTGATCAGCGCGCTCACTTCCTTCTCGTACAGTGTTGCCGCCATCCATCGGGCCAGCAGGCAGGCCTCGTGGGTGACACGGGCGGTGACCCGCGGGTTCCCGTCCCGGTCGCCCCCCATCCAGGAACCGAAACGGATGGGTGCGGCGTCCAGGGGCAGACCACGATTGGTGTACGCTTTCAGCGTGCGGTCCAGCCGACGGGCGTAGCGGGGAATGGCGTCCCACAGGGTCTGTTCCACCACGGCGTAACCCCAGCGGGCTTCATCCTGTGGGGTGGGTCGGCGCTGTCGGATCTCGTCGGTGTGCCAGGACGCGGTGATCTCCCGTTTCAGGGCCTGGCTGATCTCCTCGGCTTCCGCCGGCGTGAGATCCTGCCGGTCCTGGGTGTCCAGCAGGCGGGCGATATGGTTGTACTTCTGCAGGAGCGTGCGGCGGCTGACCTCGGTGGGGTGGGCCGTGAGGACCAGCCCGATCCGCATATCGCACACGGCCTGGTGGATCTGTTCCGGCTCGACAACGCGCGCCAGGCGTTCGAAGGTCTCCTCCAGGGAGCCGCGTAGTGGGGCCGATTCCGGATCCATGGCCCAGGCCCGGGTACGGCGGACGCGGTGGTGCTGTTCGCAGATGTTGGCCAGATTCAGGAACTGGGAGAAGGCCCGGACCACCGGCATGATCAGTTCGTCCTCGAGGCCGGTCAGGGTCTGGTCCAGGCGGGCCAGCGCCTCGCGGCTGCCGCCACGGGCGTCCTTGGCCAGATTGCGGATCTCCTCCACGATCCGGAACAGTGAGTCGCCTCCCTGCTCCCGCAGCGTCTGGCCAAGCAGATCGCCGAGCTGGCGGATGTTCTCCCTGAGGGGCAGATCCGGTTCTCTGGTGCTCATCCACGTTCCTCCCGCACCGGTCGTCTGATTGCAGATTGCCAGAGACAGAACGGCCCGGGAAGCATCTTCCCGGGCCGTTCACACAGTCAGGTTTCCCGTCCGTGGAACCTACTCGGGCAGCCCGAACTGTTCCACGCTGGCGAAGATATCCGTATCGGAGATGATGCCGATGGGCTCCTGGTCCTTGTCGATGACAGCACAGCGGCGGATGTTGGAGTTGGACATCTTCTCCGCGCACTCGTGCAGTGTCATGTCCACCGGGACCGTGACCAGGGGCTTGGAGGCGACTTCATCCACCTTGACCGAGGCCGGGGCCCGGTTCTTGGAGACGATGCGGCTGATCACGTCGCGCTGGGTCATGATCCCCCATTGGCCGTCGGCGCCCGGGCGCGTGATCACCGAGCTGATACTCTTCTCGCGCATCAGGTGCATGGCGTCCTCCACCGTGGTTTCCGGCGGCACCGAGATGGGCGAGGGGTTCATCAGATCGCCCACGGTGTGGGGGATGCGGCCGGAGGCGATCATTTCCTCCAGCGGGGATGAGACGCGACGCAGCTCCCGCACCTTCCTGTCCTTCTCGATGGCTTCCTCGCGCCGGGCGCGGAACTCCTCGATGTTCATGCCGCCCTGGATCTGGGCGATGATGGCATCGGCGAACTGGCTGGTTTTCACCTCGGTGGCGCCTTCGATCTGGCGTGCGAAGTCGTAGGTGACAATGCGGCTGGTGACCACCTCCTGATAGGCGGCGGTGATCAGATCGGCCGCTTCCTGCCAGCCGATGTGCTCCAGCATCATCACGCCGGAGAACAGCAGCGAACCCGGGTTGACCTTGTCCTGGTTGGCGTACTTGGGCGCGGTGCCGTGAGTGGCCTCGAACACGGCCACGTTATCGCTCATGTTGGCACCCGGCGCGATGCCCACGCCGCCCACTTCAGCGGCCACGGCGTCGGACAGGTAGTCGCCGTTCAGGTTCATGGTGGCCAGCACGTCGAACTCGTTCGGCCGCAGCAGCATCATCTGGAAAATGATGTCGGCGATGCGGTCCTTGATCACCACCTTGCCCTCGGGGCGCTTGCCCCCGTAGGTGCTGTACAGCTCCTCTTCGGTGATGGTCTGTTCCGGGAACTCCTCGCGGGCCAGTTCGTACCCCCAGGAGCGAAATGCCCCTTCGGTGAACTTCATGATGTTGCCCTTGTGGACCAGGGTGACGCTTTCCCGGTTGTTGTCGATGGCATACTGGATCGCCTTGCGAACCAGGCGCTTGGTGCCGAATTCTGAGATCGGCTTCACCCCCAGGCCGGCGTCCTCGAAGAAACTGGCGCCCATCTCGTTACGCAGGAACGCGGCCAGCTTCCTGTTTTCCTCGCTGCCGGACTGGTATTCGATGCCGGCGTAGACGTCCTCGGTGTTCTCGCGGAAGATCACCACGTCCACGTCTTCTGGTTTTTTCAGTGGCGAGGGCACGCCCGCGTAGTGGCGCACGGGACGGACGCAGGCATACAGGTCCAGTTCCTGGCGCAGGGACACGTTCAGCGAGCGGAATCCGCCGCCCACGGGGGTGGTCAGCGGGCCCTTGATGGAGACCAGCAGGTCGTTCAGCGCCGCCTTCGTCTCCTCCGGGAAGTAGTTTCCGTCATACAGTCCGGCCGCTTTTTCGCCCATGTACAGCTCGCACCAGTGCACCTTTCGCTTGCCGTTGTAGGCCTTTTCCACGGCGGCGTCCCAGATGCGCATGGAGGCGCGGGTGATGTCCGGTCCGATGCCATCCCCTTCCACGAAACCCAGGATGGGGTTGTCCGGGACCTGAAGCTTGCCGTCCTTCGCCGTGATTTTCTCGCCGCTGGTGGGATACGTGATGTGTCCGGTCATGCGTCCTCCTTTTTTGGATTGACGCCACTGGTCGCGGAACTTTTGGTTCCGACCTCCCGCCTCGCCGATCAGGTCCTGCGGGCGTGTGGCATGCGGCCATGTTCGGCCTGAAGTATAAACCGCTTAGCTGGGCTGGTTTTGCCGACGGGGTGTGGTCCGCGGCAAGCGGCTGCGGCGCACCGTGCACGGCGCCGAGGGAAGCCTGGGAGACTGTCTAGACAGGCCGATGCTGCCCTGGGGCCGTCGCGCTGCAGGCGTCCGGCTGATTGGCGCCCCATTTTGACCGACCCCCGCCGGCCGATCAAGGCGAGCCGCCGGTGCTGCAGCTTGCTGCAGTTTCCGTTTCACGGGCCATTTCGTGGGTGAACAGCTTGTCACCTCAATGCTTGCGCGATGCAGCATGAACTCCCTAGAATGCCAGACCACTTTTTTGCAGTGCACCGCAAACGGAACGACCGAGGGGATACGTCATGAGCAATACACGCGAAGTCATGGTGGTAGGTGCGACCCGGACCGCAATCGGCACCTATGGCGGGGGGCTGAAGGACGTCTCCCTCGGCGACCTGGCAGCCTCTGTGCTGCGGGAGTCCGTGAAACGTGCCGGGGTGGATCCGGAGCAGGTGGGTCATGTGGTGTTCGGCAACGTGATTCATACCGAGCCCCGCGACATGTACCTGTCCCGCGTGGCCACCATCAACGGCGGCTTGCCTCACAGCACGCCGGCGCTGACCCTGAACCGGCTCTGCGGCAGCGGTCTGCAGGCCATCGTGACCGCTGCCGGTTATATCCGCAGCGGGGATGCCGACGTGGTGGTGGGCGGCGGCGCGGACGCCATGTCCCGTTCCCCCTACTGGCTGCCCTCCGGCCGCTGGGGCCAGCGCATGGGCGACGGCACCATGCTGGATGCCATGGTAGGGGCGCTCACCGATCCCTTCGACAAGTGCCATATGGGGATCACCGCGGAGAACGTGGCGGAGAAATGGGGCGTTTCCCGGGAGGATCAGGATGCGCTGGCGGTGGAATCCCACCAGCGTGCCGTTGCCGCCATCGACGAGGGGCGTTTCAAGGATCAGATCATGCCGGTGGAGGTGAAAACCCGGAAGGGCGTGGTGGTTTTCGATACCGACGAGAACCCGCGCCGGGACACCAGCCTGGAAGGTCTTGCCAAGATGAAGCCGGTGTTCAAGCGGGACGGCGGCACGGTGACCGCCGGCAACGCGTCCTCCCTCAATGATGGTGCCGCGGCGGTGACCATGATGGAGGCCTCCGCCGCCGAGAAGGCCGGGCTGAAGCCGCTGGCGCGGCTGGTGGATGCCACCGTGGCGGCGGTGGATCCCAAGTACATGGGGATCGGACCGGTGCCGGCGGTGAAGCAATTGCTGGACCGCACCGGTGTCTCCGTGGACCAGATCGAGGTCTGGGAGGTGAACGAGGCCTTCGCCGCCCAGGCGCTGGCGGTGGTGCGGGATCTGGATCTGGATCCGGCTCGTGTGAACCCCAACGGCAGCGGCATCTCGCTGGGTCATCCCATCGGTGCCACCGGTGCGAATCTCACCGTCAAGGCCGTGTACGAAATGCAGCGCACCGGCGCCCGCTATGCTGTGGTGACCATGTGCATCGGCGGCGGCCAGGGGATTGCCGCGCTGTATGAGCGCGTCTGAGGCAAGGCTTCAGCGACTGTGCCCGGCTGGCGCACTGAGCCGCGGGCTCAGGGTGGCTTCGGCACGGCGCGGTGACGGGAGGAGCCGACCCGGACACGCCGTGAATACATCCCTGTAGGCTTGTCGGCGAGGTCCCTCTCGCCGACAGTCCGGGCCGGCTCCTCCCGTCACCGCGCATCGGTCTGTGGCGCATCCGCAGGGGGACTTCGCCCGCGGCGGCTCAGTGCGCCAGGTAGCCCGGATCCGGGGGGACGGGCTCTCGCGTCGCCTTCGGTTATCCTATTGCCCCTATCCAGTGATTCACCTAGTGGAACCATGCGCATCATTTCACTGAACTGCAACGGCATTCGCGCCGCTGCCCGGAAGGGTTTTTTCGACTGGCTGCCCGAACAGCATGCGGACGTTGTCTGTCTGCAGGAGATCAAGGCCCAGGAGGACCAACTGGGCGAGGATCCGTTCTATCCGGAAGGTTTTCACACCGCCTATCATCCGGCGGAGAAAAAGGGCTACAGCGGTGTGGGCATTTACTGCCGGCACGAACCGGATGATCTGATCAAGGGGATCGGCTGGGAGGACTTCGACAGCGAGGGGCGTTTGATCGAGGCGCGTTTCGGCAGGCTTTCGGTGATCTCACTGTATATGCCGTCCGGCTCCTCCAGCGAGGAACGGCAGCAGGTGAAGTTCGACGTCATGGAGCGGTTCCTGGAGCCGCTGCGGGCCTGGATGCGGGATGACCGGGAATACCTCATCTGCGGTGACTGGAACATCGCCCACCGCGAGATTGATCTCAAGAACTGGCGCAGCAACCAGAAGAATTCCGGCTTCCTGCCGGAGGAGCGGGCTTGGATGGACCGACTGTTCTCTGAGGAGAACTGGGTGGACGTGTACCGCTGGCTCTATCCGGAAAGGGAACAGTACACCTGGTGGTCGAACCGGGGCCGGGCCTGGGACAACAACACGGGGTGGCGCATCGATTACCAGGTTGCCACCCCGGGCGTGGCGGCCTCTGCAGTACGGTCCGACGTCTACACCGCTAAGCGTTTCTCCGACCACGCACCGCTGACCGTGGATTACAACTGGAAGCTCCGCTGACGACGGCGAGCCTTGGTGGCCACCCACGGTCAGGCGAAGCGCTGTTCCAGGTAATCGATGATCCGGTGCGAGTCATACAGCCAGTTCACGTCTCCGCTTTCCTCGTGGATCTGTAGACAGGGCACGGTGCTGCTCCCGCCCTGCTCCACCAGTTGGTCGCGGTAGGCGGGCACTTCCCGGATGTTGCGGAAATCGATCTTGAGATGCAGCCGCTCGATGGCCCGAAGCACGCGGATGCAGTGGACGCAGCCCTCATGGTAGTACAACGCCAGGTTCGCGGTTTCCCGGTCGATGCGTTGCTGCTCTTCCTGGGGGCGTTCGACGATGCGGGGGTTCAGTGCACTGGTTGGCATGGCTGACTACAAACCTTCCTTTGCTTGATTCAGGGTTCCCTTTTCAATTTTGAGGCGCTGCAGCAAATTTGCAAGCGCTGCTGTCCGCAGCGCCTCCCTAAAGCAAGCGCTGATCTATTCCCACACCTCAAAGCCAGTGTGCCATGGGAATCAATCAGCGCTCCCTAAAGACTGTCCAGGTACCGCTCCGCATCCAGCGCGGCCATGCAGCCGGTGCCCGCGGAGGTCACCGCCTGGCGGTACACGTGGTCCATCACATCGCCGGCAGCGAAGACGCCGGGCACGCTGGTGGCCGTGGCGTCACCGTCCAGCCCGCTTTTCACCCGGATATAACCGCCTTCCATGTCCAGTTGTCCCTCGAAGATCCCGGTATTGGGCGTGTGGCCGATGGCAATGAAGACGCCGGCCACGTCGATGTCGCTGGTCTCGCCGGTGCGTGTTGACTTCAGCCGCGCGCCGGTGACACCGGACGCGTCCCCCAGGATCTCCGCCAGCGTATGGTCCCAGCGGATGCCGATTTTGCCGGCCTCCGCCTTCTCCATGAGCTTGTCCTGAAGAATCTTCTCGGCACGGAGGCTGTCGCGCCGATGCACCAGGGTCACATGATCGGCGATGTTGGAGAGGTAAAGCGCTTCTTCCACGGCCGTATTACCGCCACCGATCACCGCCACTTTCTGACCACGGTAGAAGAAACCGTCGCAGGTGGCGCAGGCGGAGACCCCCCGCCCCATGAAGGCTTCCTCGGATGGCAGGCCCAGATAGCGTGCGCTGGCCCCGGTGGCGATGATGAGCGCGTCGCAGGTGTAGATGCCGTTGTCACCCTGCAGGCGGAACGGGCGCTGTCCCAGATCCACCGCGTTGACATGGTCGAAGATGATCTCGGTGCCGAAGCGTTCCGCATGCTGCCGCATGCGCTCCATCAGGTCGGGGCCCTGGAGCCCTTCCACGTCACCGGGCCAGTTGTCCACGTCGGTGGTGGTGGTCAACTGCCCTCCCATCTGCATGCCGGTGACCAGCACCGGGTTCAGATTGGCGCGCGCCGCGTAGACCGCCGCGGTATAGCCTGCCGGGCCCGAACCCAGAATGAGCAGCTTCTGGTGCCTGACGTCAGTCATTGCATCGCTCCCTTACACCCGGACAATGCCGGCGTGGCGTTGAACTGTCGCATAGTCTACGCGGGTTTGCCGGCCAGCAGAAACGCATGGCTTCTATTTCGCCGATAGACGCCATGCATGTCAGGCTTTCGGGAACCGTCGTGAAGGCTTAGTGTATATTGCATTGCATCAAGACATGCGTGTTCGTTTCCCCGGGGTGGTCACGGGGCGCAGGAGACAGTGGAGCATGAATCAGGACGACGACATCGGGCGGTATCTGGAAAGCCCTGAGGCGTGGCACGCCGTCAGCGCGGACGAGGCGCTGGACAAACTCGCCGTGGGCACCCGGGGGCTGGACGGTACGGAGGTGGACCGGCGGCTGGATCTTGCCGGTCCGAACCGGTTGCCTCCGCCCCGCAAGCACGGGCCGCTGATGCGCTTCCTCCTGCAGTTCCACAATGTACTGATCTACGTGCTTATCGCGGCGGCGGTGGTGACCGCCCTGCTGGGTCACTGGGTGGATACCGGTGTCATTCTCGGTGTGGTGGTGATCAACGCCGTCATCGGGGTGATTCAGGAAGGCAAGGCAGAGCGGGCCCTGGACGCGATCCGGGACATGCTGTCGCCGAGGGCTACCGTGTTGCGGGACGGGCGACGCGTGGAGATACCCGCCGAGGAGCTGGTTCCCGGGGATCTGGTGCTCCTCCAGTCCGGGGACAAGGTGCCGGCTGATCTGCGGCTGATCAAGCAGCGGGATCTCCGGGTGGATGAAGCGGTGCTCACCGGCGAGTCCGTCCCTGTGGACAAGTGTGTGGAGCCGCAGCCGGAAGATGCCGTTCTGGGGGACCGTTCCTGCATGGCCTATTCCGGCACCCTGGTCACTTACGGCCAGGCCACCGGGCTGGTGGTCGCCACCGGTGGTCGCACGGAGATCGGTCGGATCAGCGCCATGCTGGAGGACGTGGGGGACATGACGACCCCGCTGATCCGCCAGATCAACCGGTTCGGCCGTTGGTTGGCCGGCGCCATCCTCGGCATGGCTGCCTTGACCTTTCTCTTCGGTTACCTGGTGCGTGATTACGCCGTGGGCGAGATCTTTCTTGCCGCGGTGGGTCTGGCCGTGGCCGCCATCCCGGAAGGTCTGCCGGCGGTCATGACCATCACGCTGGCCATCGGTGTGCAGCGTATGGCCGGCCGCAATGCCATCATCCGCAAGCTGCCGGCGGTGGAAACTCTGGGTTCGGTGACCGTCATCTGCTCCGACAAGACCGGCACCCTGACCCGCAATGAGATGACCGTGCAAAGCGCCGCCGTGCGCGGTGCCGATTACACGGTGAGCGGGGTGGGTTATGCCCCGGAGGGATCGGTGGAGCGTGACGGTGACCCGGTGGATCCGGACGAGGATCCTCGACTGCGGGAGCTGTTGCGCGCCGTCCTGCTGTGTAACGAGGCCACGCTGGAGCACCGGGACGGAGAATGGCGCATGCGGGGGGACCCCACGGAGGGGGCCCTGGTGACCCTGGCCTTGAAGACGGGTCTGGATGCCGAGCGGGAGCAGCGTGACCGGCCCCGGGTGGATGCCATCCCGTTCGAGTCGGAGCACCGCTTCATGGCGACGCTTCACAACGAGCACGAAGACGGGACCGTGGTCTACGTGAAGGGCGCACCGGAACGGATCCTGGGGATGTGCGAGCAGCAGCGGGGGGAGGAAGCGGATGAACCCCTGGACGAGGCCTACTGGACCGAACGCATGGATGCCATCGCCGGCAAGGGGCAGCGCCTGCTCGCCGTGGCTGCCCGTCAGTTCGACAATGGCAAGCATAGCCTGCACTTCGACGATGTGGAGACCGGGCTGGTGCTGATCGGCATGGTCGGCATGATCGATCCGCCCCGGGAGGAGGCCATCGAAGCCGTCAGCCAGTGCCGTGAAGCCGGAATACGGGTGAAGATGATCACCGGTGACCACGGCCTGACAGCCCGTGCCATTGGCGCGGAGCTGGGGATCGGCGATGGTGAGCGGGTCACCACCGGCACCGAGATCGAGGGGATGGACGACGCGGCGTTACGTGACCTGGTGGCCGAGACCGATGTGTTCGCCCGTGCCAGCCCGGAACACAAGCTTCGTCTGGTGCGCGCCCTGCAGGCCGAGGGCGAGGTGGTGGCCATGACCGGCGACGGCGTCAACGATGCGCCCGCGCTCAAACGCGCCGATGTGGGCGTGGCCATGGGACGGAAAGGGACGGAGGTGTCCAAGGAGGCCAGCGAAATGGTGCTTGCGGACGACAATTTCGCCTCCATCGCCCGTGCCGTGGAGGAAGGCCGGACCGTTTACGACAATCTGCGTAAGACACTGTTGTTCATCCTGCCCACCAACGGGGGGCAGGCCGGTGTGGTGATCCTGGCGGTGCTGGCCGGTCTGGTGTTGCCGATCACGCCGGTGCAGATCCTCTGGGTGAACATGGTCACCGCGGTGACCCTGGGTCTGGCGTTGGCCTTCGAGCCCACCGAGCCCGGCGTCATGCGGCGTCCGCCAAGGCCGCCACAGGCATCCGTTCTCAGCGGCTACATGGTCTGGCGCATCAGTTTTGTATCCGTGCTGCTGGTGATCGCCACCGTTTCCATGTTCCTGCTGCGCTACGCGGATGGCGACGCGCTGGATTACGCCCGCACGGTGGCCGTGAACACGCTGGTGGTGGGACAGGTCTTCTACCTGTTGGCCTCCCGCTATGTGATCGATACCTCACTGCATGCGGGAATACTCGCCGGTAACCGCTGGGTGCCGGGCTCCATCATGGGGATCGTGGTGCTGCAGTTGGCCTTTACGTACTTCCCTCCCATGCAACTGCTGTTCGGGACCACGGCCGTTGAGCCGGTGGACTGGGCTTACATGATTGCCATCGGTGTCGCGATTCTGGTCATGGTGGAACTGGAGAAGGCTCTGCTGGGGCGCCGCATGCACCGGCCCGGATCCTGAGAGGGGGTCAGTCCGCCGGGCCCGCAGTGGTGGTGGCGGCGCGCCGGCGGCTGAAGGCTGCCCCCATCCGGCGGGTCAGCGCGCTGCGTATCAGCAGCAGCAGAATCAGTCCCGGGGTCACCATCACGGTGGTGATGACAAAGAACGTGGCCCAGTCACCCCCCAGCCAATCCACCAGGGCGCCGCTGCCCGCCGCCAGCGTGGTGCGGCTCAGATTCCCCAGGGAAGCCATCAGCGCGTACTGGCTGGCGGTGTAGACGCGACTGGTCAGGTAGGAGATGAAGGCGACGAAGGTCACGGTGGAGAAGGCCGTGGTGAAATTGTCCACCACCACGGCCAGGGCGAACAGCGGCATATCCGGCCCCACCACGGCCAGCAGCGCGAACAGCAGGTTGGCCAATGCCATTGTGATGCCGCCGATCAGGAGGCCGCGGAAAATGCCGAGGGTAACGTTCACCAGCCCGCCAAGCAGTGTGAAAAGCAGCATGGTGGCCCAGCCCATGTAGCCCGAAACCCAGGCGATCTGCTCGCGCGTGAAGCCCACCTCCAGGTAGAATACGGCCGCCATGCGGCCCATGAAGGCTTCGCCGATCTTGAACAGGACGATGAAGCCCAGAATGGCCAGCGCCAGTTGCCAGCCGTTGCGCCGGAAGAATTCGGCAAAGGGCTCCACCGCGGTCACTGCCAGCCAGGCGGCAGCGCGGCCGGGGAGTCCCGGGTTCGTCTTCCCGGTCAGCGTCTCGCGCATTTCTCGCTCGGCCCTGGCCTGCTGTTCCTCCCGGTCCGTTTTCGGTTCCGGCAGGCGCATCACGACCAGCATCAGGCAGGCAAGGATCAGCCCCATGAACAGATAGGCCCCGCTCCAGCCCAGCGGACCCGCCAGCATGAAAGCGGTGGCCGAGGGCAGGCCGGCTCCTGTCCACCAGCCGGCGGTGGTCATGGCTGAGGCAGCGGCCATTTTCTGAGGCTCCATGGCAGGAACCAGCTCAATGCGATAGGCGTCCACCGCCACGTCCTGAGTGGCGGAGGAGCTGACGATCAGCAACGCCGCCAGGGCGGTGGGTAGCGTGCCCAGGGCCGGATTGGTGGTGCTGATGGCCAGGGTACCCAGCAGGATTCCGCCCTGGGTCAGCAGAATCCAGCTCCGGCGCTGGCCCAGGCGGCCATGCAGAAAGGGCAGCTTCACCCGGTCCAGGAACGGCGCCCAGAGGAAGTTGAGCGCATAGATCATGGCGAGACTGCCCAGCACGCCGATGGCCGTGCGGGTCAGTCCCGATTCGTGCAACCAGGCGGAGAAGGTATTGCCGATCAGCGCCCAGGGGAAGCCGCTGGCGAACCCCAGGATGAATATGAACAGCAATCGCCGGTCGTAAAGCAGGCGGAGATACGCGGACATGAATGTGCCGTTGGCCCAGGCTGATCTCCGGCATGGTCCGTGAACGGACGCACCAGGGCAAGAGGGAACCGGCAACCCGTGACACTGAGTGGCAACTGGGCCCCTGTCTGCTGACGTATCGCGGCAGTTTCCGGTGATCAAAAACTGTCTCCGGGTTGCAACATGTTGACAAAACAAGGGTGTGCAGCGTTGGCATGGTATCTGCTTTAAGTATGGCCGGGACGCGATATCAGCCTGCAAGGGCAAGCAGGAGACGAACAATGAGTCACAGTCAGGACATGGCCATTGCGGCCTACCAGTTGGGTCGCCGGTACGAGATGGGGGACGGGGTGCCCGTCTGCATGGAAACCGCAGCCCGGTTCTATCGCCAGGCTGCCATGCGCGGACATGCCGATGGACAGCATGCGCTGGGTTTTCTGCACGCCACCGGTCAGGGGGTTGCCCGTGACCAGGGCTTGGCGGTGCAGTGGCTGACGCGGGCGGCGGAGCAGGGACACCCGGACGCACAGCATAATCTGGGTGTCATGTACACCGAAGGTCGGGGTGTGGATGTGGATTACGGTGCCGCGGTGAAGTGGTTCTACAAGGCGGCGCTGAATGGCAGCCTGTACGCCAGGGAATGGCTGCAGACCCACGGCGGCGAGCAGCATTCCACCGGCTGACCGCCGGCTGGGAGCGGAACAACAAGAAGACAAAGACAACAATAAGCGCCAGGGCCATGGCCTCGCAGTGCCACTGCGGGGCATTCTTTTTTTGGAACCGGGCGGCACAGTGCACCTTGCCGCGACACGGTCCCCGGGCACGCTGCCAGGCCCCGCAGAGCGACAGAGACATCGATCAGCGCTTCCTTAACCGGTGGGGCGCCGCTGTCGCCGTGGGGCGCCCGGTTCCAACCAGTGCGCGGCGAAGGTATCGGCGGGCACGGGGTGGCCGAAGTGGTAGCCCTGGGCTTCGTTACAGCCCAGTTCCAGCAGGTGCCGGGCCTGCTTCTCGGTTTCCACCCCTTCTGCCACGGTCTGCAGCCCCATGGTGCGGGCCATGGCGATGATGGTGTTGACGATCGCATGGTCGTTGCTGTCCACCAGCATGTCGCGGACGAAGGACAGATCGATCTTCAGCCCTTGCACCGGGAAACGTTTCAGATGGGCCAGGGATGAATAGCCCGTGCCGAAGTCGTCGATGGACAGGATGAAGCCGGCGGCGGTGAGTTCCTCGATGCTCTCCACGGCCCGGGCGGGGTCACGCATGATCCCGGTCTCGGTCAGTTCAAGACAGATCTGCTGCGGAGGCACGCCTTGGGACCAGGCAATCCCCGCCAGGCGCCCGGCCAGGCGTCTGTTGTCCAGTTGCTGTGCGGAGATATTCACCGAGACCCGCCCCGGCATGTCCAGGCCCGCGTGCCGCCAGTCGGCCAGTTGGCGGCAGACCCGCGCGATCACCCAGTCCCCCACCTCGTCCATCATGCCTCGCTCTTCGGCAATGGGAATGAAACGGGCCGGGCTGATCCAGCCCAGGGCCGGGTCATGCCAGCGGAGCAGGGCCTCGGCGCCGGTGAGGCGGCCGGTGGCCATATCCACCTGGGGCTGATAGTACAATTCCAGCGCTTCGCTTCGTAATGCCTCGGCGAACCGCTTGGCCAGATCGATGCGCTCGGCGATCTCCCGGGCCATGGCGGGCTGGAACAGACAGTAGCCGCCGCCGGAGGCCTTGGCCTGGTACATGGCGATGTCGGTGTGCTGTAGCAAGGTTTCCGGGGAGGCGCCGTGTCCCGGAGCCAGGGCGATTCCGATACTGGCCTCCAGTTGGAACTCCTGACCGTCCACACGGACCGGGCTGTCCAGCGCATCCAGCAGGCGTCCGGCCATGGCCGTGGCATCCCGGGGGCCCTTCACCGGCGCCATGAACACGAACTCGTCGCCGCCCAGCCGCGCCAGTGTCTCCCCCCGCCGGACCCGGGCACGAAAACGGGCAGCCACCTCCCTGAGTACCTGGTCACCCGTCAGATGCCCCTGACTGTCGTTAATCTCCTTGAATCGGTTCAGATCCATGAACAGCACGGCCAATTGCTGCTCACCCGGCCCCTCACGCAGTGCCACCATGGCGCGCTGCAAGCGTTCCAGGAACAGCGCCCGGTTCGGCAGCCCGGTGGTTTCGTCGTAGTACGCCAGCTTCTGGATGCGGGCCGCGTCCCCCTGGCGTTCCAGCTCGGCGGTGGCGCCGGCGGCAAAAATGCGCAGTGTGGACTGGACGAAGGCGGTGTCCTCCGGCGGGTCCCGGAACAGGACGAAGAGCATCCCCAGGGGGTTGCCGGTGGTCCCGCTCAGGCGTTGCCCGGCACAGGCCCGGGCGTTGACGGCGCGGACGCTCCTGCTGCCCGGGAAGCGCTCCATCAGCCCGTCCGTAATGAGCAGTTCCGGGGTTTCCAGCAGTGACTGACAGGGTGTCCCCCGGAGGTTCAGCGTGACATTGGGGGCCAGTTTTCCATCGAACACGGTGGCGATGGTTCTGGCGCGATCCGCGGACCCGGGGATGAGCCGGGCCAGGAAGCCCGCATCCGCCCCGACGGCGGCGGTCATGTTGATGGCCATCTGCTCGAAAAACTGGGTATCCGACTGCGCCGAGACCGCCGCCGCCGTGCGGATCACCGCCTGCTGCAGCTTGCGCTCCCGCTCCTGCAGGCGGCGGGCTCGCAGCCCGAAGGCCACGTCCGCGGCAAGATCGGACAGCAGGCGTTTCTCCTCCGGCAGAAAGGGATCCGGATGCCCCTTGTAAAGCATCAGGACCCCGAAGGTGCGATCGTCATCCTTCAGCGGCAACCCCACCAGCCCTCCATAGCCCCGCTGCCGCGCCTGATCGAGCCAGGGCCCGAAAGGCTGGTGCTGGGTGATGTCAGCGAGAAAGACGGGTTCACCGGTGCGAATGGCCATGCCGGCGGGCCCCCGGCCTTCCGGCCGCTGGTCGCTCCAACTGAACCGGATGTCGTCCAGATAGCCCTCCACCCGGCCGGCGCGGGCCATTTGCTGGATCAGGCGGTAGTCGTCTTCCCGGGCGTAGCCGGCCCAGGCCATGACGTAGCCGCCGATGTCCACCGCCAGCCGGCAGATCTGCTCCAGCAACTCCTCCTCGTCTTCCGCGTGAATCAGCGCCTCGTTGCAGCGGCTGAGCAGCGTCAGCGCCCGGTTGGTGATCTCCAGTTCCTTCTCGTAGTGCTTGCGGTCGGTGATGGTCCGGAAATAGACGGCCAAACCATCCGCCGAGGGGTAGGCGTGGGTCTCGAACCACTCATCCATGGTGTCCAGGTGGAATTCGCAGTGCCGTGGCTCCTGGGCCTCCCGGGCATCCCGGAACACGTGGAGCAGGCTGTCGCGGCTGTCCGAGGCCAGCACGTCCCAGACGCGCTGGCCAAGCAGGCGTTCCCGGGGTCGGCGCAGTAGCTGTTCCGCCACCGGATTCACGTAGGAGATACGCCAGGCGTCATCCAGCAGGTAAAAGCCGTGGGGCATCTGCTCCAGAATGGCGTCCAGCCGCTGGGATAGACGCTGTTTCTCCGTGATGTCGGTGATGAAGCCTTCCAGTTGGGTCTCGCCATCAGGGCCCTCCACGGTGTGCCCGCGTTCCCAGACCCAACGCGTTTCGCCGCTGGCGGTCCGGATGCGATAGCTGAATTCGTGGCTGGTGCCCCGGGCACGGGCCTGATCCACCAACTGCTGGATACGGTCGGCGTCCTCCGGATGAATCAGGCTGGCGAAGGAGATCCGCGCGTTGTTGATCAGGTCCTCTGCGACGTAGCCGGTCAAAGCCCTGCACCCGCCGATCAGGAAAAGCATGGTCCAGTGGATGTCGTAACGGCAACGGTAGGCCACCCCCGGAAGGCTGGCGAGCAGGGAATGCAATTGCCCGGCGAGGGATTCCGCCGCGTGCTTGTCCGGCTCCTGCTGTCTGCCCATGTGGTGCCCCTGGTGATCCATCGCCTGCGCCTGGAGGAAGCGCGGGCCGGTCTCGTTCTTCCTTGGTGTGTCTGATTTTCCTCTTCCCTGGCCCAGCTTGCTGGATTTTAACGGCTTTCGCCAGACCTCCGCCGGGGATGACCGGTTCAGGAGGACGCCCGTTGCCGGGCCAGCATGCGCCAGACCAGGCCATCCGGATGCTGCTCGCCGGTGTGAACGTAGCGCAGCGTGTTGATGTTCCGCACGCTCCTGGCCATCAAGGAGAAGCCCCGCCCGGTGCCGCAGAACAGCAGACGATCACCGCTTTCCAGTCGGGTGTCCGCTTCCGGAAGCAGGGTGTCGTGACTGCCCCGGCGCAACAGCAGTGGCAGCGCCGGAATGGCATGTTGCCTGTCCCGCGGGCTGCGGCAGAGGCTGCCCAGCGTGATCGTCTCCCCCGACTCCAGGGCCAGCATCACCGCCGGCGCCCGCACCTGACTGATGCGCAATGTCCAGGTTTCCGGGGTCACGCCCTCCGCCAGCCCGCGCATGCGCTCCGCCAGGGCCCGGTTCCAGGCATTGCCCTGAGTCGCGGCGGCGGCCAGGAATTCGCGCAGCAACGGGGATCCCAGCGCGGACAGGAACTTGCTGGCGATGATGTAGCTGGGCTCCACCACCAGTTCCGGATCGGCGGTGCGGAACAGAGGTTTGTTATGCAGACGGTTCTGGCGTGCGGCCAGATAGATATCGGCCCGTAGTTCCCGCGCGGTCATGATAATGGACAGGTTGTCGGCATCATCCGGCCCCGCCGCAACCACCGCGCTGGCGCCATGGATGCCCGCCTGCTCCAGTGTGATCGCTTCGGTGCCCTTCCCCTGAACTGTGCCTGGAGGTGCGCCGGTACGTTGCGGATCCTCCTCCACGATGGTGACCTGGATGCCTTCCTGCTCCAGAGCGGCCTGCAGGGCCCGGCCCAGCCTCCCGTAGCTGCAGATGATCCAGTGGCCGCGGGGCGGGCGCTTACGCTCCGGCAACGCGATGTTGGGTACCGTGGACAGCCAGTCGTACACCCGGTGTGTGTCGGGTTCCCGGATCGCCAGGGCCAGGCGCTCCGCAAAATTTTCGTAGGGGTTGACCACCAGGTCGGTCCCGAAGGAGGCCATGTTCCCCGCGGCTTCCCGGCTCTCCGCCCGGCAGTACACCTGCACCCGCGGATTCAGCAGCTTGCCGGAGATCGCGATTTTCAGATTGGTGTGGTCATCATCGGTCACTGCCAGCACTCCCGCGCACCAGCGGTTCTCCAGCCCTGCCGCGCTCAGGTTGTCCGGGATGCCCGCGTCCAGACAGAAGCCCGGTACATGAATGCCCAGATCCTTCAGTTCCAGCTCATCGATGTTGGTCTGATGCCGGTCCATGACCACCACCCGGCGGCCGCGTTCCGTCAGAGCGCGGACCAGCAACCGGCCGGTGTCGCCGAAACCGCATACCAGGTAGAACGGATCCCGTATCTGCCGGAGGCTGTGCTGCAGCCTGGAGCGCACCACCGCCTGGCGGAACGTGGGGTCCTGGAGCAGCGCGATGATGGTTCCCACCGAGTACAGCCAGGCGACAACCGTGAGGTAGATGCTGACCGTGGTCCACAGGCGCTGGCCGCCCGAAAACGCGTAGGGAACCTCACCGAATCCGATGGTGCTGCCGGTGTAACTCACCACGTAGAAGGCCTGGAAGAAGCTCATGCGCCAGGGATTGCCCTGGTCGTCCACGCCTGGAATCAGGGTGAAACCAAGCACGGCGATGCTGTAGGCGCTGATCAGCACGATCAGCGGTGTGCGCATGCGGCGCAGGAACAGGGGAATGGCTGAGCGCATGGCCGGCTACCGCTGCAGGCTCACGGTCTCCACCGTCAGCAGCACGGTGGAGACCAGGTTGGCCAGCAGAGCGCCCCCGGACAGGGAGACGATGCTGGCCATGATCGGTGGCGTCAAGCCCACCTCCAGGACGTGGACTGCCATGGCCCAGACCAGGGCGGCGGCGATCAACTGGAGGTCGGCCACCAGGCTGGCTGCCAGCAGCACGGCCCCGATCTGGGTGCGTTCCCCGAACTTCAGGACCGTGGCAATCAGGCTGACCACAATGGCAGCGAACAACTCGTACACATTGTGGTGATCGGGGTTGTCGATTTCGCCGATGAAGAAGCCGAAGTTCAGCGTGAGTGCCAGCAGAATGAAAAAACCGAACACCACCTTTTCCAGATTCATGGTTCAATCCCCGTTGTTGTTGTCTTCCCGCGGGCCTGTGCCACCATGGTTCGGCGCCGGCACCCGTCTCTGCTGACAGCGTAGCATCGGCCTGCCACCGGACGTGATGGCGTTATGCGGGAGTGTGAACGGGGGCGCAGCAAGGTCCGGCCCGGCGTGGGATAGTCCCCGTCATGCGAGGCTGGCAGGCCTTGAGCGGAGGTGTGCATGGAGATCAGCAAAGCCCTGGTGGTGGACGATTCCCGGCTGGCGCGCGTGGCGCTGTCGAAGCTGCTGGGTCGGCGGGGCGTGGATGTGGATACGGCGGATTGCGGCGAGGAGGCGCTGGACTATCTGGCCCAGACCTCGCCGGACGTGGTGTTCATCGATTACATGATGCCGGACATGGACGGTTTTCAGGCCGCGCAGGCCATCCGGCGTCTGCCCGGAGGTGAGTTCCTTCCCCTGGTCATGTACACCTCCCAGGACAGCCCGGAGGACCGCCAGCGGGCCCGGGAGCTGGGCATACAGGGTTTCCTGGTGAAGCCCACCAGTGATGAAGGCCTGGATACCGTGCTGGAGGATCTTCGGGCGTATCTGGCGACCCGGCCGGACCGGCGCGCCGATCGGGCCGCGGTCTCCGAGCCACTCCCCATGGACGGGCCGGAGGCCGGGGATCTTTCCGCGGAGCTGCAGGCACATTACAGCGAAATCGCGCCCGACGTGGTGCCGGAACCGGCGCCAGAGCCGGCGCCTCCCGTGGAGGAGTCCGCACTGACGGCGCAGCAGGTCCGTGGCATTGCGGAGGAGGTGGCCAGACGTCAGCAGGACCGGACCGAGCAGCGGTGGCTGCAGCAACTGGAGCAGAACGAGCGGCGCTGGGAAGCTGAGCTGCGGCAGATTCGTGAGCAGATGCGGGAGGCGGCAGAGGCTTCCGCGCGGGCTGCGGCGCGTGAGTCGGTGGAGCAGTTCGGGCGTGATTCCTGGGCGACAATGGAGCGGTTCGAGCAGGAGCTCCGGGAGACGGCGGCGGACACCGCCCACCGGGCGGCCCGGGATGCCGTCAGGACCGCGGCGCAGGAGCAGCCGGCGGCTCCCGATCCGGAAGCCCTGTTGCAATCTGCCCGGGACGCCGCTGCCCAGGTGGTGGACCGGGCTCTGGCCGAGCGATCCGGTCCGCTGGCGGATCAGGAACTCGCCATGCTGGCCGGGCAGGCGCTGGAGCAGGCCGTGGGGGATCTGGGGCAGACGGAAGCCTTCCGCGACCAGGTGATCGCCACAGTGAACGAGCACGGTGTCCCCTTGCTCAAGAACCGGCTGGACGCCTGGGTCCGGGAACAGGCGGGCGAGGCCGCCAGGGCAGCGGTGAGCCAGATGGTGGAGCAGCAACTGGAACGCGTGGTCCGGGAAGCGGTAACCGCCAGCGCCGAGGCGGCTGCCCGCGAGGCGGATAGGCTGTACCGCCGCTGGCGCATGCTGTGGGTGGGCACCACAGCCGTGCTTGCCGCCGGTCTCATTCTGGTGCTGGCCATGGTGGTGTGAGTCAGCCTGCGGGGCCCGCAGGGTCTGCCTCCCGGCACCGGCTCAGGGCTCCAGATCCAGCTCATCCAGCGGGTTGCCGAGACCGAAACGGTAGGCCTGCTCGGAGTCGGTGTTGTAGTCTTCCCGCGCCAGGTCCAGAGAACCGCTGTAATCCTCCGGCGGTTCCGCCGCCATCAGCTCCAGCTCCAGCCAGGTTTCCATTTCCAGTTCTTCAATGGAGCCATCGAAGTACTGGATTTCCACCGTGCCGTCATCCTCGTCCAGTGCGACCACCTCGAACAGTTCGCCGTTGAGGGTTTCGTACCAGTCGCCGATCTCGGGTTTGAACTGCCTGGCCATTGCTGCCTCCTCTTGTTCGCCGAGTGAACAAGCCTACCTGCAGTTATAGAAGCGCCCCGGTGGCCTGGCAAATGATCCGCATCAAGTTCGGGTGATCGCCGGCAGGAACTGGTCCCGCCGGCGCGGTGGGCGCCCGGTTCAGGGGCAGGGGTTCGGAACCCGGGTCTGAATAGCCTCGATGCTCTTCAGCACTGGTTCCGGGAGCGTCACATCGATGCTGTCGATGTCGGCCCTCAACTGGTCCATGGTGGTGGCGCCGAGGATGTTGCTGGTCAGGAACGGGCGTGAGGTGACGAAGGCCAGCGCCATCTGCGCCGGTTCCAGCCCATGCTCCCGGGCCAGTGCCACGTATTCCGCAGTGGCGGCCTTGCCCTGTTCGTTCAGGTAGCGGCTGAAACGCTTGTACAGGGTCAGCCGTCCCTTTTCCGGCCACTGGTCGTCCAGGTACTTGCCGGTGAGCATGCCGAAGGCCAGCGGGGAATAGGCCAGCAAGCCGCATTGCTCCCGGTGACTGACCTCCGCCATGCCGATCTCGTAGGTCCGGTTCAGCAGGTTGTACGGGTTCTGCACCGATTGCACCCGGGGCAAGCCCTGCTGCTCCGCGGCGGCCAGGAAGCGCATGACACCCCAGGGCGTCTCGTTGGACAGGCCGATATGCCGGATCTTGCCGGCCTGTACCAGCTCCTGCAGCCCCTCCAGCGTGTCCTGGATCGGTGTGAGGATGTCTTCCTTCCTGGCCGGCTGGTAGCCCAACCGGCCGAAGAAGTTGGTGCGCCGGGCGGGCCAGTGGAGTTGGTACAGGTCGATGTAGTCCGTCTGAAGGCGTCGTAGCGATCCGTCCACCGCCTCCCGGAGTTGCTCCCGGGTGAAGCGGGAGTCGCCGTCGCGGATGTGGTCCATGCCCGGGCCGGCGATCTTGGTGGCAATCACCAGGTCATCCCGTCTGCCACGCCGCTTCAGCCAGCTACCGATGTACGCTTCCGTGCGGCCCTGGGTTTCCGCCATGGGAGGCACCGGATACATCTCCGCCGTGTCGATGAAGTTGATGCCCCGGGAAACCGCGTAATCCAGTTGTTCGTGGGCTTCGGCCTCGGTGTTCTGCTCCCCCCAGGTCATGGTGCCCAGGCACAGGACGCTGACCTTGAGGCCGGTGGTGCCCAGCGGACGGTATTCCATGTTGAAACCCCCTTGCAATCGTCAGGTTGGCGTATCCCGGCGCCGGTAGATCAGATCCCAGACCCCGTGACCCTTCCGGCGGCCCCGGCGCTCGAACTTGGTTTCCGGGCGTCTGCCCGTGTGTGGCGAGAAGCGGCCCGCGCCCGCGGTGTTCTCGAAGGCCGGGTTGGCCTCGATGATCTCCATCATATGATGCGCGTAGTGTTCCCAGTCCGTGGCCAAGTGCAGCACCCCGCCGGGTCGCAATTTGCGCGCCACCAGTTCCACCCAGGCAGGCTGGACGATGCGACGCTTGTGATGCCGCTTTTTCGGCCAGGGGTCTGGGAAATAGAGCTGCAAGCCCGCAAGGCCGGCATCGGGAATCTGGTGTTTCAGCACCTCCACGGCGTCGTGGCAGATCACCCGAACGTTCCGGAGCCCCTGGGCTTCCACCAGGTTGAGCAGGCGCCCGACGCCGGGACGGTGCACCTCCACGCCCAGGAAGTTGCTCTCCGGGTTGGTGGCGGCCATGGCGGCCAGGGATTCCCCGTTGCCGAAACCCACTTCCAGAATGACCGGCGCCTCCCGGCCGAACGCGCGGGTCAGGTCCAGGGGGTACTCCTGGTAGGGGATGCCCCAGCGGTCGTAAAGCGCGTCCAGGGCGCGCTGCTGGGCCTCGGTCAGTCGGCCCTCGCGGCGGACGAAGCTCCGGATGGCACGGTAATGGGGCGGGCGCGGTTCGGTCATCAGAAAAAGGTACCGTCCACCGGAGATGACGCACTGGCGTAGCGTTTTCGGGGAATCCGTCCCGCCAGGTAGGCCTCGCGTCCGGCCTCGATGGCCTTGCGCATGGCCGAGGCCATCAGGGCGGGCCGTCGGGCGCCGGCGATGGCCGTGTTCATCAGCACGCCGTCACAGCCCAACTCCATGGCGATGGCCGCATCCGAGGCGGTGCCCACCCCGGCATCCACCAGTACCGGCACGCCGGCCTGCTCGATGATCGTTCGCAGATTGTAGCGGTTCTGGATTCCCAGGCCGGAACCGATGGGCGCTGCCAGCGGCATCACCGCCACGCAGCCCATCTCCTCCAGTTGCCTGGCGGCGATGGGGTCATCCGTCATGTAGACCATCACATGGAATCCGTCCGCGATCAGTTGCTCGGCGGCACGGAAAGTCTCGCGCATCTCCGGATAGAGTGTCTGCTGATCCCCCAGAACCTCCAGCTTCACCAGCCTGTGGCCGTCCAGCAGCTCCCGCGCCAGACGGCAGGTGCGTACGGCATCCTCCGCGGTGTAGCAGCCGGCGGTATTGGGCAGAATCGTGTAACGATCCGGAGGGATCACGTCCAGCAGATTCGGTTCGTTCGGTTCCTGGCCGATGTTGGAGCGGCGGATGGCCACGGTGACGATCTCCGCGCCGGAAGCCTCAATGGCGGCGGCGGTTTCGTCCAGATCCCGGTATTTCCCCGTGCCCACCAGCAGGCGGGAACGGTAAGGCTGACCGGCGATGATGAGCGGGTCGTCGTGCATGGGTTGATCCTGTTGCTGCGTTCCAAGTGCTTGGTGGCGGCCATGATCCGTGGGATAGGGCACTAACCACCCCCGATGGCATGAACGATCTCGACCCGGTCTCCGGGGCGGAGGCGATGCCGGGAATACTGGCTGCGGGGCAGGATGTCCCGGTTCACCTCCATGGCGATGCGCCTGCCGTTCAGCTCAAGCTGAGCCACCAGGTCCGCCGCGGTGGCGTCGTCCGGGATGTCCAAGGATTTGCCATTGACGATGATCTGCATGCCTGCCAACGCCTGAATCGGTCCGGTAAGGATGCCGGGCGCCAGCCGCGCCCTCCGGGAAAACGGATTCTACACCAAACCGGAAGGGGCGGGCGCGGGGCTTGCCAAGGCAAGTGGCATGCACGCAAAATACCCGGGCATGCGGGTGTAGTTCAATGGTAGAACCTCAGCTTCCCAAGCTGATGACGTGGGTTCGATTCCCATCACCCGCTCCAGTTGCGGATAACACCCGGGCCGGACGCCCGGGTTTCCCCATTCACTGGTCATGCGCGTCCTGCTGTTCCTCGGTGGCGGCCTCCCATGCACGCTCCAGCCGCCCCATGGCGTCCGTGAAGCGGTCCCTGGCCTTGTCCCACTGGTGTCTGGAGGCTGTCTGCAGCCGGTCCCATTGTTCCCGGGTGTCCTCCCAGGCGTGATCGAGGCGCTCCCGGGTTTCGCGGGATAAGGCATCCGCCTGCCGGCCGATTTCCTGCATGCGTTCCTCCCAGGTCCGCATGCGTTCGTCGGCCTCGCGCTGCTCCTGGGTCAGCTCCGGGTCGTCCCGGGTCGGTTCACCGTCGTGCTGGGCCGCGCCGGCTTGACCGGCGACAGCGGCCCCCAGGAATACCGCCAGTAGTGTCTGCCTGATCATGATCGCGTACCTCTTCATGGCCGTTGCCGGATCCCCCGTGCCCGGATGGCCCCTCCGTCACTGCCGGGTTTGCCCGAGATGGAGGGGGCCGATGCGGCCGTGCGTTTTCGCGGGGTTGGAATCCAGGGCCGCTCCGGCCTTTTGGACCGGAGCGGCTGGGGCAGCTAGTGGCCGTTCATGCCTTTGCGACGCGGGATGTGACCTTCCCGTGAAAGTCTGTCGTGCAGCTGCCGGGCGGAGAGTTTCGTATAATCCTTGGGCACCTCGTGGATCGCAACACCGGGCGGTACCGCACCCTGCAGTTTGGGGCGCAGATAACCCAGCATCCGTTTTTCGGCGCAAAGTACCACGCGTTGAGTGCCGTTGCCGCGGGCCATTTCGGTGAGCTGCCGGACGATATTCCGGGCGAAGCGGCGCTCCAGCTCGGCATCGCGCTGGGCGCGATGATCGTCGAAGCCGTGTGCCTGGCCGTGGGCCGTTCGGTTCCGGCCGGAGCTCAGATCGGCATAGATCGCGTTTCCCGGAGCCTGATGCTCGGGATTCGCCAGACTGGTGTGCTCCACCAGATTCGGGCCCGACTCCATTTCCGGAATCTCTGCCGGCTCCATCGTGAAGAAACGGGCGCGAGACCCTTCGGCAACAACCACGCAGTATTCGCTCATAAGGCTCTCCTGTCAGAAGGATCGACTGATGTCGGTTGTGTGGGAACGAATGGTTTCTCGGCTGGTCCTCTTGTTGCGACGTGTCATAAGGTCTTCAATACAGTGAAGGCGACCGGCTGACGTTGACCCACGTCAACCGCCCGGGTCGCCTCCACGGGGTTGCCGTTACCCATGGGATGTGATCCGGTGTCAGTTCTTGTGCCGGTCACCGTTCAGTATAGAAGGCATTTCCGACTTTGAAGGAATGACTTAATGGCCCGATTTTTCAAGTGGTTAGCAATTGCTGTCGGGGCGTTCGTGATCATTGTCGTGGCGCTTGTCGCGGCCCTGCTGATCCTGGTGGATCCCAACGATTACCGGGACGATATCAGCCGTCTGGTGAAGGAGAACACCGGTCAGGAACTGGTCATCGAGGGGGATATCAGGCTCTCCTTCTTCCCCTGGCTCGGGCTTGACCTGGGGCGCACCCGGCTTGAGAACCGCGAGGGCTTCGGCGAACAGCCGTTCGTCCAGATCGAGCGGGCGGGTGTGGCGGTGGAACTGTTTCCGCTGTTGCGCCGTGAGGTCGTTCTGGACGTGGTCAGGCTGGATGGTCTGTTGGTGCATCTGGTGGTGAACGAGCAGGGTGAGGCCAACTGGGAGCTGGATCTGCCCGACACCGGAGAGGAGATTGTGGACGAGGTGCCGCGCGAGCCCGGGGAGCCGCCCGCCGAGCGCGCCGTGCCTCCGGTGAGGATCGGCAAGCTGGGGGGCGTGGAGCTGACCCGAATGCAGTTGATCTACGAGGACAGGCGTGAGCCGAGCCGACAGGAGCTTGGGCCGGTGAACGTCTACGTCGGTCCGCTGGCCCTGGGTGAGGATGTTCCGGTGGATGCGGACTGGGTGGCCACGCTGGACGACAGTACCCGTATGGAGGGCGGGCTCAGCCTCAAGGCGCGGATCAATGAGGAGCTGAACCGTGTCCTGGTGGACCTGGGACGCCTGGAGGTGGAAGTGTTCGCCGACGGCCTGCCGGATTCCGGCGTCCGGGCACGGCTGAATGCGCAGATCGATGTGGATCTGGATGCCGACGCCGCGCAAGTGCGCGATGCCGTGGTTGAGGTTGCCGGCCTCCGGGTGGAAGCGCTGGCGGATGTGGCCGCTCTCTCGGGTGCTCCCCGTGTGAACGGGCGCTTCGAAATCCCCGAGACCGATCTGCGCCGTGTCCTGGCGCGTCTGGAACAGGAACTGCCCGATATGGCGGACGATACGGCCCTGACCCGGTTCAGTGCCGGAGCCGGTTTCGCCTTTGCCGGGGATCGGGTCAGCCTGGAGGATCTGGTCCTGCGTCTTGATGACACGACCTTCACCGGTGGTCTGTCGGTGCAGGACTTCGACCGCCCGATGATCGGTTTCAACCTGGAAGGGGATCGGCTGGACGCTGATCGCTATCTGCCGCCACCCGAAGAGGAGGAACCGGCGGCGGAGGCGCCGCCCCCCGGTAACGGTGAGGCGGAACCGGTGGAGATCCCGGTGGAACTCATCCGCGACCTGCGTCTGGACGGGAGCTTCCGTCTGGCGGAACTGGTGGTGATGGAGTTGCTGATGGAGGACGTCCATTTCACCGTGAAGGCGGATGGGGGCCAGCTACGGGTCCACCCGGTGGGCGCCGACCTCTACGGCGGTCAGTACCGGGGAGACATCCGCGTGGACGCCCGGGAAGACGAGGCCGTGATCTCCGTGGATGAGCGGGTGACCGGCGTACAGGCCCGGCAGATCGTGGAGCAGCTTATGGGCAATGACCTGCTGCATGGCACCGGCGATGTGCACATCAACGCCACCGCACGGGGCCGCGAGCTGGACGCCGTGCTCCGCACACTGGCCGGCCAGGCCGAGTTCCGCTTCGCGGATGGTGCGGTCCAGGGGTTGAACGTGGCACAGATGATCCGGACCGGTGCGGCCCGCCTGCAGGGCCAGTCGGTGCCGGCGGAACCGGAAACCCGCGAGACGGACTTCACCGAGCTGACCGGAACGCTGGTTTTCGATGGGGGCAGAGTGCGAAACGATGACCTCCAGGCACAATCCCCCCTGTTCCGGATCAATGGCGCCGGTGAGGTGGATCTGCTGAAGCAGACCGTGGACTACCGTCTGCTGGTCAGCCTGGTGGGAACGCTGGAAGGGCAGGGAGGACAGTCGCTGGACAATCTGCGCCGGCTGCCGATCCCGCTCCGGTTTCGCGGCGACCTGATGAGCCCGAGCATCAGTCTTGACCTGCAGGCGGCGCTGACCGAGCAGCAGCGCCAGCGTCTGCGGGAAGAAGAGGAGGCCCTGCGCCAGCGTGCCCGGGAGGAGGAGGAGGCCGCACGGGAGCGTCTGCGACGGGAGGAAGAGCGCGCCAGAGAGCGGGTGGAGGAAGAGCGGGAGCGTGTCGAGGACGAGGTGCGGGACCGGGCCCGGGACGAACTTCGCCGCCTGCTGCGCTGATGGCGGTCGTCAGTGCCCGGGAGGTGCAAGCGTTTCGCCGGGCCGTGCTGGCCTGGTTCGACCGGCACGGCCGGCATGATCTCCCCTGGCAGCAACCGGCCAGCCCTTACCGGGTCTGGGTGTCGGAGGTCATGTTGCAACAGACCCAGGTGGCTGTGGTCATCCCCTACTTCCAGCGTTTCATGCGACGGTTCCCGGATGTGGGTGCGCTGGCGGCGGCTGATCAGGACGCGGTGCTGGAGCACTGGGCGGGGCTGGGCTACTACGCCCGGGCGCGCAACCTGCATCGTGCCGCCCGGGTGATCGTGGAAGAGCACGGGGGACGGTTCCCGGACAACCCGGAGGACTGGCAGTCCCTGCCCGGAGTCGGGCGCTCCACCGCCGGCGCGATTCTGTCGCTTTCCATGGGCCAACGCCATGCGATTCTGGACGGTAACGTCAAGCGCGTGCTGGCGCGCTACCGCGCCATTCCCGGCTGGCCGGGCCAGACCAGCGTGCTGACCACGCTGTGGGAACTGGCGGAAACACTGACGCCCACCAGGCGCTGCGGCGACTACAACCAGGCGATGATGGATCTGGGCGCGACCCTGTGCACGCGAGCCCGTCCCGCCTGCTCCCTGTGCCCCCTCGGCGCCCACTGCCAGGCGCGCGCCCGGGGCACGCCCACCGCCTACCCCGAGCCGAAGCCGGCCCGGGCCCTGCCGCGGCGCGAGACGCGCATGCTGCTCTTGGAATCGGATCAGGGGGTACTGCTTCATCGCCGGCCGCCCAGCGGCATCTGGGGGGGGCTCTGGAGCCTGCCTGAGTGCTCTCCGGAAGACGATCTGGCGTGGCACTGCCGTCGTGCCCTGGGCCTGGGACTGATCGAGACCGATGTCTGGCAGCCCTTCCGTCACACGTTCAGCCACTACCACCTGCACATCACCCCGGTGCATGCCCGCGTGGAAGTGCTGGGCGGCGGGGTCATGGAACCGGCGGATACGCTCTGGTATAACTCGGGCACGTCCTTGGGCAAAGGCGTTGCTGCGCCGGTGCGCCGGCTGCTGGAGCGCTGGCAGGCCTGAACCACGATGACCCGGATGGAGGCGCGACATGGCGCGTATGGTGCAATGCGTGAAACTGGGCGAGGAACTGGAAGGGCTGGACCGGCCCACCTACCCCGGCGAACTGGGAAAGCGCATTTACGAGAACGTCTCGAAACAGGCATGGCAGCAATGGCTGGCCCATCAGACCATGCTGATCAACGAGTACCGGTTGTCGCCGGTGGACCCGAAGGCGCGTAAGTTCCTGGAGACGGAAATGGAGAAATTCTTTTTCGGCGGCGGTTCCGCGCCGCCGCCGGACTATCAGCCCGACGGGTAGTGCACTTGACGTGTGCCGCCCGTTCCGCTTGAATAGGCGCCCTCGGCCAGGTAGCTCAGTCGGTAGAGCAGGGGACTGAAAATCCCCGTGTCGGCGGTTCGATTCCGTCCCTGGCCACCATCATGATCCATCACGATCGGCGAAAAGGCCTGCATCCGCAGGCCTTTTTGTTTTCCGCATACGGTGTTTATCCGGCCCGCGGCCTGATTGGGGCCGGAACCAACCGGCCGAGTCCCCGGCGCAGCGGCGTGGTCGCCAGAACCGCCAGCAAAACCAGCGCCGGCCATTCCAGCCAGTGGGGCAGGAACTCGCGGACCGTGCCGATCTGTGCGGCGATGCTGATGTCCAGCCAGGCGATCAGGCCGTCCAATGCCAGCCCCAGCACAACAACCGAACCGATGATGCCGCCCAGGTAGCAGGCCAGGGCGGCGGTCCCCATCTCACGCCACAACAACGCCAGCGTTGCCATGCTGGTGATCGGGCCGGCCAGCAGAAAGACCAGCGCCGTGCCCGGGGAGATGCCGGCGGCCAGCATCCCCGCGGCGATCGGGGTGGCGGCCGAGGCACAGACGTAGAGCGGGATGCCGATCACCGCCAGCAACAGCATGGGCAGCAGCCCGCTGCCGTAGGCGGCCATGGCCTGCGGCGGGACCAGGGCCATCAGGATGCCGGCAATGATCAGCCCCCCCAGGATCCACAGGCTGATGTCGTCCAGCAGCTCGGCGAACGCATAGCGCATGCCGTGGCGTAGTCGGCCTTCGGCCCATTGCCCCTTTACGGGCTGTCCGGTAGGCAGTTCCCGGTCGCACGCATCGGTGCAAGCGTCGGATGGGGCCGTGTTCGCCTGCGCCGGGCCCCTGGTCCCGACGTCCGTGGTCGCCACCAGCAAACCGGTTCCGATGGCCGTGATCACGGCACCGGCGGCGCGGACCAAGGCCATGAAGGGACCCAGCAGCGCATAGGTGATGGCCACCGAGTCCACGCCCACCCCGGGGCTGCCGATCATGAATGCGGCCGTCGGTCCCCGGCCCGCACCAGCGCGATGCAGCGCCAGCGCCGTGGGGATGGCGCCGCAGGAACACAGCGGCAACGGCGCACCGATCACCGCGGCTCGTGACACCCCGCCGATCCCCCGGCCGGACACCCAGTGGGAGAGCAAGCGCTCCGGGAAATAGGCCTTGACAAGGCCGGCGGCGAACAGGCCCAGGAGCAGCCAGGGCGCTGCCGTGAGTGCAACGGCGACGGTTTCGTGAACGATGTTCATACCCTCTCCCGGTTCTCCCATAGTGGACGGCGGCGGCATCCTGGTGCGGAGTCCGCTGTCCCCGATGCCGATGCGTGCTAGTCTGAACCCTGTAACGGTTGCAAGGTCAAGAGTCATGCCCGCGCAATTCAGAATCGGTGAAGTGGCGAAACGGACCGGGTGTTCGCCGGAGATCATCAGGCATTACGAGAAGCTGGGGTTGCTGGATCCCCCCCGGCGGGCGCCGAACGGTTACCGGTACTATACGGAGGAGGCGATGGGTCGCCTGGGTTTCATACGCCACGGCCGGACAATCGGCCTGGACCT
Organism: Ectothiorhodospiraceae bacterium; assembly: GCA_020831885.1. Classification (GTDB taxonomy): domain Bacteria; phylum Pseudomonadota; class Gammaproteobacteria; order Nitrococcales; family Aquisalimonadaceae; genus LSCE01. The sequence goes on from JAFIFU010000005.1 coordinate 46,803, forward strand.
GCAGACGATCCGGGAACTGCTGTCCCTGGCCGACAGACCGGAAGCCGGGTGTGAACAGGCGGACCGGATCGCCCGGCATCACCTGGCGCGTCTGGAGGAACGGATCGTTTCCCTGAACCGGCTTGCCGACGAGCTGCGGTCCCTGGTCTCCCAGTGCCGCGGCGGCCGTATCGCTGACTGCCGGATTATCGAAGCGCTGTTCCAGCGGCCCCGGAACGGATAACCGGTCCGGCCGGTGGCGACCGTGGGGCTATTCGTCCGTCAGCCGCGGATCACGCCGCTGCGGGCGGTCTGCTGGAACTGTTTCGCCTCACGCAGCAAGCGCTGCTCCAGCGTCTCCAGCTCGGCGTGGTCTATGGCCGGTTTGCTGCCGGACCGGGGCTGGCGCTGACGGGTGGCCAGTTCCCGATCGATCCGTTCGGCGAGCCTGAGCAGCTCGCGGGTGGGCCAGGTGTCACGGTCCCGGATATTGTCCAGGGGCATTGGCGCTCCTCTTCTGACGTGGTTGCTGTAACGGGTGTCCGGATTCACACATGGGGGTGGAACGCCGCCGGGTCAAGGGGCGGTCTATTGCCGGGCCCCCTGCGCCAGGGCGTGCTCACGTGTTCCCGCCGGATCCCGCATGCCGCGGGGGCCGGAGCCCGTCTCGGGCCAGCCTCCGGCATGCTCCAGGATCAGGTCGGTGAGCATGTCCAGGTGATCGTCGCGATCGTTGAGGGCGGGAATATACCGCAGTTCCCCGCCTCCGGCCTGTCGGAAAATGTCGGCGTTCTCCATCTGGATCTCCTCCAGGGTCTCCAGGCAGTCCGCGGAGAAACCCGGACAGATCACGTCCAGCGATTTCACACCGGCCTTTCCAAGGGCCTCCACCGTCTTGTCGGTATAGGGCTGCAGCCATTCCGCCTTGCCGAAACGGGACTGGAACGTGAATTGCCAGTTGTCCTTGTCCAACCCCAGTTCCTCCGCCACCAGACGCGCGGTTTTGCGGCACTGGCAATGATACGGGTCGCCCTCCAGCAGATAGCGTAACGGCGTGCCGTGGAAGGAGAACAGGAGTCGGTCGCCACGGCCCCGGGTTTCCCAGTGCTCGCGGATGCTCGCCGCCAGGCAGGCAATGTAGGCCGGGTCGTCGTGGTACTGGGCAACGAAGCGGAGCTCCGGGATCCATCGCCACCGCCCCAGTTCGCCCGCCAGGGCATCGAAGGTGGAGGCCGTGGTGGCGCCGGAGTACTGCGGATAAAGCGGCAGAACCAGGAGGCGTTCCGCACCATGGTCCCGCAGGCGGTTCAGGCTCTCGGGGATGGACGGCCGGCCATAGCGCATGCCCAGCTCCACCACTGCCGGGCCCCGGAGCCTGTCTTCCAGACGCCGGCGGATGCCGTCCGCCTGGGCCTGGCCGATGGTGAGCAGCGGCGAGCCGGCAGCCGTCCAGACCCGGGCATAGGCCCGGGCTGACCGGGCGGGTCGCACCCGCAGAATGATGCCGTGCAGAATGAGCCGCCAGAGAATACGCGGCAGCTCCACCACCCGTGGGTCGGCCAGAAACTCCCCCAGATACCGCCGCAGGGCGGGCGCCGTCGGCGCCTCCGGCGTGCCCAGATTGGCAAGCAGGATACCCAGGCGCGGGGTGTCGTCGTGGCGAAAGCCCTGCCTGGCGGTGTAACGCGGCATTTGGCGGCTCCTGTGTGGCGGTCTGCACGCTTACTCGGCGGGGGCTGAACTCAGCAGCAGTCGGAAGGCCTTGCTTGCCGGCTCCAGGGTCGGTTCCCGGCCGCAGATCAGGTCGCTGTAAACCACCCCTTCGCCGATGCGGACGATGAAATACGCCAGGTTGTAGCTGTCCATCTGGGGAGCGATGGTCCCCGCCTCGATCTGCCGGTCGAACAGATCCTTCCAGACACGGATCAGCCTGTGTTGCATGCCGCTGCGCCCTGAGGTGAGTACCTGTAATGCGAACTCCGGATCCTGTTGCAGGAACCGCTGGAGCGGTTCCGCCCGCGTCAGTACCCGGTTGATCTCGTCATAGATATGCACCAGGTAATCCACACCCTGCAGATCGGGCACGTGATCGGCATTGGCCACGGCCTGGTCAAACACGTCCTTGTACAACGACCAGAGTATCTCGCCGAGGAACAATTCCTTGTTGCCCACCCAGCGCATGAGTGTGGCACGGCCGATACCGAGTTCGTTGGCCAGGGCGGACAGGTTGAGTCGCCTGCCGTCCAGCCACCAGCGGCGGCCCAGCTTGAAAGCGGACAGCGGCGTCGGGCGGTCCTTGCCGGGTTGCTGTCCCAGTGCGACGGCCAGAGGCGTCGGTTGATCGGCCATGTCTTCTCCTGCGTCCCTCCATGCGGACCGACAGTATACAGAACCAACAGATGGATCATCCATGAGTCGTGGCGCCGTTCGTCGAGACAGCGCCCCGGACTGGAGCAAGGCCTGGTGGCTCAGTCACTGATGTGAATCGCGTCGCGGACCATGGGATAGATGGATTGCTCCCACCGCTTGCCGTTGAACACGCCGTAGTGTCCCGCGTCGGCCTGGACGAAGTGATTTCGCAGCCCCCGCCGCAGACCGGTGCAGAGATCATGGGCCGCCATGGTCTGCCCCAGGGAGCAGATGTCGTCGCGCTCGCCCTCCACGGTCAGCAGCGTGGTCCGGCGGATGGCTGCGGGGTTCACCGGCCGGCCGTGCCAGGTGAGTTCTCCCTTGGCCAGGGCGTAGTCCTGGAACACTGTTTGCACGGTTTCCAGATAGAACTCGGCGGGCAGATCCGAGACGGCGAAGTATTCCTCGTAGAAGCTGCGTTTGGATTCCGCTTTCTCCGCGTCGCCTTCCACCAGTTCATTGAACAGCGCCCGGAAGGAGTTCACATGGCGGTCCAGATTCATGTTCATGAACGCGGTGAGCTGGAGAAAGCCCGGGTAGACGTCGCGGTTGGCCCCGGCGTAACGCAGCGGTACCCGGGTAATGAGGTTGCGCCGGAACCACCCGATGGGTCTGCTGGTGGCCAGTTCGTTGACCTCCGTGGGATTGATCCGGCAGTCGATGGGGCCGGCCATGAGAACCAGGCTGCGCGGTGTGACGGGGCTGTCGTTTTCCGCCAGGATGGCGGTTGCGGCCAGCGCCGGGACACAGGGCTGGCAGATGGCCATCAGGTGAGCGCCGGGGCCGATCTCCTCCATGAACAGCAGCAGGTGGTCAATGTACTCGTCCAATCCGAAGCGGCCGGCCGCCACGGGGATGTCCCGGGCATTGTGCCAGTCGGTGATGTAGACGTCGTGCTCGGGCAGCATGGTCCGGACCGTGTCCCGCAACAGGGTGGCAAAATGTCCGGACAAGGGGGCAACCAGCAGCACCCGCGGCATGGGCACGTCGCTCTCCTTGCGGAACCGCAACAGGCTGGCGAACGGGGTTTCCAGAACAAGCTCCTCGTGCACGGGGACGTCTTCCCGTCCCACGCGCACCGAACGGATGTCGAAATCCGGCCGCCGGTGGGTCAGTTCCGCCAGGGAGAACACCTCATAGCTTGCCGCAAGCTTCCGCATGGTGGCGGTGCCGAAGCCGCCGAACCACGGCAGGTTCAACGCCGGCAGCGCCAGCCGGGCCAGGGTACGGGAGGACCACATGAGGTCCTGGTGCGCCTGATAAGCCTGGTAGAGCATGTGTTCTCCCGGTGTTATTCACGCCATCCGCTGGTTATATCAGCACTGCACCTCGCCGGAACTTGACGCGGTTGGCAGAGTGCTGATCCGTAGCGCAGACTGATGGCCGGTTGAGGGGTCTCGATCCGGTGAGGGCCCGTGTGAGGAAGCGGAACATGAATACGGTGTCATTAAGTATTAGTAGCAAGAACTATTCTTCATGGTCAATGCGCGGTTGGCTGCTGGTGCGCTTTTCGGGACTCCCCTTCGAGGAGGAGCTGGTGCCGCTGGATGCCGAGGCGCGCAAGGAGCTGTTGCTCCAGTCCTCGTCGTTCCGGGTGCCGTGTCTGCGACACGGCGAGGTCAAGGCCTGGGACACCCTGGCCATCGCGGAGTATCTTCACGAGATCCGCCCGGAGGCGGGTCTGCTGCCCGAACACCCCGCCGGCAGAGCCTACTGCCGTTCCATCTGTGGGGAGATGCACTCCGGTTTCGCAAGCCTTCGCACCAGTCTCCCGTTCAATGTCAGGGCACACTTTCCGGGACACCGGGTGTTCGGGCGGGCCATGGACGACATCGACCGGATCACCACCATCTGGCGGGAATGTCTGGAACGCTACGGCGGGCCCTTCCTGTTCGGCGGGCGTACCATGGCGGACGCCATGTATGCGCCGGTGGTCCTGCGCTTCGCCACCTATGATGTGCAACCGGACGCCACCTGCCAGGCATACTGCGATCATATCCGCGCGCTGCCCGAGGTGCGGGAATGGGTGGATGCGGCGATGCGGGAAACCGAAGAAATCGACGAGCTGGACATGGAGTTCTGAACCGCCTGAGCGCCGGTGCGGGAGGAGAGGCGGACGACGGGCCATGGCCGAGGAGGTGTGATCATGGAACAGCAGCGGATTGCAGTGGTGACGGGTGCAGGGACCGGCATCGGTCGGGCAACGGCCCTGGCGCTGTTGCGGGAAGGCTATGCGGTGGTCCTGGCGGGGCGGCGCCGGGAACCCCTGGAAGAGACCGGCCGCCTGGCGGGTGACCGTGCCGGGGAGGCCCTGGTGGTGCCTACCGACGTCGGCAGGCCCGAGGCCGTGGCGGCCTTGTTCCAGGCGGTGGAGGCCCGGTTCGGGCGTTTGGACCTGCTGTTCAACAACGCCGGGACCGGCGCGCCGCCGGTACCCATGGACGAGTTGGACCCGGCCCGGTGGCAGGCGGTGGTGGATGCCAACCTCACCGGCCCCTTCCTGTGCACGCGGGAGGCGTTCCGCATCATGCGCCATCAGGAGCCCATGGGCGGGCGCATCATCAACAACGGCTCGATCTCGGCCCATGTGCCGCGGCCGTACTCCGCCCCGTACACGGCCACCAAGCACGGTATCACCGGGTTGACGAAAGCCACCTCGCTGGATGGTCGCCGTTTCAATATCGCCTGTGGCCAGATTGACATCGGCAATGCCGCCACGGAGATGACCGCGCCCATGCGCAAGGGCGTTCCGCAAGCCAGCGGTGAAATCGCCCCCGAGCCGGTGATGGATGTGGAACACGTGGCGCGGGCGGTTGTGCAGATGGCGGCCCTGCCGCTGGACACCAATGTGCAGTTCATGACCATCATGGCCACGAACATGCCCTACATCGGCCGCGGCTGACCGTTTCCGTGGCGAAATTCCGGACGCACCCTACACATGGACGCCGTGTTCCGGCATCCTGATGGCCATTTCCCGGGGAATCCGGTCATCGAATGCAGGAGGATCATGATGAACCCGACCGATCAGATGCCCGACATGCGCATGGATACCGCCAATCTGGTGCGTGAAGAAACCTTCAGCGACGGCCGGGTCGGCACCATCCGCCGTCTCGTGCCGGTGAAGCTGGACGGCAGCGAGGATCCGGACCGCCCGGTGATCTACACCGGCCATACCCAGATCATGACCCAGGCCGGTGCTCTGCCGTTGTCCTTCGAGATCGAGGCCGACACCCTGGAGCAGGCGGTGGAACGGTTCCCGGAGCTGGCCCAACAGGCTTTGGAGGACATGGTCCAGCGTATCGAGGAAATGCGCCGGGACGCGGCCACATCCATCGTCACGCCGGAGCAGGCGGGGTTCGGCGGCATGGGCGGCGGCGGTTTCGGGGGCGCCCAGGGCGGCGAAGGCGGCTTTGGTGGTATCCGGCTGAAGTAGCGGTACGGTTCAGCCGGCCCGCAGTAACTGCACGCTGAACCAGCCGCGGGGGTCCGTCCACCGGGCGACGGTGGTCAGACCGGCCCGGCTGGCCAGCGTCTCCAGTCGTTCCGGGGTGTACTTGTAGCTGTACTCCGTCACGATGGGTTCCCCCGGCGCGAACCGGAAGCACCGTCCGCCCAGATCGATACGCTGATGCCCGGTGCTGACCAGGTGCATCTCCATGCGGCCCTCCGCCCCGTTCCAGATCGCCCGGTGGGCGAAGTCTTCCGGACTCAGCCTTGCTCCCAGTTCCCGTTGCATGCGGTAGAGCACGTTCCGGTTGAAGGCGGCGGTGACGCCTTGCGCGTCGTCGTAGGCCGGTACCAGGATGTCCGGATCCTTTTCCAGATCCACCCCCAGCAGCACGGCTCCGTCTTCGCCGGCGATGAGGCGCAGCCGCTGCAACAGCTCCCGGGCCCGTTCCGGCGGGAAGTTGCCCAGCGTGGATCCGGGAAAATAGGCAAGCCGCCGCCGTACCGGGCGGCGGCCTTCCGGTATCCCGAACGGACGGGTGAAGTCCGCGCAGACCGGCAGGATGTCCAGCGACGGGTAGTCCCGCTCCAGCGCCTGGACGCTGGCCTCCAGCGGCTCCGGGCTGATCTCCACCGGCACGTAGCCCGCCGGCGCCGGCAGGGCGTCCAGCAGCAGGCGGATCTTCACCCCGCTCCCGCTGCCCGGCTCCACCACCAGGGCGCCGGGGCCGATGATCCGGCCCATTTCCGGAGCGTGGCGGCGCATGATGTCCACCTCGGTGCGGGTCAGATAGTACTCGGGCAAGGCGCAGATCCGCTCGAACAGTCTGGAGCCCCGGGCGTCGTAAAAGTATTTGGGCGACAGCCCGCGCGGGCGCTGGTCCAGGCCGCGCAGGCAGTCCTGCAGGAATTCCCTTTCCGCGGACGGTGTCGCCCGGTCCGGATGTTCCGTCCCCATCATGCGTCCCTGGCCAGTCGGAGCCCGGTGAACTGCCAGCGGGCGTCCGGATAGAAGAAGTTCCGATAGCCGGGGCGGAAATGGTCCGCAGGCGTCGCGCAGGAGCCGCCCCGGAGAACGAACTGGTTGCACATGAATTTTCCGTTGTATTCCCCCACCGCCCCGGGCGGCGGCCGGTATCCCGGGTAGGCGGCATAGGCGCTGCAGGTCCATTCCCAGACGCCGCCGCGAAGACCGGCGGGCTGGCCGGTGGCCGGGCGGGGGTGGAACTCGCCCTGGTCCTGGAATTGACCCGTGCCGGGGTGCTGGCGGCAGAAGCTTTCCCATTCGGCTTCCGTTGGCAGCCGCGCCCCCGCCCAGCGGGCATAGGCGTCAGCCTCGTAGTAGCTCAGGTGGCAGACCGGGGCCTGTGGGCCCAGTGGGCGGACGCCGTAGAGGGTGAATTCGTGCTCCAGATCCTCCTGCCAGTAAAGTGGGCGCTGCCAGCACTGCTGCTGCACGGTTGCCCAGCCGTCCGACAACCACAATTCCGGCCTGCGGTAGCCCCCGTCGCTAATAAACTGCCGGTATTCCCGGTTGCTCACCGGCCGGTTCGCCAATTCAAAGGCTTGCAGGAAGACCTGATGAGCGGGGCCCTCGTTGTCGAAATGAAAGCCGTCTCCCCGGTGTCCGATGGTCACCAGCCCGGCGGGGCCGGGTATAAACCGCAAAGGCTGCTCCGCGCCCGCATCCGCTGCGTGCTGCTCCCGGTAAGCGGCGGGCAGCAGGGGATTCAGTGAAAGGGTGTGCTTGATGTCCGTGAGCAGCAGTTCCTGATGCTGCTGTTCGTGATGCGTGCCCAGGCGGATCAGCGCCTCCGCTGCCGCTGACGGGCTCTGCAGCAGCTTCTCCAGATGGGTGTCCACATGCCGCCGGTAGGCGCTTACCTCGTCCACCGTGGGGCGGCTCAGCATACCCCGCAGCGGGCGCGGGTGCATCCGGCCGACGGCGTTGTAGTAGCTATTGAACAGGTAGCCGAAACCGGGGTGAAACCGCTGATAACCGGGCACATGGCGGGCCAGCACGAATTCCTCGAAAAACCAGGTGGTATGTGCCCGGTGCCATTTGGTGGGGCTGGCGTCAGGCATGCTCTGGATGGCCTGGTCTTCCGGTCCCAGTGGTGCGGCCAGGGCTTCCGTGGTGGCCCGGATGCGCTGGAAGCGCTGCCGCAGGGTCTCGGTGCCGGCCTGCTCCCGCTCCACGCCTTCGGTTGCCCCCATGGTGCATCCCCCCTTGTGTTCTGGATCCTGCCACAAAGCCTAGACCGGAAAACCGGTTGCCGCAGCCGCATCCCGGGTTCCCTTCTGTGACTCCCGTTCAAACGTTTCACTCAAATGGGTGATGACGGTGGGGCTGGAAATGCGCTCTGATCGAAAGCGGGCGACCGGAGACCGTAGCCATGGGGCCGCGATGCGCCGGAGCGGGTTGTTCACTTGTAGGCCAGGGGACGGAGAACGTGATGCGTGCATGGGTCTGGTTGAAGCTGTCCGGGTTGGTGTTGTCGCTTGCCCTGGTGGCGGGCTGCAACAGCAGCAGCTCCGGCGGAGGCAGTAATAGCGCTGGTGACGGAAACGGTGGTGGCGATAACGGTGAACCCACCGAGGTGACTGCCTTCGAGGGGGTGGTGCTGGCCCCGGGTGGGGAACTGGTCCGGCTTGAACGGCCGGCTCTGGAACGGTTGCTGGCAATGCTGGTGAAGAATGCGGGGGCGGAGATGGTCGGCCTCAGCCCGGTGCAGGGTATCGAGGTTGAACTGATCCGGGTGGACAGCGACGGTAATCCCGTTGGAGAGCCCATCGCCACGGGTACCACCACCAGTACCGGCAATTACACGCTGCGGTTGTCCGGGGATCTGGGAATCGAACCCTCTGCGGATCTGGTGATCCGTGCCGTGGGGCTCACCCAGGAGCTGCGTGCCCAGGCCGTGTCGGACACGGTGACCGTGGATCCGGTGTCCGAGTTCGTGCTGCGCAAGCTCATCGATTTCAAGGTGCCCCTGGATCACCTGGAAACCGCCGATGTGGTGCGCATCCGCGGGAACGTGGATGCACTGGGTATCGATGCCGGTTCCGAAGGGCTGGGCAGCGCGTTCGCCGCCCTGGAGGCCGCCGCGGGTGCGTACCTGGACAGCGAGGCTGAAACTGTGGCCGCCGCACCGGCATCCCATCTGGAGCCGGTGCTGGGTGACTGGTATCTGGCTGCCGTCCGTTTCGAGATGGGCTGGCGTCACGGCGGGGTCGGCACTCTCGGCCTGTTCAGCGAGTCAGTCGGGCTCGCCCTGGAGGATGTGGACGGTGCCCTCGGGGTGCGCGGTGGCGTGGTTGACGGGCTGGTCCTGTTCTGGGAACAGAGTGTCGGTCCGGACTGGGCCCATCTCTACGGCCCGGAAGTGGAGGTGGAGCCGGCCGGCGAGGAACCGGCGGTCACCGGTATCGTGAACCTGCTGGATGACCTGAGTCTGTTCGTTGCCTCCGGTATCGAGGAATGGGCGGACACCGAGGATGATTTCGCCTCGCGCCGCCTGACCGAGACGGAACGGTTTCGGTATGCGGGTGAGCATCTGCGGGTGGGCGTCGTGCGCTCCTTCGAACAGCTTTACGGGGCGCTGGAGGATGACCAGCTTGATGCATCGGATTTCCGGGGCGAGCGCCGCAGCACCGAGCTGACGATCCTGGGGCGGCCGCCGGCGACCCTCAATCCGGCGGATGTACAGGGAAACTACGGGCTGGTGCAGCTTCGCATGAGCATGGATGAGCGGTTCTTCGGGGTCGCCGGCTATGTCATGACGGCGGATTTCGACGGTACCGACACCATCGCCCTGCAGGAGGATGCGCTGGAGGTGGAACACTGGTACGGGGAGCCGCCGGAACTGCATGCCATGAACGAAGCGGACAGCATCGCCTATGCCGTTGACGGGAACCGGTTGGTGGTGGATGGCGCGGTTTCCTTCAATGTCACGGCTGACCATGGAGCGCTTTTCGCCGCACTTCAGAGCCGGAACCTTGCCGGCGACAGTCTGGTGGATCCGGACGAGCCCTGGGCCGTGGAAGAAGGGCTGCTGCTCGGGGTGAAACTGCCCGACCATCAGCCGGATATGGATGGCCGGCGCTACCGGCTGCAGGCCATGAGCATCCAGATGGCAGGGGCCGGGGCGATGGAGTTGAAGACGCGGCAGTCCGGTGAACTGGTGTTCCAGGGCGGAAACGTGGCTCTGGAGAATGAACGGCTGCAGCTCCTGTCCCGCGACACCCCCCGTTCGGCCCCCGGGTTCGAGGCCCTGGGTGACGGCGGGGACGGCGACTGGATCCCGTACACGCTGGATGCGTCCGGGGGGATCAGTGTCGCCCACGGCGACACCCGTTTCGACGGTTTCGTGTCCGCGGATGGCGATGTGCTGGTGCTGCGGAAGTTCACCGAGGCGGCCTCGGATGACGACTACACCCTGGGCATGTGGATTGGCGTAAGGGTGGCGGATTGACGCCTTGCCGGCAAAACTGCCCTGGTGGTGCGGCCACCACCAGGGCGTCCCATTCTCACATCCCGGCGGATTGCTCCGGATAGCGGTCTCCCCCGGCCGGGCTCCGGCCCTGTTCCCCGAACCACCGCCTCACCGCGGCGGTTGCGCCCGCGTCCAGGTGGAGCCCCAGCCGGCTTCGCCGCCAGAGCACGTCCTCGGCGGATTCCGCCCATTCCTGGTCCCGCAGATAAACCAATTCCGCCTCGTACAGATCACCCCCCAGACATGGCCCCAACTGCTCCAGGGCGTTTGCGTCGCCGAGCAGGCGGGCGCTCCGTGTGCCGTAGTTTCTGGCATAGCGCCAGGCCAGCGGGTCGGGCAGCCACGGGTGCTGTCGCCGGAAACGGTCCAGGAAAGCGTCGAAATCAGCACCCGGTATGTCGCCGCCGGGCAGGGGAACGGTTGCGGTCCAAGGCCGATCGACGAAGCCGAGGGGCTTTGCCAGCAGGGCCAGTGCATCCTCCGCCAACCGGCGATACGTGGTGAGTTTACCGCCGAAGACCGTCAGCATCGGCGCACCGCGCCCGTCGGCATCCAGATCCAGGACGTAGTCCCGGGTGACCCGGGAGGCATTCTCCGCCGCGTCATCGAACAACGGCCGGACACCGGAGAACTGCCATGCCACGTCCCGGCTGGTGATGGGGTGCCGGAAATGGTGATTGGCCGCGTCACACAAGTAAGCCACCTCGGCGTCTGAAATGGCGGCCGCCCCCGGGTCGCCACCGAACGGCTCCTCCGTGGTGCCCAGCAGGGTGTAGCGCCCTTCGTAGGGGATGGCGAACACCACGCGCCGGTCCGGACGCTGGAATGTGTAGGCAAACGCATGTTCATACAGGCGCGGCACCACGATGTGGCTGCCCTTCACCAGGCGGACACGCTTTGCCGGCCGGATCAGCGACAGGCTGTCCAGCACCCGATTGACCCAGGGCCCCGCCGCGTTGACCAGTGCGCGGGCGGACACCCGGCTTTCGGTGCCGTCGCGTAGATCCCTGAGCCGGACGATCCAGCCCCGGCTCCGGCGGACGGCATCGGCGAAGATCGTTCGTGTCCGGATGCACGCCCCGCGCTCCGCGGCATCCCGCGCGTTGAGCACCACCAGGCGTGAGTCCTGGACCCAGCAATCCGAATATTCGAATCCTTGTTTGAACCGCGCCTGCAGGGCAGCCCCTGCCGGATGGTGCCGAAGACGGATACCATGTGACCGGGGAAGTTGTCCCCGGCCGCCCAGGTGATCGTAGAGAAACAGCCCCACGCGCAGCATCCATGCCGGTCTCAGGTCGGCGCCATGGGGAAGCACGAAACGCATCGGCCAGATGATATGCGGCGCCGCATGCAGCAGGCGTTCCCGTTCCCGCAGTGCCTTGCGGACCAGGCGGATGTCCCCTTGCTCCAGGTAGCGCAGGCCGCCATGAATGAGCTTGGTGCTGGCCGAGGACGTGTGAGCCGCCAGATCGTGCTGTTCGCAGAGCAGGACCTTGAGCCCGCGACCGGCCGCGTCCCGCGCGATGCCGGTGCCGTTGATGCCGCCGCCGATGACGACCAGATCCCAGTCCTGCTTCCCCATCCGGCTGTCCTCATGCTGTGGCCGAGCGGGGCGGAAATCCCGCCTGAACGGCCCATTCCGCGCTACCATGATGGACATGGTGTCGTTTACGCGATCATCCCACAGGAAGGAGGCACAAGCCCATGACCGACGGAGGTCGGCTGCTCGCCATCGATCAGGGTACCACCAGCACCCGCGCCATCATCTTCGACCACCAGGGCGAGATCCTGACCGTGCAGCAGCGGGAATTCGCCCAGCACTTTCCGGCGGATGGCTGGGTGGAGCATGACCCGGACGAGATCTGGGAGACGACGCGAACGGTCTGTCAGGCGGCCCTGGACGGGATTCCCGGAGGGGCGGGTACAGTCGGCGGCATCGGCATCACTAACCAGCGGGAAACCACGGTGCTCTGGGATCGCCGTACCGGCGAACCGGTCCATCGCGCCATTGTCTGGCAGGACCGCCGGACGGCGGAACTGTGTCGGACGTTGCGCCGGGAAGGGCAGGAAGAACTGGTGCGTGACCGCACAGGGTTGCTGCTGGACCCCTACTTCTCCGCCACGAAGCTCGCCTGGCTGCTGGACCACGTGGAGGATGCCCGGGCCCGCGCCGAGCGGGGCGAGCTGGCGTTCGGCACCATCGACAGCTGGCTGATCTGGAAGCTCACGGGTGGCCGTGTGCATGCGACCGATGCCACCAATGCCTCCCGCACCATGCTGTTCGATATCCACCGCCAGTGCTGGGATCGGGACCTGTTGCGCCTGTTCCGGGTGCCGGAGTCGCTGCTGCCGGAGGTCCGTGACAGCGCTGCCGACTTCGGGACCGCCAGCGAGGGTCTGGGGGTGGAACTGCCCATCGCCGGGGTGGCCGGAGACCAGCAGGCGGCCCTGGTGGGGCAGGCCTGCTTCAAGCCGGGCATGGTGAAGAGCACCTACGGGACCGGCTGCTTCGCCCTCATGCATACGGGTGATGAGGCGGTGAGCTCACGCAACCGGCTGCTGACCACGGTGGCGTACCGCTTGAACGGAGAACCCAGCTACGCCATCGAAGGGTCCATCTTCGTGGCCGGTGCCGCGGTTCAATGGCTGCGCGACAAGCTGGGCATTATCCGCAACGCGGCGGAAACAGAGGGTCTGGCCCGCGGACTGGAATCGAATCGGGGCGTTTACCTGGTGCCCGCGTTCACAGGCCTGGGCGCGCCTTACTGGGATCCGGACGCCCGCGGCGCCCTGGTGGGGCTTACCCGGGACTCCGGGCGTGCGGAGATCGCCCGAGCGGCGCTGGAGGCGGTGTGCTACCAGACGCGGGATCTGTTCGACGCCATGGCGGATGATGCCGGCACGCGGCCGGAGACCCTGCGGGTGGACGGCGGTATGGTGGTCAATGGCTGGCTCTGTCAGGCATTGGCGGACCTGGTGAACGTGCCGGTGGAACGCCCCCGCGTGGTGGAGACCACGGCCCGCGGCGCTGCCTGGCTTGCCGGATTGCAATTGGGGTTGTATCCAGCGCTGGATCAGCTTGCCGAAGCCTGGGAGGTGGATCGGCGTTTCGAGCCACAGATGAGCGGCCACGAGCGGGAGCGCGCCATCGCCGGCTGGCGGCGCGCGGTGGCGCGGGTCCGATCCGATGAACACCCGTAACCATGAGACAACTCTGGGTGAGGAGGAATGACGATGGCATACCGGATCGCGATAAACGGTTACGGCCGTATCGGACGGTTGATTCTGCGAGCGCTGTATGAGGGGGGGTATAGGGACGACCTGGAAATCGTAGCCGTCAATGACCTGGGGGATGTGGCCATCAACGCCTATCTCACCCGGCACGACTCGGTACACGGTAACTTCCCGGGCGAGGTGGAGGTGGACGAGGCCCGGGATGATCTGCTGATCGACGGCGATCATGTGCATGTGCTGAGTGAGCGGGACCCGGCGAAACTCCCCTGGAAGGACATGGGTGTCGATGCGGTGTTGGAGTGCACCGGCCTGTTCACCAGCAAGGAAAAGGCAGACGCGCACCTGAAGGCAGGGGCGCCCAAGGTACTGCTTTCCGCTCCCGGCGGGAATGACGTGGACGCCACCATCGTCTACGGCGTCAATCACGATCGGCTTCACGGGGCGCTCCAGGTGGTTTCCAATGCGTCCTGTACCACCAATTGCCTGGCGCCCCTGGTGAAGCCACTGCACGATGCAATCGGCGTGGAACAGGGGCTGATGACCACCATCCATGCCTATACCAACGACCAGGTGCTCAGCGATGTTTACCACAAGGATCCGCGCCGGGCCCGTTCCGCCACCCAGTCCATGATTCCCACCAAGACCGGTGCTGCCGCCGCCGTGGGCAAGGTGCTCCCGGAGCTGGATGGCCGGTTGGATGGTTTCGCCGTGCGTGTACCCACGGTCAACGTCTCCATGGTGGACCTCAGCTTCACCACGTCGCGGCCCACCAGCCTGGAGGAGGTGGACGATGCGCTGCTGCGTGCCGCCGCCGAGGGTCCGCTGAAGGGCATCCTGGAAGTGGCCCGGGAGGACCTGGTGTCGGTGGATTTCAATCATCACCCGGCATCATCCATCTACGATCCGTCCCTGACCCGCGTGTCCAAGGACGGCCGCCTGGTGAAGGTCTGTGCCTGGTATGACAATGAGTGGGGGTTCTCCAACCGGATGCTGGATACCGCGCTGGCCTGGCTGCGGGCGTAACGGGAGCCGGCGCGCCTGCGCAGGATGCCCGGGGTCGCGGGGACGGGCGCCGCCGGACGGGACGGGGCAGGACACGCCGTGAATACGTCCCTGTAGGCTTGTCGGCAAGGTCCCTCTCGCCGACAGTCCCGTCCCGTCCCGTCCCGTCCCGTCCCGTCCGGCACCGTCCTCAGGCCTCGTGGCTGTTCCGGCGCCCGTCCCCGCGGCCCCGGGCATCCGGTTCCCGGCATGAGCTGCCGGAATGTTCACATGTCGCCAACGGAGTTCCACGATGCCACGTCGAACGAAAATCGTCGCCACGCTGGGGCCGGCCACCGATGATCCCGCCGTGCTGGAATCGGTGATCCGGGCCGGCGTGGACGTGGTCCGGTTGAATTTTTCCCATGGCCGGCTTGCCGATCACCGCCGGCGGGTGGATGCGGTGCGCGGGGTGTCCGCCCGTCTGGGAGCTGAAGTGGCGGTGCTCGGGGATCTCCAGGGCCCGAAGATCCGCATCGAACGCTTCCGTGATGGCGCCGTGGAGCTGATGGACGGTGCCGAGTTCGTGCTGGACGCCGAATTGGGCGAAAACGACGGAAATGCGCAACGGGTCGGTATCACTTACAAGGCACTGCCCAGGGACGTGGGCGACGGCGATCTGCTGCTCCTCAATGACGGGCTTCTGGTGCTCCGGGTGCTGGGGGTGGACGGTCCGCGGATCCGTTGCCGGGTGGAGCAGGGGGGGCGGCTGTCGGACAGCAAGGGCATCAACCGCCAGGGAGGAGGCTTGTCCGCCGGGGCACTGACTGACAAGGACCGCAAGGATATCGCCGCCGCCGCCGCGCTGGACGTGGACTATCTGGCCGTGTCCTTCCCCCGCAATGCGGACGACATACACCAGGCCCGCCGTCTCCTGCGGGAGGCCGGGGGCGCCGCCGGGATCGTGGCGAAGATCGAACGTGCCGAGGCGGTGAAGGACATTGATGCCATCACCCAGGCATCGGATGCGGTCATGGTGGCCCGGGGCGATCTGGCGGTGGAGATCGGCGACGCTGAACTTCCCGGCGTGCAGAAGCACATCATCGCCCGGGCACGGGAACTGAACCGGGTGGTGATCACCGCCACGCAGATGATGGAATCCATGGTGGACAGCCCGAGCCCCACCCGGGCCGAAGTGCTGGATGTTGCCAACGCGGTGCTGGATGGCACCGACGCGGTGATGCTGTCCGCGGAAACCGCCACCGGGAAATACCCGTTGCGCACCGTGGAGGCCATGGCGCGGGTCTGCGAGGGTGCCGAGCGCCACCGCTCGATCCGGCGGTCCAGCCATCGCCTGGACAGCCATTTCGAGCGTATCGACGAAGCCATTGCCATGGCCACCATGTACACGGCGAATCATCTGGACGTGCGTGCCATCCTGGCGTTGACGGAGTCCGGTGCCACCGCCCTCTGGATGTCACGCATCAGCTCCGGCATCCCCATCTACGCCCTGACCCAGCACGAGCGGACCCGCCGCCGGGTCAAGCTCTATCGCGGCGTTTACCCCGTGGCGTTTGATGTGGTTCACACCGACCCGGGGCACATCCTTCAGGATGCGGTGTCAACGCTCAAGCGCCTTGGCGCGGCAACGACAGGGGATCTGGTGATCGTGACCAAGGGGGATTTTTCCGGTGTACCCGGAGGCACGAACGCACTGAAAATACTCAGCGTTTCGTGAACGCACCGGAATAGGGCATCCCCCGCCCTTTTATGCACGGAGATGGTGCGCTTGCCCTGTCGTGGGCCGGATCCGACGGTCGTCTGAAGTCTGACAAATGCCCGGTTTTATTGTGTTCTTAGCTGTTGGCCCCAGGCTTGCACAGTGTCCTGGAGCACGCAGGTGTGTCACTGCCCAACGGGGTATGCGTTGCCCACAATCTGGAACACCAATGGGTGACTAGGGTTCCGGTCCGCGTCGGCGGATGACTGGTCCGAGAGTCACCGACCTCTCCCAGAGGGGTTACACGGCGGGACAAAAGCCCGGGAGGTCTACGTGATGCTCCTGTGCTGTGTTCATCCGGTAAGCCCGATGGGAGAGTGACCATGTCCAATAGCTCCATCCGCAAACGCTTCGCCGCGCTGGCCGTTTCTCTCGGCCTGATCCTCACCGTACCGTTTTCCACGCTGGCCACGGCCCAGGAACGGGATAGCTTCCGCATCGCCTGGAGCATCTACGTGGGCTGGATGCCCTGGGGCTATGGCGAGGCCGAGGGCATCGTCCGGAAATGGGCCGACAAGTACGACATCGAGATCGAGGTCGTGCAGATCAACGACTACATCGAGTCCATCAACCTCTACACCGCCGGCTCCTTCGACGGCGTCACCGCCACCAACATGGATGCCCTGACCATTCCCGCCGCCGGGGGCGTGGATACCACCGCGCTGGTCGTGGGCGACTTCTCCGACGGCAACGACGGCGTGGTGCTCAAGGGGACCGACAGCCTGGAGGACATCGAAGGCAAGCGTGTCCACCTGGTGGAATTGTCCGTCTCCCACTACCTGCTGGCCCGGGCGCTGGAGTCCGTGGGCATGACGGAACGTGACATCCGCGTGGTGAATACCTCCGACGCCGACATTGTTGCTGCCTTCAATTCCCGCGACGTGGAAGCCGTGGTGACCTGGAATCCGCAACTGGGCGAACTGCGCCGCATGAACGACGCCAACGTGGTGTTCGACTCCTCGCAGATCCCCGGCGAGATCATGGACCTGCTGGTGGTGAACACCGAGGTGCTGGAAGCCAACCCCGCCTTCGGCAAGGCTCTGGCCGGCGCCTGGTATGAAATCATGAGCATCATGCAGGGCGATGACGAGGCCGGCCGTGAAGCCCGGAGCGCCATGGGCGACGCCGCCGGTACCGACCTGGAAGGCTACGAAGCCCAATTGGCCTCCACCACCATGTTCTACGACCCGGCCGAGGCGGTGGCCTTCGTGGAGAGCGGCAGCCCGCAGGAGACCATGGAGAGCGTCCGCCAGTTCGCCTTCGAGCACGGCCTGCTGGGCGAGCGGGCCCCCAACCCCGATTTCGTCGGCATCCAGTTCGCCGACGGCTCCATCCTCGGCAGCGAGTCCAACGTCAAGTTCCGCTTCAACGTGGATTACATGCGTATGGCGCGGGATGGGGAATTATAAGAACCCGTCTGCTGATCCCGGGCGGTGAAATCCTCCGGGACCGTCAGCCGCATGGACGCGGCTGTCGAGCCTACATGGATGTATTCACGGCGTGTCCCGGAGGATTTCACCGCCCGGGGGCAGCTGACACCACATTGAACTGAAAGCCACTACCAGACACCGGTATCAGGTCGCCCATGAAGCGCATCATCAACCAAACGCCGAACCGCCCCACCGGCCTCGCGCTGGGCCTGCTGCCCTTCGTGCTGGTGCTGCTGGTCTACATGGTGGCCTCTGCGGCGCGGCTGGCGGAGAATCCCAATGATCCGCTGCTGCCCTCGCTCTCCGCGATGGCGGAATCGTTCCAGCGGCTTGCCACCGAACCCAGCCGCCGCACCGGCGACCTGGTGCTCTGGGTGGACACCGCGGCCAGCCTCACCCGGCTTGGTCTCGGCGTGCTGATCAGCATGGCCATGGGCCTGATGGTGGGCATACTCACTGGCCTGATCCCCTACGTGCGGCGGGCGTTTTCTCCGTTCGTCGCCGTGCTCTCCATGATCCCGCCCCTGGCCATGCTGCCCATTTTGTTCATCGCCTTCGGCGTTGGCGAACTGGCCAAGGTGATGCTGATCATCTTCGGCATCGCCCCGTTCATCATGCGTGACGTGCAGCAGCGCGTGGAGGAACTCCCCACCGAGCAACTGGTGAAGGCCCAGACCCTGGGCGCGTCCACCTGGCAGATCATGCTGCGGGTGGTGCTACCCCAGGTGTTCCCGCGGCTGCTGGATGCGACGCGGCTGGCACTGGGCTCCGCCTGGCTGTTCCTGATCGCTTCCGAGGCCATCGCCGCCACCGAAGGGCTGGGTTACCGTATCTTCCTGGTGCGCCGCTACCTGGACATGGAAACCATCCTCCCCTACGTGGCCTGGATCACCCTGCTGGCCTTCACGGCAGACATCCTGTTGCGGCTGATCACCCGCTACTGCTTCCCCTGGTACGGCGGAGGGAGGTCCCGATGAGCGCTGTGACGGCCAGAAACCTTTGGAAGGAATACGACAGCGATGTGGTGCTGGAGAACATCGACCTCCATGTGCCCGCCGGCGAGTTCGTCACCATCGTCGGCGCCTCCGGCTGCGGCAAGAGCACCTTCCTGCGCATGCTGCTGGGGGAGGAGAGTCCGACCCGTGGCGAACTGCTGCTGGACGATGCGCCGATGCCCGCCGAGCCGGGACCGGATCGGGGGGTGGTGTTCCAGAAATACTCCGTGTTCCCGCACCTGACCGCCTTGAAGAACGTGATGGTGGCGGACGAGCTGGCCGGTGCCCGGCTCACCGGCAGGTTGTTCGGCAGCGCCCGTCGGCAGGCGCGGGAACGGGCCATGGACATGCTGCAGGCGGTGGGGCTGGATCACGCCGCCGACAAGTATCCCAGCGAACTCTCGGGCGGCATGCAGCAGCGCCTGGCCATCGCCCAGGCGCTGATGAAGGACCCGAAGGTGCTGCTGCTGGACGAGCCATTCGGTGCGCTGGACCCGGGCATCCGCAAGGACATGCACGCGCTGATCCTGGATCTCTGGCAGCGCCGGGGGCTGACCGTGTTCCTGGTCACCCACGACCTGCAGGAAGGTTTCACGCTGGGCAGCCGCCTGCTGGTGTTCGACAAGGTGCGCCACGATCCGCAGGCCCCAGGGGCCTACGGCGCCAACATCACCTATGACATTCCGCTGCAGCGGCAGAACCCCGCACTGTACGACGAAGTGCGGGAACGCGTGGCGGCGGCGGAGCAGGAAACGTTGAAGGAGAGCACGCGATGAGCGCATTGCGCGATATCGAGGACCGTATGGTGCACACCGAGACCGTGCCCGGAGCCCGTTACTGGTCGCTGGTGATCCGGCGCGGTTTCACGCTGCGGCTGGTGGACGTGGAGGGTCGTGCCAACGTGTCCGCGCTGCTGTTCAACCCGCAGAACGTGCTGGAGCGCTACAACGCACCGGACACGCTGAAGGGTCAGCACACCTCGAAGCTCACCAAGGGCAACATGCTCTATTCCGACATGGGGCGGGTGATGCTCTCCATCGTCGAGGACACGGTGGGCTGGCACGACACCATCGGCGGCGTCAGCGATGCGTCCATGGTCCGGCAGCAGTATGGCGAGCAGCGCTACCAGGAGCACCGCAACGCGTTCTACCGCAGTGGTCGTGAACTGTTCCTGATCGAGCTGCAGAAATGGGGCCTGGGCCGGCGCGACCTGGTGCCCAACCTGAACTTCTTCAGCAAGGTCTCCGCGGACCTGGACGGCACGCTGCGCTTCGCCGACAACCACAGCCAGCCCGGTGCTTATGTCGATCTGCGTGCCGAGATGGACACCCTGGTGGTGCTGAACACCGCGCCGCATCCCATGGACCCGTCCACCGAGTACCGCCCCGGAATGTTGAAGCTGGCGATCTACCGCGCCCCGCCGGTGGACCCGGAGACGGACGTCTGCGTGAACTTCCGCCCGGAAAACGCCCGCGCCTACGCCAACACCCGCATCCTCAACTGTCAGGAGGCCTGAGCAATGTCCGGACAGAACCTGATCGAGAGCCCGCTGGACCCGAACAAGGCCCTGTACCGCCACGTGGTTGCAGCCGGCGAGCCCTGGATGCACGAACTGAAAAAGGGTCAGACCCTGCGCATCCTCGATCTGGAAGGCAACCAGGCCGCCGACACGCTGTTCTACAGCCTGGAGCGCCCCACCGAGGAGCACTACAGCGCGGTGCATACCATCCGCGCCCAGGGCAACGCCTACCTCACCGCGGGCTCGGTGCTGCGCTCCAATGAAGACCGCCCCATGCTCACCATCACCGCCGACACCTGCGGCCGCCACGACACCCTGGGCGGCGCCTGCGCGGCGGAGTCCAACCAGGTGCGTTACGCGCTGGAAAAGAAGCCCATGCACAATTGCCGGGACAACTTCCTCACCGCCATCGCAGAGAGCCACTACGGCCTCGGCAAGCGCGACGTGGTGCCCAACATCAATTTCTTCATGAATGTCCCGCTGACGCCGGAGGGCGGCCTCACCTTCGAGGACGGTATCTCTGATGCCGGCAAGTACGTGGAAATGCGGGCGGAAATGGACGTGATCGTGCTGGTCTCCAACTGCCCCCAGCTCAACAACCCGTGCAACGCCTACAACCCCACGCCGGTGGAGATGCTGATTTGGGACTGAATCGGGGGTGCAGCGTGGGGGTGCGGGCTCCGGTCCGGCCGTGTGTGGTGACAGCTCCGCCTACCTCAGGTCCGAGGCGGGGAAGCTCGTTCCGGACTGGCGGCCGGATGGACCCGGCCGACAAGCCTACATGGGTGAGGCCGATCAAGGGAAAGCATTGCTTTCCCCGGCCGAACGGGTTGGCCACGGATGGCCAACCCTGGCCCCGCAAGCGAAGCAGGAACGCGTAGCGACGCGGGGATTTACGGCGTGTCCGGAACGAGATTCCCCGCCTCGGGCCGGAACGAAGCCCCCCAGCAACACCCCGAACAATCCTCCTTCCCACCGGGGACGACCCCGGTGTGCCCTGAATCCCCGCGGGACGACCCGTGGACCGGTTCCGGAACTGCCATGTTCACCAAGGTACTGATTGCCAATCGCGGCGCCATTGCCTGCCGCATTATCCGCACGCTGAAAAGACTCGGCGTCCAGTCCGTCGCCGTCTACAGCGAAGCCGACCGGCATTCCTTGCATGTCCGCCAGGCCGATGAGGCCGTTTGCATCGGCAAGGCCGCCGCCAGCAGCTCCTATCTGGATGCCGAACGCATCCTGGAGGCGGCGCGGGAGACCGGCGCCCAGGCCATCCACCCCGGCTACGGTTTCCTGTCGGAAAATGCCGAATTCGCCGAAGCCTGCGAGGCCACCGGCATCGCCTTCATCGGCCCCACGCCGCAGCAGCTCCGCGAATTCGGCCTCAAGCACACCGCCCGCGCGCTGGCGGAGCGCAACGGCGTGCCCATGCTGCCCGGCACCGGCCTGCTGGAAGACCCGGAGCAGAGCGTGGCCGAGGCGGCGCGGATCGGCTACCCGGTCATGCTCAAGAGCACCGCCGGGGGCGGCGGCATCGGCATGCAGATCTGCCATGACGAAAAACAGCTGCGCGAGGCCTACGACTCCGTCAAACGGCTCTCGCAGAACAATTTTTCCAACAGCGGCATCTTCCTGGAGAAATACGTCCAGCACGCCCGCCACATCGAGGTACAACTGTTCGGTGACGGCAAGGGGCAGGTGATCGCGCTGGGCGAGCGCGACTGTTCGCTGCAACGGCGCAACCAGAAGGTGGTGGAGGAGACCCCGGCACCGAACCTGGACGATGGCGTGCGGCAGCAACTGCTGGAGGCCGCGGAAACCCTGGGCCGTGGTGTGCGCTACCGCTCCGCCGGCACCGTGGAATACATCCTGGATGCGGATACCGGCGAATTCTACTTCCTGGAGGTGAACACCCGGCTGCAGGTGGAGCACGGCGTCACCGAGGAAGTCACCGGCGTGGATCTGGTGGAATGGATGGTGCGCGGCGCGGCGGACAATCTGCCGGATCTGGAAAGCCTGCGGCCGGGCAAGGCCGACGGCCATTCCATTCAGGTGCGGCTGTACGCGGAAGACCCCGGCAAGCAGTTCCAGCCGTCCACCGGCCTGCTCACCGAGGCCAGCTTTCCGGCCGATGCGCGGGTGGACACCTGGGTGGAGCGGGGCAGCGAGATCTCCCCCTACTACGACCCGATGATTGCCAAGATCATCGTCCACGCCCCGGACCGGGCAGCGGCCATCGACAAGTTGCGGGCGGCGCTGGACGCCACTGCACTGAGTGGGCTGGAAACCAATCTGCTGTATCTGCGGCAGGTGGTGGCCGAGCGCGTCTTCGGCGAAGGCCGTCAGACCACCCGCTACCTGAAAGATTTCAGCTACCGCGCCAGCACCGTGGAGGTGATCAGCCCCGGGACGCAAACCACCATCCAGGATTATCCGGGCCGCGTGGGCTACTGGGACATCGGCGTGCCGCCCTCCGGCCCCATGGACGTGCTGGCCTTCCGGCTGGGCAACCGACTGCTGGGCAATGCCGAAGACGCCGCCGGGCTGGAGCTGACCGTCAACGGCCCCAGCCTCAGGTTCAACACGCAGGCCGTGGTCGCGCTCACTGGCGCAGCGATGAAGGCCACGCTGGACGGCGAGCCGGTGCCGCACTGGCAGCCGGTCAAGGTGCAACGCGGCCAGATCCTGAAGATTGCTGCGGTGGACGGCGCGGGTGCCCGCACCTACCTGCTGTTCCGCGGCGGCCTGGACGCGCCGCTGCACATGGGTAGCCGGTCCACCTTCACGCTGGGCCAGTTCGGTGGCCACGGCGGCCGCGTGCTGCGTCCGGGTGACGTGCTGCATCTGGCGGAGGCGGAGGCCGGCGAGGCGGTCGCGTTGCCGCAGGACGCCATCCCGGCCTACGACCATCAATGGGAGCTGCGTACGATCTACGGCCCCCACGGCGCGCCGGACTTTTTCACCCGGCAGGATATCGACACCTTCTTCGCCACCGACTGGGAAGTGCACTACAACTCCAGCCGCACCGGCGTCCGGCTGATCGGCCCCAAGCCCGAGTGGGCGCGGGAGGACGGCGGCGAGGCGGGGCTGCATCCGTCCAACATCCACGACAACGCCTACGCCATCGGCACCATCGACTTCACCGGCGACATGCCGGTTATCCTCGGCCCGGACGGCCCCAGCCTGGGCGGCTTCGTCTGCCCGGCCACCATCGTCACGGCCGACCTGTGGAAACTGGGTCAGCTCAAGCCCGGCGACACCCTGCGCTTCCTGCCGGTGAGCCTGGACGAGGCCAACCGCCTGGAGCGCGAGCAGGACGCCGCCATTGCGCAATTGCAGCCGGTGGATCAGCCTGCGCAGCCGGCGGCCATCACCACGCCGGTCCTGAAGGAGGACAAGGACAACGGCCACCCGGTGGGCGTCACCTACCGACCGGCCGGCGACAAGTACCTGCTGGTGGAATACGGGCCCATCGTGCTGGACCTGAACCTGCGTTTCCGCGTCCAGGCCCTGCTGGAATGGCTCACCGAGCAAGACATCACCGGCATCGTGGAGATGACGCCCGGCGTGCGCAGCCTGCAG
Source organism: Ectothiorhodospiraceae bacterium (assembly GCA_020831885.1). Taxonomy (GTDB): domain Bacteria; phylum Pseudomonadota; class Gammaproteobacteria; order Nitrococcales; family Aquisalimonadaceae; genus LSCE01. The sequence goes on from JAFIFU010000005.1 coordinate 70,655, forward strand.
ATCCACTACGAGCCCAGGCAGTTGCCGCTGGCGCGGCTGATGCAATTGCTGGAGCAGGGCGAGGCGGAGCTGAAGGACCTGTCCGATGCCGAGCTGCCGTCGCGCATCATCCACCTGCCGCTGGCCTGGGATGACAGCCAGACGCGCTTGGCCACGCAGAAATACATGCAGTCGGTGCGCAAGGACGCGCCCTGGTGTCCGCGCAATATCGACTTCATTCGCCGCATCAACGGCCTGGAGAGCGAAGCGGAGGTCAAGCGCATCGTCTATGACGCGGCCTACCTGGTCATGGGTCTGGGCGACGTCTACCTGTCAGCGCCACTGGCCACCCCGGTGGATCCGCGCCACCGGCTGGTCACCACCAAGTACAACCCGGCCCGCACCTGGACGCCGGAGAACGCCGTGGGCATCGGCGGTTCGTACATGTGCATCTACGGCATGGAAGGCCCCGGCGGCTACCAGTTCGTGGGCCGCACGCTGCAGATCTGGAACCGCTACAAGCAGACCCCGGAATTCCAGCGGCCCTGGCTGCTGCGCTTCTTCGACCAGATCCGTTTCTACGAGGTCTCGGAAGAGGAATTGCTGGCCATGCGTGACGCCTTCCCCAAGGGCGGTGTGCGGCTTGAGATCGAGGACACCACGTTCTCCCTGGCACGTTACAACCGCTTCCTGGAGGACAACCGCGACAGCATCCAGGCCTTCAAGCAGACCCAGCAGGCTGCCTTCGAAGCCGAGCGGCAGCACTGGATCGACACCGGCCAGGCCCACTACGAGGCCGACGCGGAGCCACCACCGCCGGAACCGGAAGGCGTCGACCTGGCCGACGGCGAATCCGCCGTGGAAGGCCATGTGCACGGCAGCCTCTGGGCGCTGGACGTGAAGGTGGGCGACCGGGTGGAGCCGGGCCAGCAACTGCTGGTGCTGGAATCCATGAAGATGGAAATCCCCGTGCACAGTGATGCGGCCGGCGTTGTGAAACGGCTGTTGTGCGCCGAAGGCGCCCAGGTGGTTCCCGGTCAGGTGCTCCTGATCATAGAAGAAACGACGGGAGATGTGGCATGACTCTGCTGAGTGTGACCGAACTGCTGCAGCGCTACCGGACTGCTGCCTTGACTCCCCGCGCCCACATGAGATCCGTGATGGGCGCGGTCCGGGAGGCGGATGCGCGGAATATCTGGATCACAACACTGACCGATGAACAATTGGACCCTTATCTGCAGCGGCTCGAACAGGCTGACCCGGAGGCGTTGCCCCTGTACGGTGTGCCCTTTGCCATCAAGGACAACATCGACCTGGCCGGCGTACCCACCACCGCCGGCTGTCCGGCGTATGCCTATACACCCCAGACCTCGGCCTTTGTGGTACAGCGACTGATCGATGCCGGTGCCATTCCGGTGGGGAAAACCAACCTGGATCAGTTCGCCACCGGGCTGGTGGGTACGCGCTCCCCGTACGGGGCCTGCGGCAACGCCTTCGACCCTGCGTATGTGTCCGGGGGATCCAGCTCCGGCTCCGCTGTCGCCGTGGCGCTGGGGCAGGCGGCGTTCTCACTGGGCACCGACACCGCCGGTTCCGGTCGGGTGCCGGCAGCGCTGAACAACCTGGTTGGGGTGAAACCCACCCGCGGCACCCTGAGCGCATCCGGCGTGGTGCCGGCCTGTCGCACGCTGGATACCATCTCGATATTCGCGCTGACCTCCGCGGATGCGCAGCGGGTGCTGGACGTGGCCTCCGTCTACGATCCGGAGGATGTCTACGCTCGACGGGATCAGGTGCCGGTGCTGGGTCATGGCAGCATCCCGTCCCAGCGCTTCCGCTTTGGCGTACCGCTTTCGGAGCAACTCGCGTTCTTCGGTGACGAGGCCGCGAAGACACTGTTCCGGCAGGCTGTGGCGCGCTTGCAGGCCCTGGGTGGCGAGTGTGTGGAACTGGATTTCGAGCCGTTTCTGGAAGCGGCGCGCCTGCTCTACGAGGGGCCCTGGGTCTCCGAGCGCTACACCGCTATCAGGGACTTCATCGAACGTCAGCCGGAGGCGTTGTTCCCGGTCACCCGCCAGATCATCGGCGGAGGCGCCACCCCGCTGGCGACTGACGCCTTTGCCGCCCAGTATCGCCTGCAGGAACTCCGGCGCCAGTCCGAAGCGGTCTGGAGCCACATGGATCTGATCGTGACGCCTTCCGCCGGCACCATCTACACCATCGAGCAGGTGAATGCCGACCCGGTGCAACTGAACAGCAATCTGGGTTACTACACCAATTTCATGAACCTGCTGGATTACAGCGCGCTGGCCGTGCCGGCGGGCTTCCTGCCGGGTGGCCTGCCGTTCGGCGTCACCCTGTTCGCCCCGGCCTTCTACGACCAGGATCTGCTGGCGGTGGGTGATCGTCTGCACCGGGCGGGGGTGGACCGCCTGGCCACGGCCGGACGTGGCCTGCCGCGGGAGGCACCGGTGCAGGCGCGGCATGCCCACGTCATTCCGGTGGCGGTCTGTGGCGCCCATATGGAGGGTTTGGCGCTCAACCATCAGTTGACGGAACGCAATGCGCGGCATGTGGCGACCACACGCTCCGCGCCCCAGTACCGCTTCTATGTGTTGCCGGGCGGTCCGCCGGAGCGGCCGGGCATGGTGCACGTGGGGGCCGGTGGGGCCAGCATCGAGTTGGAGATCTGGGAAGTGCCCGCGAACCGTTTCGGCTCCTTCGTGGCCGGGATTCCCGCGCCGCTGGGCATTGGCAAGGTGCGGCTGGCGGATGGTGGCCAGGTGCCGGGGTTCATCTGTGAAGCGGCGGGCGCTGAAGATGCCACCGAGATCACGGAGTACGGATCGTGGCGGGCCTGGCTGGCACGTCGTCAGCCCACCAGGTAGACGTCGAAGCGGGTGCTGCTGCCGACGATCCTATGGCTGGGCTCCGGCCCCGGCAGCGCCGGCGCCTTGCGGGGGCGCTTGACCACCACGCGGTGGCGTGCCGTGTCCAGGGCGGCGGCCAGCAGCCCGGGTGGATCCGGGTCGGGGCCGAGCAGCGCCTGCAGCAGTTGCATCTCCTTGCGGGACTTGGCCGTCTTGCCGGTGTCCGGGTACATGGGGTCCAGGCAGACCACATCCGGCCGGTCCGTGTCCGTCAGGCCGGCCATCACCGACACCGCCTCGCCGCAGTGTAGTTTCAGATGCCTGGCCAGTTCCGCGCCTTCCGGTTCGGCGGCGGTGCGGCGCAGGGCATCGGCGAGCATGGCGGCCAGGACCGGGGAGCGCTCCACCATCAGTACCGGGCAGCCGCGCCGGGCCAGCAGCGCGGCGTCACGGCCAAGCCCCGCGGTGGCGTCCAGCACGGTGGGGCGCTGTCCGCGCCGGGCCCCCACAGCCCGGATCAGGCCCTCGCCGGCCGCGCTGGCCTGGTGCAATCGGGGGTTATGCAGCCACTGCACGGTGACTCCCTGGCCGGGACGCATGTGGACAAGGCGCAGCTCCAGCCCGGGCCCGGTGACCAGTAATCGTAATGGCGGGCCGTTCTCCTGGGGGGGGATCAATGGCAGGCCCAGCCGATCGGCCAGCGCCCGGGCGGCGCCGGCCATGGCCTCCCCTTCATGCCAGACGGCGCATGGAGGGCTGTTTCCGGACCGGGAGGGTTCCTGTGTTGACATGGCGGATGATGGTCTCGTGCGGCTTTGGCGGCCCGACGGGCACTGCAGTATGCTCAATGTAGAACGAGGATGCTGAAGAAGGCCGGGAACGGCAAGATTCAGCCACGACCGTTCGACACCCCGTCCGGGGCACAACAAAGGTGGATACCATGACGGAAAAATCCAGCACAGCCCAACAGATGGACCACGAACAGATCACACGCACCCTGGCGGAGATCACCGAGAAAAGCCAGCGGCTGGTGAAGGATTTCGTTTCCCGCGAGCAGAGCGCCCATCACATCAGCATGGATGACGCCATGCACATGAGCGGGCTGTTCCAGCAACTGGCCACCCGCATCATGGCCAACCCCATGCAGCTTGCCCAGGCGCAGATCAGTTTCTGGCACGACTATCTGGCCCTGGTCAATCAGGCCACCCTGCGGTTCTGGGGGCATGATCCGGAGCCGGTGAAGGCGCCGCAACCGGGGGACAAACGATTCCGGCATCAGGCCTGGGAGGAGAATCCGGTTTTCGATTTCGTCAAGCAGTCCTATCTGCTGGCGGCGGACTACATCCATGCAACGGTGAAGAGTGCGGAAGGGCTGGACGACAAGACCGCGCGCAAGGTGGACTTCTTCACGCGGCAGTTTGTGGATGCCCTGTCACCCACCAATTTCCTGGCCACCAACCCGGAGGTGCTGGAGAAGACCCTGGAGACCAAGGGCGCCAATCTGCTCAACGGTCTGAAGAATCTGCTGAAGGATCTGGAGGCCGGGGGTGGCAGGCTGCGTATCGCCATGACCGACCACAGTCAGTTCGAGGTGGGCAAGAACCTTGCGGTGAGCCCGGGCAAGGTCATTTACCAGAACGATCTTATCCAGTTGCTGCAGTACGAACCCGCCACCGAAAAGGTGTACAAGCGCCCGCTGCTGTTTGTGCCGCCGTGGATCAACAAGTACTACATCCTGGACCTGCAGCAGGAGAACTCGCTGATCAAGTTCATGGTGGAACAGGGGCATACGGTCTTCGTCATCTCCTGGAAAAACCCCACCGGTGAATACGCCGACAAGACCTTCGAGGATTACATGAAGGAAGGTCCGCTGGCGGCTCTTGACGCCATCGAGCAGGCCACCGGCGAGCGGGATGTGAACTGCGTGGGTTACTGCCTGGGCGGCACGCTCATGGGCACCACCCTGGCGTACATGACGGAAAAGGGTGACGATCGCATCAAGAGCATCACCTACTTCACCGCCATGGTGGATTTCACCATGCCGGGGGAACTGGAGAACTTCATCGACGACGAGCAGTTGCGCATGCTGGAGAAGCGCATGGAGGGGCAGGGCTATCTGGAAGGGCATGCCATGGCGTCCACCATGAGCGCACTCCGTGCCAACGATCTGATCTGGTCCTTCTTTATCAACAATTACCTGAAAGGCGAGGATCCGTTCCCCTTCGATCTGTTGTACTGGAACCAGGACAGCACCAACATGCCGGCGAAAATGCACAGCTTCTACCTGCGCAACATGTATCAGGAGAACCGCCTCAAGGAACCGGGTGGCATCGTCATCGACGGTGTGCCCATCGACCTCCGCAAGATCACCATTCCGGCCTGCTTCGTCTCCGCCATGGAGGACCATATCGCCCCCTGGAAAACGGTTTACCGCGGCGTGCATCTGCATTCCGGGCAGATCAAGTTCATTCTCGGCGGCTCTGGTCATATCGCCGGCATCATCAACCCGCCGCACAAGAACAAGTACTGCTACTGGACCAGTACCAAGACGCCGGAGAGCCCGGAGGAATGGCTTGAGGGTGCCAAGCGTGCGGACGGTTCCTGGTGGCCGGAATGGAACCGCTGGCTGGTCCGCCGTGCCGGTGCCAAGGTGCCGGCGCGCAAGCCCGGGGACGGCAAACTGAAGCCGCTCATGGACGCGCCGGGTTCCTACGTGCTGGAGAAGGCCTGAGGCGGGGCGCGCCATGCCCGACCTGGTCTTTCGGCTGGCTATCCCCAGGGAAGAGGTCATGCGCTATTACGAGGGCCGGGCACAGACGGTTTTCGTCCAGGCCCTGGATGGCCGCACGGTCAGCTTTCCCGCGGTCGCACTGCGGGAATTCGTGAATCATGCGGGGGTTCACGGCGTGTTCCGCCTCTGCTACGACGCTCAGGGGCGTCTGGAGCGTCTGGAGCGTCTGGAGCGGCTGCTGTTCCCGGGGCCGGCGGCCCCGGGGAAGCGGCGGCGGGGAACCGGCTAGGCGGCGACTGCGGTCAGGCCCGTGTGTCCAGCAGGCGGCCCAGGGTGGCTTCCAACTCGTCCACGCTGTTGACCACTTTGACCGAGGCCTGGGCCAGGGTCTGCTGCGTGGTGGCCTCCACCATGGCGGCGGCCAGGTCTTCCCGTTGATCCAGGCCGGCGCTGATGCGAGCCACTGTGGAGGCGCTGCGCTGCATGCCCTCATCGGCGCGCTGGAGCGCGGCAACCGCGGAGCCGAAGGCGCCATTGATATCCATGTCAGCACCTCATGGAGATCTGGAGAATGTTCCTGCAGTCTAAACCGCAGGCATCCACAGGAAGTGTGAACTCCGTCACGGTTTCCCTCCGGGCGAGTCCCGGGTGACCGATACCGGAGGTCTTGCCGGTGACATCTCCGGCTGTCCCTGCATCCGCAGCACGGTGCTGCGGATGCCCTCGGCGTCCAACCCGGCCTGATGCAGCAGGGCCTCCCGACTGCCATGGGACAGAAAGCGGTCCGGCAGCCCGATGTGCCGGATCGTGACCCCATGGCCCGTTTCCGCCAGCCATTCCGCAACCCCGCTGCCGGCACCGCCCGCCACCACGTTCTCCTCCACGGTTACCAGCAGCCGGTGATCCCGGGCGACCTGCGCCAGCAGGTCCGTATCCAGCGGTTTCACGAAACGCATGTTAACCACTGTGGCATCCAGGGTCTCAGCCGCCGTCTCCGCCGGTGTCACCATGCTGCCGAAGGCCAACAGGGCGATGTCACGTCCCTTCCGGCGCAGCTCGGCCCGGCCCAGGGGTACCGGCTCCAGGTCATCCGGGGCGATCCGCCCCGGGCCGGTGCCGCGGGGGTAGCGAACCGCCGACGGGCCGTCCAGCCGCAGACCGGTGCAGAGCATCCGGTGGCATTCCGCTTCATCCGCCGGGGCCATGATGACCATGTTGGGGATGCAGCGCAGAAAGCTCAGGTCGAAACTGCCTGCATGGGTGGGGCCGTCCGGACCCACCAGTCCGGCGCGGTCGATGGCGAACAGCACCGGGAGGTTCTGCAGCGCCACATCGTGGATGAGTTGGTCATAGGCCCGCTGAAGGAAGGTGGAATAAATGGCCACCACCGGGCGCAGACCGTCGCAGGCCATGCCCGCGGCCAGGGTCACCGCGTGCTGCTCGGCGATGGCCACGTCCACGTACTGTTCCGGGAAGCGTTTCGCGAACTCCACCATGCCGGAACCCTCCCGCATGGCGGGGGTGATGCCCATCACGCGGGGGTCCTCCGCGGCGGCCCTGCATAACCACCGGCCGAAGATCTGGTTGTAACTCAGCGGTTTCGGCCGCCCGTCCCTGCCCAGTCCCCGGGCCGGGTCAAAGGGGGTGACGCCGTGATAGGCCACCGGATCGGCTTCCGCGGGTTCGTAGCCTTTGCCCTTGCGGGTGGTCACATGCAGCAGTTTCGGCCCGCTCCGGTCCCGCAGATTGCGCAGGATCGGTACCAGGGTGTTCAGATCATGTCCGTCCACGGGCCCGAAGTAGTCGAAGTTCAATTCCTCGAACAGGGTGCCCGGGGAAGCAAGCCCCTTGAGTTGTTCCTCCATGCGCCGGGCGAACACCTCCGCCGGCGGCAGCCGGCGCAACACCCGTTTGCCGCCTTCGCGCAGCCCGGAGTAGAGCTTGCCGGACAGCAGCCGGGCCAGGTGTCCGGACAGCGCGCCCACGTTGGGAGAGATGGACATCTCGTTGTCATTGAGCACCACCAGCAGATCCGCGTCCAGGTCCCCCGCATGGTTCAGTGCCTCGAAAGCCATGCCGGCGGTCATGGCGCCGTCGCCGATGACGGCCACGGCATGCCGTTTCCGGCCGCTGCGCCGGGCGGCCATGGCCATGCCCAGGGCCGCGCTGATGGAGGTGCTGGAATGGCCTACTCCGAACGTGTCGTAGGGGCTCTCATCCCGCTTGGGGAAAGGCGCCAGACCGCCGTCCTTGCGGATGGTGTGCAGTTCCCGGGCGCGCCCGGTGAGGATTTTGTGGGGGTAGGTCTGGTGCCCCACGTCCCACACCAGACGATCGTCCGGGGTGTCGAAGACATAGTGCAGGGCGAGGGTGAGTTCCACTGTGCCCAGACCGGCGCCCAGGTGGCCGCCGGCGCCGGCCACTGTCTCCAGCAGAAACGCCCGCAATTGCCGCGCCAGTTCATCCAGTCGGGTGACCGGCAACCGGCGCAGGTCCGCCGGATTCTCGATAGTGGCGAGTAGCGGATAATCAAGCAGTGACATGGTCACCATCTCCTGTCGACGGGTGGGCCTGGCCGTACCGGCGCCGCCCACCGCCGAGCGGTTTCCTCCCGACCATCGCTGATGCCCCGTTGCGGGTTGGTATGCGGTCCGGCTAACTGAAGCCCGCCACCGGGTGAGGCACGTACGATGCCTCCAGCGAGGCGATCTCCTCCTCCGACAGCCTCAGTGACAGTGCCGCATGGGCGTCGTCCAGGTGATGCGGCTTGCTGGCACCGATAATCGGGGCCACCACCGGCTGCTGGTGCAGTACCCAGGCCAGCGCCACCTGGGCCATGGGGACACCGCGCTTGGCCGCAACATCCTGGACCCGTGCCACCACCGCCTGGTCCGCCTCCTTGGTGCGGGCGTAAAGCGTGCGACCGAAGGCGTCGGTCTGCTCGCGCTCCGTTGGTTCGCTGTCCCAGGGTCGGGTCAGGTGGCCGCGGGCCAGCGGGCTCCAGGGAATGACGCCGATGCCTTCCTCACGGCACAGGGGCAGCATTTCCCGCTCCTCCTCGCGATAAAGCAGGTTGAGGTGGTTCTGCATGGAAACGAAGCGGGTCCAGCCATGGCGGTCGGATAAGTGGAGTGCCTTGCAGAATTGCCAGGCGTACATGGACGAGGCCCCGATGTACCGGACCTTGCCCGCCTTCACCACGTCGTGCAGGGCCTCCAGCGTCTCTTCGATGGGGGTGCTGTAGTCCCAGCGGTGAATCTGGTAGAGGTCGATGTAATCCGTACCCAGCCGTCGCAGGCTGGCGTCGATCTCGGTCATGATCGCCTTGCGGGAGAGCCCCCGGCCATTGGGTTCCTCACGCATCACGCCACAGACCTTGGTGGCGATCACCACCTCGTCGCGCCGTGTGTACTCCCGCAGTGCCCGGCCCAGGATTTCCTCGCTGGATCCGTCGGAATAGACGTTGGCGGTATCGAAGAAGTTGATACCCAGTTCCAGTGCCCGGGCGATGAACGGGCGGCTCTTCTCCTCCCCCAGGGTCCACGGGTGCGTTCCGCGCCCGGGCTCGCCGTAGGTCATGCACCCAAGACACAGGCGGGAGACTTTCAGGCCGGATCGTCCGAGATTCACGTATTCCATCGGGGCTCCTTCGGCGCGTGCATGTACGGGGCGTTTGATGGAGTCTATTGCAGAGAGCGACCGTTGACGAACCGCTCATGCGAATTCTCCCCTGCCAAAACCCCGGACAGGTGATAGAATTCAGCCTTTTTTCAGACGGTTGAATATCATGAATGATACCCCGCTGGTTGGCGTCATCATGGGCAGCAAGTCCGACTGGGACACCATGCGCAATGCGGACGAGGTGCTGACGGACTTCGGCGTGCCCCACGAGTGTCGGATTGTCTCCGCGCACCGGACGCCGGACTTGATGTACCGGTATGCCCGGGAGGCGGAGGAGCGCGGGCTGGAAGTGATCATCGCCGGTGCAGGCGGTGCCGCCCATCTGCCCGGCATGGTGGCGGCGATCACAACGCTGCCGGTGCTGGGTGTCCCGGTGGAGAGCCGCACGATGAAGGGGATCGATTCCTTGTACTCCATCGTTCAGATGCCCGGCGGCGTGCCGGTGGGCACCCTGGCGATTGGCGCGGCCGGTGCCCGCAACGCCGGACTGCTGGCGGTGTCCATCCTTGCCAACAACGGCCGTCCGGAGCTCCGTGGCCGCCTCAAGGCCTTTCGCGAGGCCCAGGCCCAGAAAGTGATGGGGGACACCTTGCCGTGAACAGGCCTATTCTCCCCGGAGCCACCATCGGCGTGCTGGGCAGTGGCCAACTGGGCCGCATGTTTGCCGTGGCCGCGCGCCGCATGGGGTATCGGGTGCACACCTACTCTCCGGCGGAGGATACCCCCACCGGTCATCTCGCCGACCGCGAGGTGGTGGCGGCCTACGACGACCTGAATGCCGTGGCGGACTTCGCCCGTCGTGTGGACGTGGTCACCTTCGAGTTCGAGAACGTGCTCTCCGCCACCACGGAATGCGCTGCCCGTTATGCTCCGGTCCGCCCCGGCGGGGAGGTGCTGCACATCTGCCAGCACCGCCGGCGGGAGAAGAACTACCTCCATGACCGGGGGTTTCCTGTCACCCCGTTCCGCAATGTGGACAACCTGGAGCAACTCAGGCGGGCGGCCGGGGAGCTGGGCTACCCGGCCGTGCTGAAGACGGCCGGTTTCGGCTATGACGGCAAGGGTCAGGTGGTGGTGCGCAGTGCCGATGAGCTGGAGGCGGCCTGGCAGGCCATCGGCCAGGTGGAGGCGGTGCTGGAGGCCTTCGTCGATTTCCAACGGGAGGTCTCGGTGGTGGCGGCCCGCGGGCTGGACGGCAGCTTCTGTCACTGGGGCGTGGTGGAGAACGAGCACCGGAATCATATTCTCGACGTGTCCACACCGGAGGCCCGGGTTTCCGAGGCGGTGCGGAAGCAGGCCATCCAGGTGGCGCGGGGTATCCTGGAGGCGCTGGACGTGGTGGGCGTACTCTGTGTCGAGTACTTCGTCGCCCCGGGGGATCGGCTGATGGTGAACGAGCTGGCGCCCAGGCCCCACAACTCCGGGCATTTCACCTTCGACGCCAGCCTGACCAGCCAGTTCGAGCAGCAGGTCCGCGCGGTCTGCGGCCTGCCTCTGGGAGGAACCGAGCTGCTCCGTCCGGCATCCATGGTCAACCTGCTGGGGGATCTCTGGGGGGCGGGCGAACCGGACTGGGCGGCGGCGCTGTCCGATCCTGCCGTGAAACTGCATCTGTACGGCAAGGCCCAGGCCCTGCCCGGACGCAAGATGGGACACCTGGTGGCCTTCGGGAACGATCGTGACGATGCCCGCCGCCGGGCCATCGCCGCCCGCAACGCCCTGATCAAGCGGTAGTTGATCCTGCTCTGGTGGTTTCGATCCGGCCGGCGTGTGATGGTGCATGGAGCCGGAGACGATATCCACCACCGTCACGCGCCGCAGTCAGAACAACGCGCAGGATGGATGTCGCCTCAGGCCGCATCCATCATCGGAAAAACTCATTCGTTCAAGGAATCCCGACCCCATGTGGTTCAAGAACCTCTGCTTTTACAAGCTGGAATCCGAATTCCCGTTCGACGCCGAGAATCTGGAGCAACGCCTGGAGCGCCATGTGTTCCAGCCCTGCGGTAAATTGGATCTGGACTCCGGCGGCTGGACCGCCCCCATCGGTGACGGCCACGAGAGCCTGGTGCACGCGGCCAACGGCTATCTGATGGTCTGCCTCAAAGAGGAGAGCAAGATCCTTCCCGCCGCCGTGATCAAGGAGGCGCTGACCGAGCGGGTGCAACTGATCGAGGAACAGGAGATGCGCAAGGTGCGCAAGCGGGAGAAGGACCGTCTCAAGGATGAGGTGCTGCTGGACATGCTGCCTCGGGCCTTCAGTCGCAGCCGCCGCACCTATGCCTACATCGACCCCCACGACGGTTGGCTGGTGGTGGATGCGCCCGGTTGGAAGAAGGCCGAGGAGCTCACCGAGCGTCTGCGCGACGCCCTGGGCAGCCTTCCCATCGTGCCGCCGCAGCTTGATACCGCGCCGCAGGCCGTGATGACCCGCTGGCTGGCCACTGACCAGGTGCCTCCGGACTTCAGCATCGGCGATGAGTGCGTGCTCACCGATCCGCAGTTGGAGGGTGCCGAGGTGCGCTGCAAGCGTCTGGACCTGAGTTCCAACGAGGTGAAGGCCCACTTGAAGGCCGGCAAACTGGTCAGCCGCCTGGCGCTGGACTGGCAGGAACGGATGCGTTTCGTGCTGGATGCGGATATGAGCGTGAAGCGGCTGAAGTTCAGTGACGTTGTTCAGGATGACAGCGGTGATATGGAGGCGGAAACGGAAGCGGAACGCTTCGACAGCGATTTTTCCATCATGACCCTGGAACTGGCCCGTCTGATTCCGCGGCTGATGGCGGTGATCGACGGCAAGGCGGTGGCCGATTCCGCGTGATGGGGCTCCGCTGCTTCCCGGCGGAACCCGTTGCACAGGGAAGACTCTAACCGAAGGTCAGAGCAGCGGCTCCAGAACGCTCCAGACGTTGTCGAGAATCCGGGGCTGCGCCTCCGGCGTGGGGTGGATACCGTCGGACTGGATCAGCTCCTGGCGTTCATCCACCTGGTCGAGGATGCGGGGCAGCAGCGCCGCTCCGGTGGCCTCGGCGGCATCCACGAAGCTCTGCTCGAAGCGACGGGAGAAGGCGGGCCCGTAATTGGGGGGAATGCGCACACCGGCCACAACCACGCTGGCGCCGGCATTCTGGGCCAGCCTGGCCATGCGTTCGATGTTTTCCCGGGTTTCCGCCGGGTTCACGCCGCGTAGTCCATCGTTGCCCCCCAACTGGATGATGACCAGTGCTGGCCGGTGCTGGTCCAGAACGGCGGGCAGGCGGCTGAGGCCGCCGCGGGTGGTGTCCCCGCTGATGGCGGCGTTCACCACACGCCAGTCATGTCCCTGGTCCTGCAGGCGTTCCCGCAGCAGATGGACCCAGCCGTCCTCCCGGGGCATGTTGTAGGCCGCGGAGAGGCTGTCGCCCAGCACCACCAGGGTGCGCTGCTCCGCCTGGGCGGCGCCGGCCGCCAGCAACAGGGCCAGGCCCAGTGCCAGGGAACGACGATTGACGATGACGAGGAAAGCCATGACGGCGGCAAACGGCAGCAGTGTACTGTGCGCGGAAGATCTGGGCATGATGTTTCGCGGTCCCGATGGTGACATACGCCTGTTCCGGGATCTTAACCTCGAGATCCGGGGCGGGGAAACGGTGGCCATCCTGGGCGCGTCCGGCTCGGGCAAGTCCACATTGCTGGGACTGCTGGCCGGCCTGGACGTTCCCAGCGAAGGGCGAGTGCTCCTGGTCGGAACGGACTTGACCGCACTGGATGAGGACCGGCGCGCCATGCTCCGGGGCCGGGAACTGGGTTTCGTGTTCCAGGCGTTTCATCTGCTGTCCGGCTTCACCGCCCTGGAGAACGTGATGCTACCCCTGGAGCTGGCCGGTGAGCGCCAGGCCGAGTCCCGGGCCCGCGCCGCCCTGGACCAGGTGGGCCTGAGCCAGCGCACCGGGCATTATCCGCAACAGCTCTCCGGTGGTGAGCAGCAGCGGGTGGCCATTGCCCGTGCCTTCGTCACCCGGCCCCGGGTCCTGCTGGCGGACGAGCCCACCGGAAACCTGGATCGCAATACCGGCCATCGCGTGCAGGATCTGCTGTTCCAACTCAACGCCTTGCATGGCACCACCCTGGTGCTGGTCACTCATGACCCGGAACTCGCACGCCGCTGTCAACGGGTGCTGAACCTGGAAAACGGTCACCTGGTGGCGGCATGAACACGTTGCGCTACGGGTTTCGGCTTCTGCTAAGGGATTGGCGTGCGGGTGAGCTGCGCCTGCTGGCTACGGCCCTGGTGCTGGCGGTCACAGCGATCACGGCGGTGGCCTGGCTGGCTGACCGGGTGAGCCTGGCCACCGAGACGCGGGCCGCGGAGCTGCTGGGCGCTGACCGCGCACTGGTGGGCAATGATCCGCTGCCCGAGCGCTTCGAGGCATTGGCCCGGGTGCAGGGTCTGGCCGTGGCGCGCACGCTGCAGTTCCCCAGCGTGGTTCTCACCGAGGAGCGCACTCAGCTCGTCGCCGTGCGTGCGGTGGACGCCAATTATCCGCTCCGCGGCAGTCTGCAGGTGGCGGACCACGCCGACGGCGACGCCGAGAACACCACCGCGACCCCTGCCCGCGGCGAGGTGTGGGCCGAAGCGCGGTTGCTGATCCAGCTTGATATCGCCGTGGGTGACCGCATCGAACTCGGGGAAGAGGAATTCGTGGTGAGCCGGGTACTGATGCTGGAGCCTAGCCTGGGCGGGGGGTTCCAGAACCTGGCGCCACGGTTGCTGATGCATCTGGACGACGTGCAGGCCACCGGACTGGTCCAGGAGGCCAGCCGCGTGACCTACCGGCTGCTGGTGGCAGGTGACAACGCCGCCGTCAACCAGTGGCAGACCCGGGTGCAGCCGGAGCTGGACGAGTCCATCGGTCTGGAGGCACCGGGGGAGGGGCAGCCCGCGGTGGAGCAGGTGCTGGATGCCGCCAAGCGCTTCCTCGGGCTGAGCGCGCTGCTCACTGTGGTGGTGGGCGGCGTGGCCATGCTGCTGACCATCCGGCACTATGCCACCCGCCATCTGGACCGGGTGGCGGTCATGCGCTGTCTGGGTGCCACGGAGCGCCAGATCGCGTCCATGCTGACCTGGAAGATGGTGCTGCTGGGGCTGATCACGGCTGCCGTGGGCAGCCTGCTGGGCTATCTGGTGCACCTGCTCATGCTGTCGCTGCTCGCCGATCTGCTCCCGGGTCTGCCGGCGGCGAGCTGGCGTCCGGCAGCGGTGGGGCTGTTGGCCGCGCAGGTTATCCTGCTCGGTTTCGCCCTGCCCACCATCCTGCGGCTGCGGCGGGTGCCGCCGTTACGGGTGCTCCGACGTGACCTGGGTGATCAGTTGTTCCGCGGCTGGGGGGTGTATCCGGTGGCCTTGGGCGCCATCTTCATGCTCATGTGGTGGCAGGCCCAGGATCTGCTGCTGGCGCTGTACGTCTTTGCCGCGGTGCTGGGCACCCTGGCCGTGCTCGCCCTGGGTGCCGGGCTGATCATCCTGCTGCTGCGGCGCGGCCGCCCGGCCGGTGCGTCGGGCCTGTTGCTGGCCGGGCTGGTGCGCCGCCCCTGGACCAACACCTTCCAGATCATGGCGCTGGGGCTGGGACTGATGGCCTTGCTCCTGCTCTCCGTGGTGCGGCAGGACCTGCTGAACACCTGGCAGGACCGCGTGCCCGACGATGCGCCGAATTACTTCCTGATCAATATCCAGCCGGAGGAGGCCGATGCGCTGCAGGCGCTGTTGGATGACCAGGGGCTGGATACCCGGGTCTACCCGATGGTGCGGGCGCGCCTGGTGGGCATCAACGACCGTGATGTGCGGCCGTCCGATTACCAGGAGCCGCGCACCCGGCGCCTGGTTGCGCGTGAGTTCAACCTGTCCTGGCTGGAGGCCCTGCCCGAGGACAACCATCTGGTGGCCGGTCGCTGGTGGGGCAACGCCGAACGCCCCGAGCCGCAGTTCTCAGTGGAGGTGGAGCTCGCGGAACGGCTGGGCGTGGGCGTGGGTGATGAACTGCATTTCGACGCCGGTGGTCAGCGCTACAGCGCGCCGGTGACCAGCCTGCGCGAGGTGCAGTGGGACAGTTTCAACGTCAACTTTTTCGTCGCCGCCTCCCCCGGCGTGCTGGACGCGGCACCGGCCACCTATATCACCAGCTTTCATCTGCCCCGGGACCAGCAGCGCCTGCTGGCCCAGGTGGTGCGCGAATACCCCAGTGTCACGCTGATCGATGTCAGTACCATTCTCGACACGGTGCGCAGCATCATGGCGCAGGGAGCACGGGTGGTGGAACTGATGGCCCTGCTCACCCTGCTCTCGGGCCTGGTGGTGCTGTTCGCCGCCCTGCAGGTGACCCGCGAGGAGCGACAGTTCGAGAGCGCCCTGCTGCGCTCTCTGGGTGGACGCCGCGCCCTGATCCGGCGTCTCGCCGCAACCGAGTTCCTGCTACTGGGAGGCGCTGCGGGCCTGCTTGCCGGCGGTGGTGCCGCGGTGGCCGGTTACGTGATGGGGAACCTGCTGTTCCAGCTTGAGTATGCTTTCAACCCCTGGCTTCCGGTGCTGGGCGTCCTTGTCGGCGCGCTGGTGGTGGCCGGCGCCGGGCTGCTGGCCACACGGCGTCTGTACCGCATAACGCCCATGCGGTTGCTGAAAAGCGCCGAGGAGGGCTGACGTGGCGCCCAGGTTCCTGTACCACCGGGCCAGGCCCCTGGTTGCGGCGGTATAGGCCGTGCCATGGCAATTGCCGGGTGAACCTTAGTAAAGTGCATGAAACGCACGGGCTCCGGAGTCAGTGGATGGTGCTGAGCAGCAACACGCAGGGATGGTTCGGCGATTTCAACCTGGATGTGCACCACACCCTGGAATGGCGCGTAGGACCGCTGACGTTCTGGGTCTACCGGGGCGAGCACGAATGGCGGCTGCGCAGTGATGGCGGTGGCGACCCGTTGTCGCCCACGGCCGAGACCGTGCTGCGGGAGGAGCGCCAGGCCGATGTGGAGGACAGCAAGGTCCAGCGTTTCCTTCTGACCCAGGACAGTCCGAGGCTCAGCGTCGGGGTCATGTTGCCGGATCGGCCGGTGGTGTCCAAACCGGCCAGCCCCGTGAGCATCCCGGCGGGTGAGTCGGTCAGCTTCTATCTGAGCTACCCGGTCTGGCTCACGCTGAGTGTCGGGGATCCGCCGCGGAAGCTGGCCGAGTTCCCCAGCCAGCGGCTGTCCGACACCTGGTTCGGCCCGAACACCCGGGAGGGGATGCTCTGCTACGCCACCCGCAGCCGCTGCCGCCTGAATCTGTCCGACCATCCCCATGTTCCCAACCGCGCCATCACCCAGTTGCTGATCCGCAACCAGGGGCAGGATGCACTGACCCTGGACCGGGTGAAACTGCCCGTGGCCACGCTCAGCCTGTATCGATCGCTGGACCGTAACTGGTTGTGGACCCAGACAGTGTCCCTGTTGCGGCAGGAGGGTGGGGACATGGCGGAGCTCAAGCTGGGCAGCGGCGTGCCGGAGGAGGCGGGTCGCTGCGAACTGGTTGCCCAGCCCCGGGAACTGCCCCAGCGCGGAACCCTGGTCCGGGCCTTCAGCCAGCTTTTTTAGGAGTGGGGATTGATGGGTGACGTGGGCGATTCACTCTGGGGCCAGATCCTGCTGTACAACTGGATGGGGCTGCTGCAGGCGCTGCTCATCCTGGTGATCGGTTTCCTCGGCGCCCGTGTCGCGGGGCGTGCCGCCGCCCGGGCGGTTCAGCGGCATACGGGCGTGCACGAGGCCACGCTGATCCGGCGGCTGGTGTTTTACCTGATCCTGGCGCTGGTTTTCGCCACGGCCCTGCATCAGTTGGGCTTCCGTCTGGGGGTTCTGCTGGGGGCGGCGGGTATCCTGACCGTGGCGATCGGATTCGCCTCCCAGACCTCCGCCTCGAACCTGATTTCCGGTCTGTTCCTGCTGGCGGAGCGGCCGTTTCAACTGGGCGACTTCATCAAGGTGGGCGATGCCACCGGGGAGGTGATCGCCATCGATCTCATTTCGGTGAAGTTGCGCACCTTCGATAATCTGTACGTCCGCATTCCCAACGAATCCCTGGTCCGGAGTCAGGTGACGAATTTCTCCCGCTTCCCCATCCGGCGCTTCGACCTCCAGGTCAGCGTGGCGTACAAGGAGGACGTGGAGCGGGTGCGCAAGGTGCTGGAACAGGTGGCGGATCGTAACCCGCTGTGCCTGGATGAGCCCAAGCCGTTGATCATGTTCCAGGGGTTCGGCGATTCCTCGGTGAATCTGCAATTGTCGGTCTGGGGACGGCGGGAGAATTTTTTCGACCTGCGCAGCAGCGTGCCGTTGGAGGTCAAGAAGGCGTTCGACGACCAGGGGATCGAGATACCGTTCCCCCACATCAGCCTGTACGCCGGTAGCGCCACCTCGGCGTTTCCGGTCCGCATGGTGGACGGCGATGCACCGGAGGCGCCGGAGCAGGGATCCGAAAAGGGCCGCTGATCCGGGACGGCGGCCGGTCATCGGCTGTCACTCACCCTCATCTGCAGATGGAACGGATGCATGAAGGATGATCTGATAGAGAATATCCCTTACAGCAAGCTGGAAACCGGGCAATCCGCCAGCCTGACCCGCAAGCTGACCCTGAGCGACCTGCGTTTCCATGTGGACGACGATCAGGGCCAGCTGGACCCGAAGATGGTCAGCAGTGACCTGTATTACCGCATTATCACCCACGGCATGTGGGGAACGGCGCTGATCGCGGTGCTCGTGGCCACCCGGCTGCCGGGTCCCGGCAGCCGCCTGCTGGCAAACGATCTGCGGTACAACGGCTCCGTGGGTTTGGGGGATACGGTGGCGGTGACCGTGACCGTCCGCGAAAAGCGCCCCGACCGGCAGGTGCTGCTGGACTGCGAGGTCCGCACTGAAGCGGGTGTCCGGGTGGTTCATGGAACGGCGCTGGTGGAGGCGCCGGAGCGCCAGATCCGGGAAAGCCGCGAAGCGCTGGAGCACAGCGAGGCCGGTGGGCGGCGTCAGCAGATGCAGCGTCTGCTGCGGCTGGCGGCCGGGCTTGAGCCCTTGCGCACCGCTGTGGTGCATCCGGTGGACAGTCACTCCCTGGCGGGAGCAGTGGAGGCCGGCCATCGTGGGCTGATCCACCCGGTGCTGGTGGGGCCGGAATGGCGTATCCGCGGCGTGGCGGAGGAGCACGGTCTGGCGCTGGATCACGTGGATATCATCGATACCGAGCACAGTCATGCCGCAGCCGCCCGGTCCGTGGAGCTGGCCCGCGATGGCGAGGTGGGCGCTCTGATGAAGGGATCCCTGCACACGGACGAGTTCATGCAGCCCGTGGTCAGCCGCCACGGCGGGCTGCGCACCGACCGGCGGATGAGTCATGTCTGGGTCATGGACGTGCCCACGTACCCGCGCCCGCTGTGCATCACCGATTCCGCGCTGAACATCCGACCGGATCTGATGGCCAAGGCGGATATCACCCGCAACGTCATCGAGCTGGTGCAGGCCATGGGTGTGGAACAGCCCCGGGTCGCCATCCTTTCCGCCACCGAGGAGGTGAATCCCCAGATCCAGTCCACGCTGGACGCCGCCGCCCTTTGCAAGATGGCGGACCGGGGCCAGATCCGGGGCGGTGAGCTGGACGGTCCCCTGGCCTTCGACAATGCCATCTCCGAGGTGGCGGCCCGGACCAAGGGTATCCGCTCGCCGGTGGCCGGCCGGCCGGATATCCTCCTGGCGCCGGATCTGGAATCGGCCAATATGCTGGGCAAGCAACTGCGCTACCTGGCCGATGCGGAAACCGCCGGCATCGTGTTGGGGGCCCGGGTGCCCGTGGTGCTCACCAGCCGGGCGGACGACATGTTCTCGCGCATCGCGTCCTGTGCCATCGCGCTGCTCATGGCGGGGCGGAAAGAGAGGAAACCCGCATGACCCGGTCAGCCGTGCTGGTGGTCAATGCCGGTTCGTCCAGCATCAAGTTCGCCCTTTACGGGCTCGATGACGCTGGTGAGCCGAAACTCCGGGAACGTGGGCAGGCGGAAGGCCTGGGGGGCGGGCAGGCATCCTTCCGGACGGGCGACCGGCAACTGCCCATGTCCGGTGATGGCCATCGGGCCGCCGTGCATGCGCTCCTGGACTGGTTACCCACGGCGCTGGAGGATGCGCCCCTGCTGGCCGCCGGGCACCGGGTGGTGCATGGCGGCACACGGCATCATGCGCCGGTCCGGCTTACCGATGCCATTGTCCAGGAACTGCAGGATCTGGAGGGCCTGGCGCCGTTGCATCAACCCCATAATCTGCTACCGGTGCGTTTGCTGGCGGAGCTGCGCCCGGATCTTCCACAGGTAGCCTGCTTCGATACCGCCTTTCACCGCACACAGCCCTGGTATGCCCAACGCTTCGCCATTCCGCGGGCGTACGCCGATGCCGGCATACTGCGCTACGGTTTTCACGGGCTGTCCTACCAGTACATCGCCCGCTGGCTGCGGGAGCACCACCCGGAGCTTCACCGCGCCCGTGTCATCGTGGCCCACCTGGGCAATGGCGCCAGTCTGTGCGCCATGCGTAACGGCAGGAGCGAGGCCACCAGCATGGGTTTCACTGCCCTGGACGGGCTCCCCATGGGGCAGCGTTGCGGCACCATCGATCCGGGCGTGGTGCTCTACCTGATCCGGCAGCGGGGCATGAGCCCGGAAGCCGTGGAGGATCTGCTCTACCGGGGGTCCGGTCTGCTGGGCATGTCCGGGATCAGTCATGATGTGCGCACGCTGCTGGCCAGCCGGGAAGCCGCGGCCCGGGAGGCGCTGGATGTCTACTGTTATCGGGCTGCGCGGGAAATCGGCTCCCTGGTGAGTGCCCTGGACGGGCTGGACGGGCTGGTGTTCACCGCCGGCGTGGGCGAGCACGCCGCGCCGGTACGGGCCGCCATCTGCGGACGGCTGGCATGGCTTGGCATCAGGCTGGACGCGGAGCGGAACGCCGGTCATGCCGGTTGCATCAGCGCGGACGGGACGCTGCCGGTGCTGGTGGTGCCCACCGACGAGGAAGGGGAAATCGCTCGGGAAACCCTGGGCGTGGTGAACGCGGTTTCCGGAAACTGAGCGCGGCGGCCTCAGCGTCCTTCGGCCGACGCGTGATCAACGGAATCCGCCATCACCACCCGGTTGCGGCCCAGTGTCTTTGCGCGATAGACCGCGGCATCGGCCGCGTACACCAGATCCTCCGGCCGTCCCTGGAAATCCGGCTCCGCGGTGGCCACCCCGAGGCTGGCGGTCATGCGCACGCTGGCAGCAGATGGGTCGGCGGGTACGATACCGGCGATGCGCCGCCGGATCTCCTCGGCAATGGTCAGGGCGCCCCGGGCCGGAGTGTTCGGCAGGATGACGGCGAATTCCTCGCCGCCGTAGCGGGCTGCCACGTCGCCGGCCCGGGTCACCGTCTGTTTCAGTGTCCGGCCGATCTCCTGGAGGCACAGATCGCCCACCTGATGACCGTATTCATCGTTGATGGGCTTGAAATGGTCCAGGTCCAGCATCACCACGGACAGGGGCGACTGCTGACGCTGCGCCCGGTGCCATTCCCGGACCAGGGTCTGATCGAAGTGGCGGCGGTTGTAGACACCGGTCAGGCCGTCGGTGATGCTGGCCGTTTCCAACTGGGCATTGGCGGAGGATAATTCTTTCAGCACCTCCTCCAACTCCCGGGTGCGCGCCTTCACCTGCCGTTCCAGGTTCCGGTTCGCCTCGCTTTTCAGGCGCAGCGCATGTTGCTGCGCCTCCCGCGCCTCGCGCTCATGGGCCAGTGCCCGCTCCCGGGCGTCCCGCATCAGCCGCTCCGCTTCCAGGGCCTCCCGCTCGGCCTGTCTCCGGCTTTCCCGTTCCCCGGTCATTCGGTGGATCAGGGCCAGGGACCACAGCGCGATGCCGCCGACCGCGCCAAGCATCAGGGCACCGTCCGGGTTCAGGGGCAGCGGCTGCAGCAGCCGGTGCGGGAACAGCATGGCCAGGATGCCGGCCAGCGCGAAGGCGTTGGCGATGGTGAAATGCCGCGCGGCGACGACACCCGCCCGCCAGTGCAGCACGCCCACCAAAAGTGTGGACACCGCGGTCAACAGCGCCAGGAGCAGCGTGGCGATGGTCAACTCCCGCGGCGCCAGCAGCGGGGTGATCAACAGAGTCAACAGGGTCAGGGCCGCCAGGGCATGGAGCAGAACGAACTGGCCCGGCGTGCGTGAACTGAGATCGAACAGCCGGATCACGAACAGACAGGCGGATACCAGGCCGGCCAGAAGAAACAGCTCCACACCCCGTTGCTGCAGCCAGGCGGATTCCGGCCAGAGAAACTGGTAGCCCAGACCCGTCCAGGCCAGCATCGCCAGGGCCCCGGCCAGCAGGAACAGGCCGTAGTACAGATGACTGGATTCCCGGAGCAGGGCCAGGGAAAAGAGACTGTAGGCGGCGACGGTGAGCAGCAAGCCCAGGAACAGTCCCAGTTGAAGCAGTTCCCGGGCATCCGAAATCCAGAAAGCCTGGGGGTCCCACAGTTCCATGGAGGGAATGGCCAGGCTCCCGGCCCTTATCTCCACCAGAAGCAGCAGTTCCCCCCTGCCCTCGGTTCGCAGTGGAAAGATCAGCTTGCGGTGCGGTACCGGCCGGGCAGACACCGGCGTCAGGTCGCCGATCCCAAGGTGTCGGAATTCCCCGCCGTCCGACGCCCAGTAGGCGGTCACCGCCTCGAGTCTGGCGTCGCCCACCACCAGCAGCATGTCCGGCCG
This sequence comes from Ectothiorhodospiraceae bacterium, assembly GCA_020831885.1. GTDB lineage: Bacteria > Pseudomonadota > Gammaproteobacteria > Nitrococcales > Aquisalimonadaceae > LSCE01. Next base: position 92,703 of record JAFIFU010000005.1, read on the forward strand.
GTGATCGTGTCCGTCCAGGGCGGCCCGGAGCCAGAAACGCTGATGCCCCGGGTAGGGCAGCCGGCCCGTCAGACGTTGCCAGCCCCGTGCGGAAAAGGCCGCCTGTGGCGTCACGAGCCCGTCCGGGTCCGGGAGGTACTCGCCGACGTCCAGGAGGTCCACATGGGATCCCGGGTGGTTCTCATTCGCCAGGGCGTTCTCCGGTTGAACCAGCAACATGACCGCCAGACACAGCAATACCCGCACCGTGGAGCCTCCGCTCCCCGGGAAAAGGGCGTGACCGGGCGGTCCGGGTCCCTGCTTCATGGCGCGTCGCCGCAGTGCGTGCCGGTATGGCGCCGAACCGGGCGCGTGTTCACGCGCATGTGTCGTTCCGGCCGGCTGGGAGGTGATCCTGGTCAGGGGGCCGTTGGTTATTCGCCATGTCTGGTCCCTGTCATGTTATTTTGGTCATTGTAACGGAACTGGTGCCCCGGGATCAGGGGCAGGTACTGAACGGCCGTTCCGGGAAGGATTGCAGTGCCCGGGGCCGGACTGCGAACCCGCCCGGAAGCGCCGGGCGCCGAGGCGTAGGCTGGAGGTGGCAATGAAGCGCGTGTATGCGTCACATAGCCCCCTGCTGGTGGGTCATATGCGGAACCTGCTGGAGACCGAGGGAATCCGCTGTGTGGTACGGAATATGGGCCTGGTGGGGGGCGTGGGCGAGCTTCCACCCACCGCGGTCTGGCCGGAGCTCTGGGTGGAACGGCCTATCGACTACGAACGTGCGGAGCGCATCATCCGGGAGGCCCAGGAAGCGCGCCCGGCGGAGGAGGGCTGGACCTGCCCGGGCTGCGGCGAGCGGCTGGAAGGGCAGTTCACGGAATGCTGGCAGTGTGGGCGCTCGCGTCCGGTGAATCATCTGTAGTCATCGCCGGCGCCCGTTGATCAGGGCAGTGGGCCCAGGATATTTTCCCAGTCTCCGGCGTCGTCCCCGATGGCCAGCACGTCCTGCAGCGTGGGAGAGGACCGGATGTTGTACTGTACCGGTTGCAGGTTGTGCATATGCAGCAGCCGTCCGCCCACGGCCTCCAGGATGGCCTGCGCCGCCCCCAGATCCCATTCCGATATCGGGCCGTAGCGGGGGAAGATATCGGCGTCCCCCTCGGCGACCATGCAGAACTTGATTGCCGCGCCCATGGTGAGCAGTTCGTGGCGGGGCAGCCGGTCCAGCAGCCGGCGGGTCCGCGGGCCCGGTGTGCTGCCGCCCAGTACCACGCGGAACGGTGGGGTGACCGGGCGGTGGGGGCGGATCGCCAGGGCGTCCCGGCCGTGCAGGCGTCGCCAGGCGCCGATACCCGGACCGCCGAACCAGTCCAGCCGGTGTGCGGGTGCGTGGATGACGCCGAGCACCGGCCGGTGATTCTCCACCAGCGCGATGTTGACGCTGAACTGATCGCTACGCCGGATGAATTCCCGGGTGCCGTCCAGGGGGTCCACGAGCCAGTAGCGCTGCCACTGACGCCGTTTCCGCCAGGGTATCGGGTCCGACTCCTCCGACAGTACCGGGAGGTCCGGTGTCAGCGCCGCCAGGCGGCGGACGATGATCTCATGGGCCGCCTGGTCGGCGTCGGTGACCGGGCTCGCGTCCCGCTTGGTGCGCACAGCGAAATCCTTCCGGTACACCGAACGGATGGCGGCGCCGGCGGCATGGGCGATATCCAGAACAGCGGCGATCAGCGGCTCGTGGTCCGGCATGGGCATGATGGGCTGGGCTTCCGGCTGGTTCCGAGGGCCTTCAGCGACGGCCCCGCCGGTGCATGTGACTGAGCGCCAGGTAGATGGCGGCGATGGAACGGCCCTCGGTGAGATCCTCGTTTTCCATGACCATGTCCTCGAAGCGGGATAGGGGAAGCTCCACCACTTCAATGGGCTCCGGCTCATCACCGACCATGCGCTGGGGGTAAAGGTCCTCCGCCAGGATCACCTGGGTGCGGTGGCCCAGATACCCCGGCGCCAGGCTCAGGGCCGGCAGCTTGGTGAGCCGGCGCGCACCGTAACCGGCCTCTTCCATCAGCTCCCGGTTGGCGGCCTCCAGCATGTCCTCCCCGGGTTCCACCCGGCCCTTGGGCAGGCCCAGTTCGTAGCGCTCCAGGCCCACGCCGTACTCCCGGATCAACAATACCGTCTCCGGGTCCAGCATGGGAACCACGATGACGGCGCCGACACTGCCGGAACCGCGCAGCCGCTCGAACTCCACTTCCACACCGTTTGAGAAACGGAGGTTGACGGCCTCGATGCGGAAAAGACGGGAGCGGGCGACGACCCGGGTGTCGAGAATCTCCGGCTTCTTGCGCATGGTCTGAGCGCACCCCGATTGCTTCAGCGAGGCCCCATTCTACACGTAGCGCCGGGCCGGATGCGTTATCCTTGACCGGGGTTTCTCCGGATCGGTTAGAAGCCCCGGGGTATGATGTGATGTCAGGGAATCGCTTTCATGATTGACTGGTCACGTGTGGACACCGTGCTGCTGGATATGGACGGCACCCTGCTGGATCTGGCCTTCGACAACCACTTCTGGCTCGAGGCCCTGCCGGGCCGCGTGGCCGAACGCCACCGTATGGATCTGCCCCGGGCCAGGAATCATGTCCTGTCTCTCATGCGCGCCGTGGAGGGCAGGCTGGAGTGGTACTGTCTGGATTACTGGCAGCGTCTGCTGGACGTTGACATGGTGGCGCTGAAGGGGGAGTTCACCCATCTGATCGGCTTCCGTCCCGGGGCGGAAGCCTTTCTCCAGGCGCTCAATCGGGCCGGAAAGCGGGCCGTGCTGGTGACCAATGCGCACCATGGCAGCCTGGGACTCAAGCTCCGCCACGTCCCGTTGGCGGGTTATCTGGATGCGACCTACTCCTCCCACGATTTCGGTTACTCCAAGGAGTTCCCGGAATTCTGGGACCGTGTCCAGCAGCGGGACGGTTTCCAGCCGCGCCGGACCGTGTTGCTGGACGACAGCCATCGTGTTCTGGCCGCGGCGCGGGACTGGGGGGTGCCTCAGCTCTGTGCCATCGCGCAACCGGACATGGGCCGGCCGCCGTTGAGCCAGGCGCCGTTCCCGTTGATCCGGGATCTGGCGGAGGTGGCGCCACCGGTGGCCGAAGGTGTTTCCGATTGATGGGATATGCGGATTCGGTGGTTCTGTAATATCGAAAAAGTGTAAAATATCGGAAATTATGGCGCGGGTTTGCCCTGAGCTTCCCCGTGATTTCGTATCCACTGCCGAGGAGCCCTGTCATGGCTTCCAATGTGATCTGGCCCCATGGCCTGCAACACGTCGGGAAGCGTCCCGGTTCGCCCACCCTGGTGCAGGCGACTTACGATGCCATGCGCGAGGATATCCTCAGCGGCCGGTTGCAGCCGGGTACCAAGCTGCGGGCCGAGGCGCTGAAGGAGCGCTACAATGTTGGTGCCAGCACCCTGCGGGAGGCGCTGAACCTGCTGGTGGGCGAGGCCCTGGTTGCCTCTGAGGGGCAAAAGGGATTCCGTGTCACGCCCATGTCGGAAGCGGATTTCCGCGATATTGTCCGCGTGCGCAAGATGCTGGAAACCCAGGCGCTGCGCGAGGCCATTGAGCACGGTGACGACGATTGGGAAGCGGAGGTGGTGGCCGCCTTCCACCGCCTGTCGCGGATCGAGGAACGCGTCTCGGGGGATCCGGCAGGCCTGTCCGGGGAGTGGGAAGAGCGCAATCGCGCCTTCCATGCGGCGCTGATCTCGGCGTGTCCGTCCCGCTGGCTGCACCACTTTATCGGTATTCTCTTTCATCAATCGGAGCGTTACCGGCGTATCGCATTCTCTCAGTCTCAAGGGCCGGTAAAACGCCGTGATGTGCACGGAGAGCATGAGGCCATCTACGAGGCCGCCATTGCCCGGGATGCTGACCGGGCCTGCGCCCTGACCGAGCAACACATCGACCGCACGCTCAGCTTTCTCAGTGAAGGGGGCGCATTCCAGCAGCTCGGAGCGCACCAGTAGCCGCACCCGGTTCGCCGGCAGCAAGGTCGGTGATCCGCGCCGACGCGAGACCCGGTGTCGGTGGGAACGGGTGGATCGGAGGCCCTGCGCAGCAGGGATCTCCGACATGCATGGCGCGGAATCATGCTTCCGGTCAGCGCCCCAGCTCTTTTGCCGTCTTGCCGCCAATCCCCCAATGGGTTTTCGGCATCTCGCTGATCAGGATGCGCACCGCCTCCGGGGGCGCGTTCAGCGTCCGGCAGATGGTGTCGGTCATCTCCTTGATCAACCGGGCCTTGGTTTCCTCGTCGCGGCCTTCCAGGATGTGGATCTGGCACAATGGCATGGCGTTGTCCTCGTGACTACTCGGTAAAGCGGATGCCGACGCTGCCCAGGCCCTGGGCACGGACGGTGGCGGTATCGCCGGGTTTCACGGCCAGGGCCGCGGTGATGGCGCCACTGAGCACCAGACTGCCCGCGGGCAGGGACTCGCCGTGTTCCCCCAGCATGTTCACCAGTTGCGCCACACTGTTGGCCGGATGGCCCAGTACGGCCGCTCCCGCTGCGGTTTCCACCGGTTCGCCGTTGATCTCCAGCACCACGCCAAGGCTGCGCAGATCCAGCCCTTCCACGCCGGAGACCGTGCCGCCGGTGACAAAACCGGAGGACGAGGCGTTGTCCGCAATCACGCTCACCAGATCGAAGCGGAAATCCTTGTAGCGTGAATCGATGATCTCGATGGCGGGCATCACGAACTCGGTGGCCGCCAGCACCTGGGCCACATTGCAGCCCGGACCCTTGAGCTCCCGCTTGGTGACAAACGCGATTTCCGCCTCCACCTTGGGGTGGATAAAGCGGCTCACTGGTACGGCATTGCCTTCCTGCACCTCGAAGCTGTCCGACAGGAAGCCGTACACGGGGCTGTCCACGCCCATCTGCTCCATCTTGGCACGGGAGGTCAGGCCCATCTTGTAGCCGACAATGGTTTCCCCGCGCGCCTGCTTGCGGTCGCGGATCGCGCGCTGGACCGCATAGGCGTCCTCGAAATCCATGTCCGGATGGTCGTCCGTGATCTTGATGACTTCACGGCATTCCAGTTGGGCGTTCTCCAGGTGTTCGGCCAGCTGCTTGATCTGTTCCTGTGACAACGTGCTCACGCGGCACCTCCGGCGGTGGTCTTGTCTTTTTCCTTTGAACCCTGCTCCTGGGCACGCAGCATATCCAGAGCCACGTCCACGATCATGTCCTCCTGTCCGCCCACCATGCGGCGGCGGCCGAGTTCCACCAGGATGTCGGCGGTCTTCAGGCCGTAGCGCTCGGCCGCGGCCTCGGCATGGCGCAGGAAGCTGGAGTAGACACCGGCATAGCCCAGCGCCAGGGTCTCGCGGTCCACCCGCACCGGGCGGTCCTGCAGCGGGCGCACGATGTCGTCGGCGGCGTCCATGAGCGTGTACAGATCGCAGCCGTGGTTCCAGCCCATGCGTTCGGCGGCGGCGATGAACACCTCCAGCGGCGCGTTGCCGGCCCCGGCCCCCATGCCGGTGAGGCTGGCGTCCACCCGGTTGGCGCCTTCCTCCACCGCGACGATGGAGTTGGCCACGCCCAGCGACAGGTTGTGATGGGCGTGGATGCCCAGCTCCGTGGACGGATCCAGCACATCGCGCATGGCCCGGAAGCGGTCGCGGATGTCGTTCATGGTCATCGCCCCGGCGGAATCCACCACGTAAATGCAGGTGGCGCCGTAGCTCTCCATGAGCTTGCCCTGTTCGGCCAGCTTCGCCGGTTCGTTCATGTGGCTCATCATTAGGAAGCCCACGGTGTCCATGCCCAGCTCCCGGGCATAGGCGATGTGCTGCCTCGAGACGTCGGCCTCGGTGCAGTGGGTGGCCACGCGCACCACCCGGGCGCCGGCGTCATAGGCCGCACGCAGGTCCTTCACGGTGCCGATGCCGGGCAGCAGCAGGGTGGCCACCTTGGCGTGGGTCACGGACTCCGCCACGGCGGCGATCCACTCCAGATCGGTGTGGGCGCCGAAGCCGTAGTTGAACGACGAGCCCTGCAGGCCGTCGCCGTGGGCCACCTCAATGGAATCCACTTTCGCTTGGTCCAGCGCCGTGGCAATGGCGCGGGCGTTCTCCACCGAGTACTGGTGGCGGATGGCGTGGGAGCCATCGCGCAGCGTCACGTCGGAAATGTAGAGCTTGGTATTCATAGCGGCTGTCTCCTCAGGCCGGGACCCGTTGGCCGGCCAGGTACTCGGCCATGTGTTCGCCGGCGCCGAGCGCGGCGGAGGTCATGATGTCCAGGTTGCCGGCGTAGGCGGGCAGGTAGTGCGCCGCGCCTTCCACCTCCAGGAAGATCGAGGTCTTGAGCCCCGTGACCTTGCCAACGCCGGGCACATTCAGCGGCCGGGAGGCGTCGAACTCCTCGAACTGCACGGTCTGCTTCAGGCGGTAGCCGGGCACGTAGGCGTTGACCCGCCCCACCATGGCCTCCACGGCCGCCTCCACCTGGGCGGTGTCCGCCGGGTCGGAAAGGGTGTAGACGGTGTCCCGCATCAGAAGGGGCGGTTCCGCCGGGTTCAGGATGATGATGGCCTTGCCGCGGGTGGCCCCGCCCACCTGCTCGATGGCCAGCGCCGTGGTCTCGGTGAACTCGTCGATGTTCTGCCGTGTGCCGGGGCCGGCCGAACGGCTGGAGATGGAGGCGACGATCTCCGCGTAATGCACCTTGGCCACGCTGGAGACCGCGGCCACCATGGGAATGGTGGCCTGGCCGCCGCAGGTGACCATATTCAGGTTTGGCGCATCCCGGTGTTCCTCCAGGTTCACCACCGGCACGCAGTAGGGGCCGATGGCCGCCGGGGTGAGATCGATCAGGCGGATCCCGGGCCTGGCCGCCCGCAGCAGGCGGTCGTTCTCGATGTGGGCCCTGGCCGAGGTGGCGTCGAAGACGATGTCGATGTCCTGGAACAGCGGCATGTCGATGAGGCCCTGCACCCCGGTGGCGCAGGTCTCCACGCCCAGGCGCCTGGCCCGGGCCAGCCCGTCGGATTCCGGGTCGATGCCCACCATCACGGCGGGCTCGATGTGCTTGCCCCGGCGCAGCATCTTGATCAGCAGGTCAGTGCCGATATTGCCGGAGCCGATCACAGCGGCTTTGAGTTTGCTCATGGTCCTGTCCCTCTGTTCAGATGAAGCGCACCGAGGCGGTTCCCAGCCCGCCAACGCTCAGGTGCATGTAATCGCCGGGTTCCACCGGCTGCAGCGGCACCAGCGAGCCGGAGAGGATCACCTCGCCGGCTTCCAGGGCGATGCCGAAACGCCCCAGGGTATTGGCCAGCCAGGCCACGCAGTTCACCGGCGAGCCCAGGGCGGCGGCGCCGGCGCCGGTGCTCACGATCTGGCCGTTGCGTTCCACCACCATGCCCAGGGTGGTGAGGTCCACGCGGCGGGGGTCCAGCATGGTGTCTCCCAGCACGAACATGCCGCAGGAGGCGTTGTCAGCCACCGTGTCCTGGATGGCGATTTTCCAGTCGCGGATGCGGGAATCCACCACCTCGAAGCAGGGCATCACGCATTCAGTGGCTGCCAGCACCTGGGCGTTGGTGACGCCAGGGCCGCGCAGGTCCCGCTTCAGCACGAAGGCGATCTCGCCCTCGGCCCGCGGCGCGATCAGGTTGCCGGCAATCTCGATGGGCGCGTCGCTGGTGGCCAGCATGCGGTCGGTGAGGTAGCCGAAGTCCGGCTGGTGAACACCCAGCATGTTCTGCACGGCCTTGCTGGTGACGCCGATCTTCTTGCCGATCACCGTCTCGCCGTCCGCCAGCCGCAGATCCAGCATGGCGCGGGAGATGTGGTAGGCGTCCTCGATGCTGATGTCGCTTTCCCGCTCGGTCAGCGGCGCCACGGTGCTGGCGTTGCGAAGCGCCTTGTAAAGCTCCTCGGCGTGGGCCTTGATGCGTTGTTGATCCATGGTTCCGGTTCTCCTCAGCCGGCCGTATTCCGGCCTTCCAGTACAAAATCCCTGACCAGGCGGATGAAGCGCTGGGCGTGCTCGATCTGGGTCCAGTGGCCGCAGTGTCCGAACACATGGAGCTGCGCCTTCGGTATCCACTGCATCAGGGTCAGCGAGGTGTCCAGCGGTATGACCCTGTCCTCCCGGCCGTGGAGAATCAGGGTTTCGTGGGGCAGGGCGCGAATGGCCTCCTCCGGGCTGGCCATGGCATCCACCCATCGCTGCCGCGGAGCCGGGAACATGGCGGCGAAGGATTCCTGGAAACCGGGGCGGATGCTGGCCTGGTAGCGCAGTTCCGCCAGTTCATCGGTGACCAGTTCCTGGTTGTAGGCGAACAGTTTCACCAGACGACGCATGTTCTCGAACGACGGGGTATAGCCCCAGACCGCGTCCAGCCCCTCGCTGATGGGGAAGGGCACGCCGACACTCCCCATGAGCACCAGGCGCCGCACCCGTTCCGGATGGCGGATGGCGAGGGCCAGTGCCACGGCGCCGCCGAAGGAATTCCCCACCAGGTTCACATGTTGCAGATCCAGCGCGTCCAACACGCCCACGGCATGGTCCACCCAGCGGTCCAGGTTGTATTCCGCGTCGTCGGGGCGCTCGCTGTAGCCGAAGCCCAGCATGTCCGGGGCCACCACGCGGAACGTCTCCGACAGGCTGGGGATCGCCCCGCGCCAGTTGGCCCAGGCGGTCACGCCGGGGCCGGAGCCGTGGACCAGCATCAGGGGTTCGCCCTGGCCGCGGTCATGCAGATTGGTCCGGTAGCCGGCGGCGACGATTTCCTGACCGATTTCCGGATTCTGTTCGCGGCTCATCGCGGGGCCCCGTTACAGTTTCACGCAGACGTTGGACAGTTCGCTGTAGAACTCCAGCCCGTGCACGCCGCCCTCGCGGCCGATGCCGGACTGCTTGCTGCCGCCGAAGGCGGTACGCAGGTCCCGCAGGAACCAGGAGTTCACCCAGATCAGGCCCACGTCCAGTTTTGGCGCCACGCGGTGGGCGCGGGTCAGGCTCTCGGTCCAGAACGTGGCGGCCAGGCCGTAGGGCGTGTCATTGGTCAGACGGATGGCCTCGTCCTCGTCGTCGAAGGGGCGCACGTGGCAGCAGGGGCCGAAGATCTCCTCGTTCACCACCGCCGAGTCGTCCGGCAGGCCGGTCCAGATGGTGGGCTGAATCCAGGCGCCTTCGGCCAGTTCATCACCCATGTCCGGCACGCCGCCGCCGGTGACCACGGTGGCGCCGTCTTCCACCGCCTTGCGGTAGTAGCCCAGCACCTTGTCCCGGTGTTCCGTGCTGATCAGCGGGCCGAAGTTCACTTCCGGGTCGTCGTACCAGCCCATGCGCAGGCCTTCCGCGCCCTGGCGCAGCCGCTCCACGAATTCATCGAAGCGGGAGCGGTGGACGTATACCCGTTCGGTGCCGAAACAGACCTGGCCGCAGTTGGCGAAGGCGGACCGCAGTGTGCCTTCGATGGCCTTGTCTATATCCGCGTCCTCGAACACGATGGCGGCGTTCTTGCCGCCCAGCTCGAAGGACACGTCGCGGATACCGTCTGCCGCCGCCTTCATGATGGCAGTGCCGGTACGGGTCTCGCCGGTAAAGGTGATGGCGTCCACGCCCGGATGGCGGGTCAGGGCCTCGCCGGCGGAGTCCGGGCCGAAACCGTGCACCACGTTGTAAACGCCCTTGGGAATGCCGGCGGCGTTCATCACCTCACCCAGCAGGGCGGCGGTGTGCGGGGTTTCCTCGGAGGGCTTCACCACCACCGTGTTACCGCAGGCCAGGGCCGGACCCACCTTCCAGGTCATCAGCAGCAGCGGCAGGTTCCACGGCGAGATCACGCCGATCACGCCCTTGGGCCGGCGGATGGCGTAGTTCAGCGCGCCGGTGCCGTCCGGGGTGTCCATAGCGAAGCTTTCCGTGGGCACGTTCTTCACCAGGTCGGCAAAGACCTTGAAGTTGGCCGCACCCCGGGGAATGTCGATGTGGGAAGCCATGGAGCGCGGCTTGCCGGTGTCCAGGCACTCGGCCTGGAGGAAGTCCTCAAAACGGGCGTTGATGCCGTCCGCCACCTTGTGCAGCAGTTCCATGCGGCGGGCAATGGGCATGCGGCCCCATTCGCCGTGCAGCGCCTGGCGGGCGGCCTGAACCGCCTGGTCGATCTCCCGGGCCCCGCCCTCGGCCACCCGGGCGATCACGTCGCCGTTGGCCGGGTTGATGTCGTCGAACCAGCGGTCCTGGGCGGAGCCCACGTAGCTGCCGTTGATGAAATGCTTGATGTCTTTCATGGGTGTGTCCCCGTGGAATGTCGATTCAGTTCGCCAGGGCGTTCAGCCCGGCCCGGGCGCAGGCCTCGTCCTGTTCCTCGCTGCCGCCGGAGACGCCGATTCCGCCCACGCACGCGCCATCCAGGGTGACGGGCAGCCCCCCGCCGAACATCACCAGACGGGGGCGGGCGGCCAGGCCGCTGGCCAGATTGGTATTGCCGGCGGTGACCTTGTCCCAGTCGGCGGTGGACAGGCCGAAGCCGGCGGCGGTGTAGGCCTTGTCCTCGGCGATGCCGGCGGAGTGCAGAAAGGCGCCGTCCATGCGCAGCAGGCAGCGCGTGTGTCCGGCCCGGTCCACCACCGCCACCACGATGGCAATGCCCAGGCGCTCCGCTTCCTGGACTGCGGCAGCGGCCGCTGTCAGGGCGGCATGGTGGGAGATGAGGTGCTGAATGCTGGTCTGACCGCTCATTGTTCGTGCTCCCGCTGAATAGAGCCGCTTCTCTGCACGCGTCCGGGACGCGTGCCGTTTCGATGTATTGGGAACATAGCAAAAATTTCGAGATTTTCCAATAAAGCGGAAATTTTAATGCCCGGGCGATCCCCGAAACAGCCAGGGCTTGAGCAAACGGGTGACCCTGGGCATGACCACGTAAGTCAATAACAGCACCTGCAGTGTCACGACCACCAGTAGCTGCGGGATCCAGTGGAGCTGATCCAGAATGGGTGCGAGGATCAGGTTGATGATCAGCAGCAGAAGGAACACCACCACGATCAGGGTCAGCGCCATGCGGTGCTGGGAGGGCTGAGCGTGCACCGGCACTTCCGGCAGGTCGAACCAGAATTCCAGACCCGTGACCCTGCGGACCTGTTCGTCCCCCTCGATCATGTCATCCAGGCGCGCGGTCCAACGGGCGCGTTCCTCGGACTCCTCCCAGGCCTTGCTGTGCGCGTAGGTGTCGAAGCGGTAGATGATCACGTATTCGCCGCCGGTCGCCGCGCTGGGGCGTAGCACATCCACACCCAGGTGGCCGGGCCATTGCTGGGCGGCCTGGGTCACGCCACGGACCCATTCCTCATAGTGTTCTTCCATTCCCGGACGGATGCGCCGGGAGACGGCGACTGTGACCGGGCCTTCGGAAGTGGCCTCTTCCGGTTTCGCTGCCATTGGCCTTCCTCCGGATGGTATACGTGCCCAGCCGATGTGTGGGTGCGCTCGCCCGGGCTTGCCGGACTGCGTGTTCAGTTGATGGTGCTCTGAGCCGACAGGCAAAGCGCACCACCGACCAGCCCGTCGGCAACTGGATAGCACCGCCAGGGTTGTAGGCGTAGGGAGGTAATCGCGTCAGCGATTGCCCCCCCTACGCTATGGTCGGCCCCGCTGGGCTGCCTCAGGCGCCTTCCGTGTACACGGTGGTGAACGCTTCGTTGAGCTCACCGGTGTGGTAGAAGATGCCGCGGCCCAGCTCCTCTTCGGTCCAGGTAATCACCGGCATGTCCGGCTGGGACAGATAGCCCAGGCCGGCGAAGGTCTCGTTGCGGTTACCGGAGGGGTCGAAGAAGTAGATCGTGTAGCCGCGGGTGATGCCGTGGCGCTGCGGGGTGACGTCAATCTTCACCTTGTGCTTGGCCATGATGTCCGCCGCTTTCAGCACGTCGTTCCACTCGTCCAGGAAGAAGGCGCAGTGGTGCAGGCCCATCTTGGGCCCGCCGACGAAGGCGATGTCGTGGGGCGTGCTGGTCCGTGCCATCCAGGTGGCGGCCTGGATGTCGCCATCCGGTCCCACCATCACCTGTTCGCACAGCCGGAAGTCCAGCACCTCTTTCATGAACTTGGTGGCCTCGGCCACCTTGTTCACGCCGCGCTCCGGGTCCAGTTCACACATCAGCAGCGCGTGATCCAGCCAGTGCGCCCCGGCGCCCTTGAGACCGTCCGGCCAGGGCTCCGGATTGGTGGTGCCCACGGACTTGCCAACGAAATCCTTTTCCGCGTAGAGGTACATCAGGTGGCCGCTGGGCAGCCAGAAGCGCAGGGCGCGGCCGCAGTAGGGCAGTTGACCGGCGGGAACCTCCTCCACGTCGGTACCGTAGTCGGCGATGCGCTTCTTCAGCGTGTCCAGATCGGCGTCGTTCTCCACCTTGTAGGCGATGTGGTTCATACCCGCCCGGTCCGCCGGGCTGAGCATGACCGAGTACTTGTCCCACTCGTCCCAGCCTTTCAGGTAGACGTTGCCCGCCGAATCCTCGTCGGTGCGGATCAGGCCCAGCACGTCCTCGTAGTGTTTCAGTGCGGCCGGCATGTCCAGCACGCGGATATTGATGTGACCAATGCGCATGACACCCATGGTGTTTCCTCCAGTCTCGGTTGGTGCGGCGTCTCGGGCGCCGCGATTATCGTCAAACGAATCCGTAGCGGCGTTTGCAGACGGTCTTTTGCATTTTTCCCACCACGTCCAGGCTCACGTCGCTGCGGGGAAAGCAACGGCAGGCCAGGGCGTATCCCTGTTGCTGTTCCTCCTCGCTCACGTGGGCCCGGCTCATGGTGATGGTCTCCACCTCACCGGAGACGATGCGGATCTTGCAGACCCCGCAGCCGCCGCCGTGGCAGCCGGACGGAATTCCCTTCCGGCCCAGTTGCAGCATGCCCTTGAGCAGGTGCTGCCCGGCGTCACAGTCGTAGTGCTCATCCGTGTCCCGGATGTGGATGGTCCAGCGTTTCGTCGGGTCCATGTCCGCTGCCATCCCTACAGCCCCTTGAACAGCGGGCTGCGCCGGTTGCTCTGGGCGGCGTCCGCTGCGGTGATGAACTTCTCCGTATAGATGTCCCGGTCGAACAGCCGCCCGCGCATCAGTGTGGTCACACAGGCGTCGATCATCGGCGGCGGTCCGCACAGATAGGCCTTGCGGCCGGCGAACATGCCGTCGAAGTGCGCCTTGGCCACGTCGTGCACGAAGCCGGTGGCACCGTCCCAGTCGTCGTCGGGTTCCGGTTCCGACAGGGCCGGGACATAGGTGAAGTTTGCGTGCTCCTCCGCCAGTTGCCGGAACAACGTGTGGTAGTACAGTTCAGCGCGGTTGCGCTGGCCGTAGACCAGGGTGATGCCGCGGGGATCGCCCGATTCCAGCAGGTCCAGAATCATGGACTTGGGGCTGGACAGACCCGTGCCGCCGGCCAGGAACAAGACATCCTCCGGCGCCGACTTGCGCACGAAGAACCGCCCGTAGGGCCCACTGACCCGCAGCTTGTCCCCTTCCCGGAGCTGCTCGTGGATGTAGCCCGTGGCCTCCCCTCCCGGCACCCGCCGGATGTTCAGTTCCATCACCCGTTTCTCCGACGGCGCATTGGCCAGGGAGAAGGCCCGGGGCTGGCTGATGTCCGGCAGGTTGACGTTCAGGTATTTGCCGGCCTGGAACTCCATGTCCCGATCCAGTTCCAGGAACACGGCAACCGCCGTCGGGGTCAGCCGGCGGATCTCCACCACGGTGGCATCGTAGTCCTCCACCGGCTGACGCAGGGCGTCCGGCTCCTCCTCCACGTCGGCCTCGATCACCACGTCACTGAGCGCGGTGGCGCAGCAGGCCAGGGTCATGCCCTCCTCGCGTTCGAAGTCCATCAGCGCGAAGGGAGAGGCCTCGCCGTGCTCCACCTCACCCTCCAGCACCTGCACCTTGCAGGTGCCGCACAGACCGTGGCAGCAGGCGTGGGGGAGATAGATCCCCTGGCGCAAGGCGGCATCCAGCAGGGTCTGCTCCTCCTCCACCTGGATGGTCTCGCCCAGGGGTTCGATCGCGAGCTGGTTCGACATGGGGATAACCTCCTCCGCTCAGCTCGCCGCGCCGGCGATGCCGTCGAGGCCCGGCGTGCGAAAGCGGATCACCGATTTGTGTCCGATGCCCTGATCCCGCAGCCCCTTGTCCATGTCGGGCTGAAACGGCTTGCTGTCCACCAGCCACTCCACCCGGTCCCAGTCGATCTGTGACCAGTCCGGGTGGCTGTCGTACATGCCGGGCAGCACCTCTTTCACCAGGGCGCCAAAGGGCATGTCCGGTGGCAGGGGTACGCAGTGCGGGGCGCAGAACATCAGATGCTGATCCCAGCCCACGTAAACCAACTGGTTGCCGTGGAACTTGTCCTCGGTGTCTTTGGGTTCACCGCGGTAATCCCAGGTTGCCTTGACGGCCATGAGTCTCCTCCCGGGGGTCGTCCCCCCTGTTACTGTGCCTGCGGGCCGGGCACGCCCAGTGACGCCCCGGCATCCGGTTCGGTAATAGGCGCTATTCGTTGGCTGCCTTCTGCAGCACGGCCTCCGCCTGCTCGGTCAGGCCCTTCCAGCGCAGCCAGTTGGCCCGGTCCTGGGAATCCAGGTATTCCAGGTTGTCCTGGCCGTGCTTCAGGTGGTACCACTCCAGCACCTCCGGTACGCTGGCGCCGCCGCAGTTGCCCTGATAGATCTGGTGCACCGGCAGCCAGGCCTGGACGAACTTCTCCGGTTCATCATCGAAGATGTCCTTGCAGCCGTCGGAGCAGAAGTGGTACTGCATGCCTTTGTACTCGGAGCTGCGGTAGCAGATCTGCGTGGGATCATCCGGCTCGGTAAAGGCCATGGGGATCTGGCAGGTCTGGCACAACATGGGCAGGGTGTTGTTGTACCAGCGGCCATGTTCCTGATGGTGCTTCCGCCAGTGGTCGAAGCGCGGCCGGTAGTACTTGTCGAAGGTTTCCGGATACTTCTCCGAAAGCCAGGCCATCTCGTTCTCGTCCGGCAGCCAGGTGTGGATCGCCGCGGCATGGCCGTAGTTGTAGAAAATGGACCACACCTCGTGGGACAGCCGGTTCTTCTCCTTGACCGACACCTCCCAGTACTTGGGCATGCGGATGCCGTAGCGGGCCAGATCCTCGAACAGTGCGCCGCCGTTTTCCTCGAAGTACATCTCCCAGGCCTCCTGCCAGGACATGACCCGCTTAGGCAGCATGTAGTCCATCATCATGGACACCAGGGCCAGCAGGCGGTAACCGCGCCAGAACCACTTGTCGATCCATTTCTGGACGATGGGCACGTTGCGCTCGTCCTGCTCCAGCATGAACTTGATGACTTCCAGCCCCAGGGTCATGTGGCGGGATTCGTCGGACTGGGCCGAGAAGCCGAAGGTCACCGTGGCCATGTCGTCGTTGTAGGCCGCGCCGGACATGAACGGCATGAACAGCAGGTTGGTCAGCACGTACTCGAAGCTGAACGAGATCGCGGTCACGAACTCGAACGGCCCGGCGGACATGGCATCGTCGAAGAACGACTTGGGCACGGACAGGTACCAGACCCGGTCGTGCATGTGGCGCCAGTCGTGGAAGCCGTTGAAGTACTTGTTGTACTGGCTGATGGTGTGGATCTGGGTCTGGGCGTGGCGCAGCTCGTCGATGGACTGGAACTGGGAGGATACCTGCGGCCCGGCGCCGGGGAAGTTGCGCCCCGACATGGCAAAACCCCGGTGCGCGGCGTATTCCAGCGGTGTCACCCCCGTCAGGAACAGCTTCAGCGAGTTGATGTAGCGGGCGTCGGTGACGTTCAGCTGGGCGTTGTTCTGGGCGAAAGCCTCGATGATGGCGTAGAGCTTGCGCTCCTTCTCCGCCTGATACTTCCAGTAGGCGTCCACGGTCAGCCGGAACGGGTCCTCCCACTTGTCCCAGTCGTGGATGATGATCCCTTCGTACTTGGCCTGCGGGAATATGTCGTCCTCGCTCTGGTAGCTGGGCTTCCAGGCCAGGTCGCGGGTCATGCGCTGGTATTTCTCTCGCAGATTCATGCGCTTGGCGCTCATGGTCGATCTCCTCCTGATTCCGTCTCGTATTCGGTGTCGCAATCCCGCCCTAGCGGTTGCGAACCAGTGCAAAACTGTCGTCGTCCTCTTCCACGTTCCCGGACAGGGAAATCAGGTTCACGTGGATTTCCTGGGGGTCCCAGTCGCGGCCGATGAGGGCTTCCACGGTCTCCCGTTTCACCACCAGCCGCCCGGGGCAGTCGATCTTCACCATGGCCGGGAAGTGCCGCACGATGGCCTCGGCGTTGTCCTGCTCGATGGCCTCGATAAGTGGTCGGGCTTCCTCGTTGTTCTGCAGGGCCAGAAAGACGTTGTTGCTCATGATGTTCTCCTCGTGGTGCCGGCTTCAGAGGCTGAGGCCGGCTTTCTTGTCCAGTCGCTGGACCAGCGCATCGCGCAGCTCGCCCAGCACGGTGGCACCCTGGTTTGCGCCCAGTGCCTGGTCTGCCACCGGGCCCAGGGCGGCGCTGCAGCGCTGCATCCAGTCACGGGTCCAGTTGCCGATCTGCTCCCGGTTGGCGTCGGATTCGGCCACGGCGGTCTTGATGGTGGCGTCCACCCAGCGAGTGGTGTCCGCGTACCACTCGTTCTGGAACTCCATGAGCATGGAGAAGGTGGAACCGGCCTCCGGGGCCAACGCGGCGTCGAAGCGCTCGTAGACCAAGGGGTAGAGCAGACCGTCCAGCACCACGTTCTGGGCCACGTACAGTTCAAACCAGTCCTTGGTCACCAACAGGGTTTCCGCCAGCTCCCGCAGGGGCTGCCAGTGGCCGGCTTCCAGCCAATCCCGCTTGGCCTGGTCCAGCACCTGACCGCTGTTGCCGTCCAGCAGCAGGCCCAGCCGGCTCAGGTACTGGGCGATGCCCAGCCGGTCGATGGCATTGAAGCTGGTGGCCTGGGTGATGGCGGTGCCGAAGCCGTACGCGGTGATGTAGCAGTTGTTCAGATTGGCCGCATACTCCATGTGACGCAGCGGAACCAGGATCTCAGCGGCCTTGGCCTTGCCCTGGTCGGAAACGGTATCCAGCAGATTCCGCTTTTCCACAAAAGCGAAGTTGCGCTCGGCCACGTCCTGCTGGCGCGCCCGGGCCATGGTCCAGGTTCCGTAGTAGAACTGGCGCGGATCGCGGAAGCTGTACCAGTCCTGCATGCGGATCGCGGTGCGGCGCTCATCAAACAGCTCGAACTCCGGATCCCAGGTGGGCCGGTAATGGAAGTTGACTGTTGCCTGCAGGTCGAACGTGGCTTCCTGGTAGCGGGAGGCGGGCTTGTCGACCCCGAGCCGGGCAGCCACGTTGGAGAACGTGTGGCGGATCGGCTCGATGGACGTCGTCTTGATTTCGATACTCATTGGTGATGTCTCCTCCGGACAGGGCTGCTATTGTCGAGATGTCACAATCCGCCCTCGCGCCATTTCGCGCGGTCGGCGTCCAGTGCCCGTGCCTCCTCGTCTGAGAGGAACTGCACGGCGTTGTTTTTGCAAAACGCATCGAACGCGGGGCGAGGCAGAATGAGTTCCACGTACAGGTCCGGGTCGCCGAGTGAGAAGTCGAACTCCACGAATCCGTCATCCCGCTCCGCGGTCACCCGGACAAAGCGCTGCTGGTTGAATACGGCCATTGGTGATCCCTGCTCTGTCATCGCCACAAGGGCGTTGCCTGAATTCCGTGCACGGGGCACGGGCGATCACTGGATATTGCTATGCAGAAGCCGTGCCAAACTGTTAAGTTGTTGAAAGGGTTTGTTTTGCTGCGCCTGCAGCATAATTTCAGAAATTATGATAAATTGATGAAATCATGAAATGCTGCAGCAATTGTTGCATGATTTGCTGCACATGAGGCTGACGGAAGCCCACGATCCGTCAGCGCTCCCTGACCTTCCCCGCGAGCGCATGGATCAGGGGGTCGAACACGAGAAGGTGCTGGTCCCCCCGGCGGGATGCCGAAGACACAGCACCGGTGCGCCGCTTGGGAGGAGCAGATGGCCCGGGGAATCGATTTCGGAAAACTGCCTGAGCTGGCCTCGCGCCTGCATCTGTCGTTCAGATCAGGCCATATATCGCTGGAGGGGCAGCGCATGGTGCTGCTGCATACCAGTGCGCTGGCGTCCCTGCGACGGGAACTGGTGGAAACCCTGGGTATGCACCGGGCCCGCGGCGTGCTCACGCGTATGGGCTACGCCTCGGGTCAGCACGATGCGGACATGGTCCGTCGCATGATGCCCGATGCCTGTGACAACGATCTGATGAGCCTCGGCCCCCAGTTGCATTCTCTGGAGGGAATCGTGGACGTCACGCCCATCCGCTTCGAGATCGACGTTGCCGCCGGCCAGTTCTATGGGGAGTTCGCCTGGGACAACTCCCACGAGGCCGAAGGGCACCTGGAGCAGTTCGGGCTGCATTTTGACCCGGTCTGCTGGACGCAGATCGGCTACGCATCGGGCTATACCAGCGCCGTGATGCGGAAACCGGTGCTGTACCGCGAGGTGCAATGCCGGGGGCGCGGTGACGAGCGCTGCATGATTGTGGGCAAACTGGTGTCCGAATGGGGTGATGAGGTGGCGGAGGAATTGCGCTACTTCGAGCCGCAGCGGGTGGCGGATCAGATCGTGGAGTTGCAGAACCAGGTGGAGCATCTCCGCTATTCCATCGACGAGAAGATGGAATCCGTGGACCTGGTGGGCGGTTCGCCCGCCTTCCGGGAAACCACTGCGATGATCGAGAAGGCGGCCAGCAGTGATGTCACTGTGTTGCTGCTGGGGGAGACCGGTGTGGGCAAGGAACTGTTCGCCCGCGCCATTCACCGCACCAGCCGGCGCGCGGAACGGGATTTCGTGGCAGTGAACTGCGCCGCCATGCCGGAGGAACTGATCGAGTCCGAGTTGTTCGGTGCCGAGAAGGGGGCATTCACCGGTGCCCAGCAGTCCCGCCCGGGTCGGTTCGAGCGTGCCCACGGCGGCACGCTGTTCCTGGACGAGGTGGGTGAGTTGTCCCCGGCGGCTCAGGCCAAGCTGCTCCGCGTGCTGCAGGAGGGTGAGTTCGAGCGGGTGGGCGACACCCGCACACGCAAGGTGAACGTGCGCGTGATCGCCGCCACCAATGTGGACCTGGCGGAAGCCGCCCGGGCCGGGCGCTTCCGTGCGGACCTGTACTACCGGCTGAACATATTCCCGGTGCTGATCCCGCCGTTACGGGAGCGCCGGGAGGATATCCCGCTGCTGGTGGAGCGTTTTCTGGACAAGTACAACGCCCGCCACGGCAAGCGTGTGCCGGGGCTGACCGGGGATGCGCTTGCTGCACTCACACGCTACGACTGGCCCGGCAATGTGCGGGAGCTGGAGAACATGATCGAGCGGGGCGTGATCATCGTGCCCAGCGGCGAATACATCGGCCGTGAGCAGCTCTTCCCGCGGATGTCCTTCGGGGCCGCGGTGCCGCCGGAGCCGGCCGCGGATCCGGGCGATGCCGCCCCCGCCGGCGCAGGTGGTCTCGACGGCGTGGTTGATCGGGCGCTGGAGGAACGTGTGCCGCTGGAGGAGTTGGAGGAGCGATTGATCCAGGCGGCCATGGAGCGCTGCAACGGTAATCTCAGTGCGGCGGCCCGGCAGTTGGGCATCAGCCGCGCGAAACTGGCCTACCGGCTGCAGAAGCGCCGGGGGTAGTGTCCCTTAAGGAATCGATCAAGATCCGTTCCCCGGTCATTGTATCTCGCCCCGGAACCCCATGGGGTTGTTGATGTTGCCGCTGAAACGGATCCGGTTCTCGGCCGCCGGTTCGGGCAGACCGGTGAAGCGGATGCCCTGTATCAGTTCCGGCGCCGCCCCCTCCAGGGTCTGGAAGATCACCTCGCCGCTGAGCCGGCCGCTGGCCGGGTCCAGGCTGGCGGTGCCGTCCACCCGCAGCACCGCGTCGATGGTGACCAGCTCCATGTCCAGCAGTTGACCGCTGGAGTCCAGGCGTACGGCGTAGTCACCCAGTGCGTAGGTCTCACCGAAAATCACGGCTCCGTCGGTCCAGTTGATCAGCCCCTGGATGCGTTCCGGTGTGCCGTCCGGGCCGAGCACCACCTCCTGGAAATAGGCGTCGATCCGCCCTTCCACCCTGAGCGGCAGGGGGCGGGCCGCCGCGGCCCGTATCAGCGGGTCGGCGCCGGCGTTCAGGCGCAGATCCTGCAGACGCAGGCGGCGATCCGGCCCGGCCCGCACCTCACCGCGCACCTGGCCGTCCGCCAGCGTGCCGCTGATGGCGTAATGCAACTCCCCCCGGAGCAGGCTGCCCGCCTGGAGCTCCCAGCGAACGCCGTCAAGCCGGTGGCCGTCCACGATGACGGTGCTGGCCTGGCCCTGCCACACCGTGCCCCGCAGCCCGTAAGCCTCTGCCGGAACGCCCGTTGCCGCCCAACTCCAGGCGTGGCTGGCGGGAAGCGTGGCCACCAGTCCCGCCAGGAACACAAGCACGAACAGCGTGACCAGCGCGATGCGGCGTTTCATGATTCCGGCGCCTCCAGCACCAGTTGCGCATCCACACGGCCCTCATGTTCACCGGTCCGCAGGGTCACCACGGTGGCGGTGATGCCGTGCTGCTCGCTCAGGGCCGCCAGCCAGCGCACCAGGTCATCGAAGGCAATGCGCTCGAAGTTCACCCGGGCGGCCCGCTGGCCGCTGGGTTCCACCCGGCGCAACACCGGCCCCAGCCCGGCCTGGCGAGCGCTCTGGTCGGCCAGTGCGAACAGTGCCTGGCCGCCATCGCCGTTACCTGGCGCCGGGCTGGTGCCCCCCAGTCGGCGCATTTCATCGCGGGCCTGCTGCAGATAGGTGGCCAGTTCCTGCTGGGCCAGCAGGTCCTGCTCCAGCCGGCTGCTCCGGTCGTGGACGGGCTGGTGCACCAGGAAGTAAAACAGGATCACGCCCAGGGCGATGGAGCCCAGGCTGAGGGTGCGCCTCTCCCGGGCCGCCAGGCCGTCCCACCACTGGCGCAAGGGTTCCATCACGAGCCCCTCCGCACCAGCAGCCGTCCCTGCACGGCTTCGTCTTCAGCCCGCGCCGAGCGCACCTCCGCCTGCAGTTGCTCGTTGGCGTCCAGCTCCTGCTGCAGGCGGTCCAGCCGTTGTAGATCGGAGACGGTGAGTTCCAGCTCCAGATTACCGTTGCGGTAGCTCAGGCCGGTGAGACGGAAGCCCTCGCCGCCGGCCAGAACCGGGCCAACCGCCTCAAGGGTTTCCAGCAACCGGTCGCTGTCGGCTGCGGTGCCGCCACCACGCAGTTGGGCCAGACGGTTGTCCACCCGGGTCCGCGCCGCCTGCAGGCTCGTGGCCTCCGGAAAAATGTGGCGCAGCAACTCCAGGTTCCGGCTTTCCAGTTCCGCGAGTTCGTTCCGCATCTGCTGTTGTTCGGTCAGGGCGTGGCCGGTGTCCAGTGTCACCCAGGCCGCGAACAGAATGGCCGCGGGAAGCCACGGCCGCCAGAGGCTCTGCTGGCCGCTGGCAGGGGCGTAGGGGCCGGTGAGAAGCTGGATCTGGTGCGGGTCGTCCAGCCCCCGGGCCAGCAGCGCCGGGGCGTCGTCCAGCGCACGCGGCTCCAACGGCACGCCGGCCAGCTCCGCGGGCAGGTCCGTGTGCTGTGCACCGTAAACCACCACGGTGTGCGGCCGCTGTTCGCCCCGCTCCTCCAGCGCCGCTTCCAGCAGCAACAGCAGATTGTCCCGATCGCCGCCGAATCCCTGCTGCGGCCCGGTGCGGACGGCGAAACCGTCCCCGTCCAGGAGCACCGTCCACGTCTCCGTTTCCAGCGGCAGGCAAAGCGGCTCCGGCAACAGGCGTGTGGGGCCAAGGCCTGCCTCCTCCAGGCGCCGCAGCCAGTCCTCCAGCCAGGCCACATCCACCACCGCCACCGGCCAGTCGCCGGCCGGCGTACGCTGTCCCAGCACGAAATGCTGGGCTTCCACATCGCCGGCCACGCTGTCCTCCAACGCATACGGGATGGCGCGCAGCAGCTTCTGCCGGCTCTGGGTGGGCACCACGGCGCTGGTCAGTAGCACGTCGGCAGCGGACACCAGGCCGGTGACGGGGCGGTCGTCGGCCTGCTCCGCCAGCAGGGCCAGGTCGTCGGTGACGCCCTGGTCCTGGATGCCGCCTTCCCGGTCCAACAGGAACCAGCGCACCGGCTGGCGGTGGTCACTGCCCAGGCGAATGATCAGACGTGGCCGCATGCCCTTCTCTCGGATGGTTGTGCCGTCCCGGCATTGTCTGTGGTCGGGGCGTCCCGTGCAATCGGCGGACCGTCCGGCGCCGTCATTCCACGAACCCCTGGCGGCGCAGCAGCACCCGGGCGGTGCCCGCATCGCTGCGGTGGATCACGCTCTCGGTGAGCAGGCGGCTGCGCCCGAGTGCCACCTGGCTGCGCACGAGGAAATGGTTACTGGTCACCGCCAGCCCCTCCTGCGGCAGTTCCCGGCCCGCCAGCACCGGGTCCTGGGCGAAGGCGTCCACACCGTCGAAACCGTCGTCCGGGCGGTTCTCCGCCAGCCGCTCCGCATCCGCCTCCCCGAGCCCCTCGGCCAGAATCCGCAGCACCTCCGGCGGTGCGGTGTTCACATTGATGCGGGTGCCGCGGGGCAGGGCGGTGACCCACGGGGCCAGTTGCCGGTAGGTCTCGTCGTCGAATCCCCGTATCAGGCGCAGTTCCGTGGCACTGACCATGGGGCGGTTGGCGGTCCGGTACGGCGGGTCCAGCCGGGAGTAATAATCGTCCTCCGCGCCATCGGGAAAGCGGGGCTGGATATCCGCGTCAATCCAGTCCTTGACCGCAAACACCAGGTTTTCGTCCAGGCCATTGTAGCGCAGCAGGCGGCGGAATCGGTCCACCGCCTGTTGATTGGCGGAACCGTCGGGGTTGACCAGATTGTTCAGGTTGAACCGTCCTTCCAGGTCCTCCATCTGGAAGCTGAGCTGCACCGGCAGCTCCTCGAAGGGCGGAAGCTGGATCGGCTGAGCCCAGAGCTGGTTCAGGTGGTCCACCGGGTTGGTGGTGTCCCGGCGCATTTCGTTCAGTACCTCGATGGCCCAGGCTTCGCCGGCCAGGACGAACTGCCAGGCCTGGTCCCGTTCCAGCAGTGCGGAGCTGCGTGCGTTGTCGAACACGGCGCGGCTGGCCAACTGGGTGGCGACCAGGGAGGCCATGAACACGATAAGCAGCGCGGTGATCAGGGCCGCCCCGGACTGCTGATGCCGTAGGCTGTTCATGGCTGGCTCACCTCCAGCCCGTCGGCCAGTCGGAACAGCCGCACCAGTTCACCCAGATCCTCCAGTTCCAGGGTGATTTCCACAGCCACGGGCAGAAGCTCGGTGCCCCGGGGCTGTCCGGCCGGCGGCCAGGTCTCCCGCCAGTCACGGTTCCGGTCCAGATAGCGGAAACGAAGCTCCGTGACCCCCTCCAGGATCTCCGTGGTTCCCCGGGGCGGTTCCACCTGTTGGTCGAGGACTTCCCAGTGGATCCGGATCAGCACATCCTCATCCAGCCGGTAGGCCACCCGCTGCAACTCGCTGCGCACCATGCCCAGGGGGTTGCTGCGGCCGGCGCGGGTGAACTCCAGGTCGGCCAGGTCGTCGCTCAGCATGGCCTCCCGCGGATCCCCGAAGGGATCGCGGATGCCGCGGGTGACGCCCTGCTGGAAATCCCGCTCCAGCACCGCCATGGCCTGTTGCACCTGCTTCAGTCGCTCGGTCTGCTGCTGAATACCCTCGCGGGCGTCCATCACGGCCCGCAGCCCCTGAAACGCCATGGCGGAAAGCACGGCGAATATCCCCACCGCCACCATCAGCTCGATCAGCGTGAAGCCCCGTTGCCGCCTCATCAGCTACCCGTCTCCCCGGTTGGCGGCGGCAGCGGGATGTCGCGGCTGCTGTCCGGGTCGGCCAGCAGCCCCATCAGCGTGCTGACAGGGTAATCATCCCCCTCGTTCAGAAAGACGGAGACATCCGCGCGCCGCAGCCGTGGATTGGGGGTGCTCTGGATCCGGGCCTCCCAGTACCAGGTATGGCCGCCCATGTCGGCCTCGCCCTCCCGGGAA
Organism: Ectothiorhodospiraceae bacterium; assembly: GCA_020831885.1. Lineage (GTDB taxonomy): Bacteria > Pseudomonadota > Gammaproteobacteria > Nitrococcales > Aquisalimonadaceae > LSCE01. The sequence goes on from JAFIFU010000005.1 coordinate 116,859, forward strand.
CCGGTTTCCCACACCTGCATCACCTGCAGTTCGGTCAGCACATTGCTGGCCACCCAGTGGCTGAGCATGCGCTCGCGGCTGATCGTGGCGTTGCCGGTGGACTGCATCACCGCCGTGATCAGGCCGGCAAAGGCCACGCCCACGATGGTCAGGGCCACCATGACCTCCAGCAGGGTGAAGCCGTGTTGCCGCCGGCGGTTCACCGGGTGTCCTCCTCGGGGAGCTCCAGCGTCAGCCGTCCGGTCAGGTCGCCCTGGATGAGGTAGCGGGTGCGGTCCCGGCGGTCCCGGTCCGACAGGCTGAGGCTGAATGGAGTGATCTCGCCGCTGGAGAGCAGCATGATACCGGGGCGATCATCCTCGCTGGCGCCGGGTTCCCGATCCCCCGGCAGGCCCTCCACTTCGACCTCCATCCGTACCTGGTTCGGCAGCGCGTGCGGGTTCAGGTAACGGCGGTCGGATTCCCGGATGCCGCGCCAGGCATTATCCTGCAGTTCGGTGAACCGGTAGCCGTCCGGCTCCAGGATCAGTCCCAGCTCCCGTGCCTCCAGCAGGGCCGATTCGGCGGCGAGTTCCAGCACCATGTGCAGGCGACGGGCTTCCCGCTCCACCGTGTCGTCCCGGCCCATGCTCAGGCCCAGCACGGCGAAGGTGGTGATGGTGCCGATGATCACCACCACCACCATGATCTCGATCAGGGTGAAACCCCGCTGCCGCCCGGCCGGGCCGGGCGGAGCGGCGGCTGCGGTCCCTGCGCCTGGCATCCGCGTCTCCAGGCCCTGGCGGGCCGTGTCAGTCGATGTCGTGATTGCTGATCTCGGCGTTCTCGCCCTCGCCGCCCGGGCGTCCGTCCGCCCCCAGGGTGAATATCCGGACGCGGCCACCCGCATCGTCCGGAGCCAGATACTGGTATTCACCACCCCAGGGGTCCTTGGGGATGCTGCGCATGTAAGGTTTCCAGTTCCGCGGTTCCGGCGGAGCCGTGGGGCGTTCCACCAGCGCCTGCAGGCCCTGATCGGTGGTGGGGTAGCGGTAATTGTCCATCCGGTACATGTCCAGCGCCTGCTCAATGGTGCGCAGGTCGTGCTTCACCTTGGTCATGCGGGCCTGTTCCGGATTATCCAGGATGTTCGGGACGGCGAAGGCCACCAGAATGCCCAGGATCACCACCACCACCATGATCTCGATGAGGGTGAAGCCCCGTTGGCCGGCATATCGCGAGGCCAGGTCTTGCCGGTAACTGCTCAGATTCATGTTCTGTCTCACAGGTTTCCTGATGCTCTACAGACAATGATTTCGGCGAAAATGCTTGCTGTCCATTCTGCCCGGTTGCCGTTGCCGTCGGAATGGATTAGCCCACCAGATCCGTCATCTGGAAGATGGGCAGCATGATGGCCAGGACAATAACCAGCACGATGGCGCCCATGGCCAGGATGATCAGCGGTTCCAGCACCGTCAGGGCGGTACCCACCAGCCCCTGCACCTCCCGTTCCTGGTTCACTGCCGCCCGCTCCAGCATCTGCTCCAGACGCCCGCTGTTCTCGCCGCTGGCCACCAGGTGCAGCAGCATGGGCGGAAACTGCTCGCTGCGTTCCAGCGCCCGGCTGATGCCCGTTCCCTCGCGGACCAGCACGGCGGCGTTCTCCACCGCTTCCCGCATGGGCAGGTTGGTCATCACCTCGGCGGAAATGCGCATGGCCTCCAGGACAGGCACCCCGGCATCGGCCAGGATACTGAACGTACGGGCGAAGCGTGCCGCGTTCGCGCCGCGGATAATGCGCCGGACCAGTGGCACCCGCAACTGGAAGGCGTGAAACCGGTAACGGAACCGGCGGTTGCGCAGCCCGTACATGAACGCGACAACCAGGGCGGCAAGCCCCAGCATCAGCCAGATGCCGTGATCCCGGAGGAAATCGCTGGTGGCGATCAGGGCCGTGGTCAGGGCCGGCAGGGTCTGGCCGGCGGTGGTGAAGGCGTCGGTCACCTGGGGCACCACGAAGGTGAGCAGCAGCACCACCACCAGCACCGCCACGGTGACCAGTATGGCCGGGTAGAACAACGCCAGGCGGATTTTCTGTTGCATCTCCTGGCGGGTTTCCGTGTAGTCCGCCAGCCGTTCCAGGACCAGGTCCAGCTTTCCCGTCTGCTCCCCGGCGGCCACCGTGGCCCGGTACATTTCCGGGAAGGCCCGGGGGAACTGCGCCATGCCGTCCGCCAGGCTGTAGCCTTCCATCACCCGGGAGCGCACCGCGGTCATCATGGCCCGGGTGCGGGCCTTCTCGCTCTGTCTGGAGCAGGCCCGCAGGGCTTCCTCCAGCGGCAGGCCGGAGCCCGCCAGGGTGGCGAGCTGGCGCGTGATCATGGCCAGTTCCGCCGCCGCCAGGCCGCCTCCCAGCAGACGGCTGCGGCGACCGGTCAGACCCTCGGGGCCACCCCGACCCCGGTCGGCAACCGCCTCCACTGCCAGCGGGATCCAGCCCTTGTCCCGGAGCTGCTGACGGACCTGGCGCGGGGTGTCGCCCTCCAGGACACCTTTCAGCTCCTTGCCCCGGGTATCCAGCGCGGAATACTCGAACGCCCCCATGCCCTACCGTCCTGCCCGGTTCAGCCTGATCATCGGTTTCATGCCTCCAGCGGGGCGGTGTCCTCGGTGGTGACCCGCAGCACTTCCTCCACGGTGGTTTGCCCGGCAAGGATGCGGCGTACGCCATCCTGGCGCAGACCGGGCGTGAGCCTGCGGGCGTGGCGTTCGATCTTCTGCTCCGCCACGCCGTCGTGGATCATGTTGCGGATGCGTTCATCCACCGGCACCAGCTCGAAAATGCCGCCGCGGCCACGGTAGCCCAGATTGTTGCAGTGGGCACAGCCGGCCGCGTGAAACAGCGTGGGCGGATCCGCCGGATCCAGGCCCAGACGTTCGCAATCCAGCGTGTTGGCCTGGTACGGCTGCTTGCAGTGATCACAGAGCAGCCGGACCAGCCGCTGCGACATGATACCCACCAGACTGGAGGCCAGCAGGAAAGGTTCCACGCCCATGTCCCGCAGGCGGCTGACGGCGCCCACCGCCGTATTCGTGTGCAGCGTGGACAGGACCAGGTGGCCCGTGAGCGAGGCCTGCACGGCAATCTCGGCCGTTTCCAGGTCGCGGATCTCGCCCACCATGACCACGTCCGGATCCTGCCGGAGGATCGCCCGCAGCCCCCGGGCAAAGGTCATGTCCACCTTGGTGTTCACCTGGGTCTGGCCGATGCCTTCCAGGTAGTACTCAATGGGATCCTCCACGGTGAGAATACTGCGGCTGGCATCGTTGAGCTGGGTGAGCGCCGCGTACAGTGTGGTGGTTTTGCCGGAACCGGTGGGGCCGGTGACCAGCAGAATGCCGTGGGGCATGTGGATCAGCCGGTGCAGCATGTCGCGCTGGTCGTCCGGCATGCCCAGATGGGAGAGATCCAGGCGCCCGGCCTGCTTGTCCAGCAGCCGGAGGACCACGCGCTCGCCGTGCCCCGACGGCAGGGTGGAGACGCGGACGTCCACCGCCCGGCCGGCGATGCGCAGGGAAATGCGGCCGTCCTGGGGCAGTCGCTTCTCGGCGATGTCCAGTCTGGCCATGACCTTGATGCGGGAGATCAGCAGCGGCCCCATCACCCGGGGGGGCTGCAACACCTCCCGCAGGATGCCGTCCACGCGGAAGCGGACGATCAGGCGATGCTCGAAGGGTTCGATATGGATATCGGAGGCGTTCTCCTTGATGGCCTCGGTGAGCAGGGCGTTGATCAGGCGGATAATGGGCGCGTCGTCCGCGCTCTCCAGCAGGTCTTCCGGTTCCGGCAGCGAATCCGCGATGCTGGAAAGATCCATGTCCTCGCCCAGATCCTCCACCATCTGGGCGGCTTCGCCGGTCTGCCGCTCATAGCCACGCTGCAGTTCCCGCTCGAAGGTCTGCGCATCCACACGCCTGACGGTGATCGGCATGCCCAGGGTCCGGCGCAGTTCGGTCAGGCTGTGAACGCCGACGCCGGGCCGGGCGCAGACCAGGGCATGCCCGTGCGCGTCCACGCCGGTGACCACAAGGCCGTGGCGTTTGGCAAAGGCGAAGGATGGACGTGGCGGGGTGTCGGTTGCCGGTCCGACTTCTGTCGCCGCTGCCGGCGGCGTCCCGTCGTCTTGCATCTGGGTCGCCATGGTCAGTTCATCTCGGAAAACGGATGGGGCAGCTCGGCCCGGCCCATGGCCGGCAAGGCCGGCGGTTCCGCGTCGCGCATGAGCTGCACGCCCCGCTGCTGTCGGTCCAACTGCTGGGCGCGCATGAAGTTGTACTTCCGGCCGGTGAAATCCTCGGCAATGGCGCGATCCCGGATGATGGTGGGCTGCATGAAAACCATCAGGTTACGCTTGACCAGCGAGGTGGAACGGTAGCGGAACAGCTCGCCCAGCAAGGGTATGGAACCCAGTCCGGGCACCCGCTGTTCCTGCTCCTGCAGATCGTCGTCCATCAGGCCGCCCAGGGCGATCACCTGGCCGTCGTCCACCAGGACACTGGTCCGGATGCTGCGGCGGTTGGTGATGGGGCCGGCTGTTCCGGTCTCGCCGATCACGTTGGAGGCCTCCTGTTCGATCTCCAGCAGCACGGTGTTGCCCTCGTTGATCTGTGGCTTGATCTTCAGGATGATCCCCACGTCCTCCCGGTCGATGGTCTGGAACGGATTGGCCACGTTGCGGCCTTCCTGACTGAACTGGCCGGTGATGAAGGGGCGGTTCTCCGCCACGCGGATTTCCGCCTCCTGGTTATCCATGGTGACCAGCGTGGGCGTGGACAGGATATTGGTGTTGCGGTCCGAGGCCAGAGCCCGGATAAAGGCGCCAAAGCGCACCCGGCTGTCCAGATCGCCCACTACCAGGCTGGCGCCATCGCCCACCTGCGGACTGGCCGTGTCCAGGGTCAGCAGGGAGCCGATGCTGGTCCCCACGTCCGAGAAATTGGTGATGCCTGCGAAGCCCTCGCCGTCGCTGCCGTCCACGAACCACTGCACACCGCGCTCACTGCCCCGCTCCTGGGAGATCTCGGCGATCGCCGCCTCCACCAGGATCTGCGCCCGGCGGATGTCCAGCCGGTCGATCACGCTCCGCAGTGACTGCATCACGGACGGCGGCGCCGTGATCACCAGAGCATTGGTGCTTTCGTCGGCCTGGATGTTCACCACCTGGGCATCGCCGCGGGTCGCCTCGCCGTCCTGGCGGTCGCGGATGTTCTCGGCCACACCCCGGAGCACCTCCACCAGGTCCGGCGCGCGGGCGTACCGCAGGTAGATCACGTGGGTGTCGCCGTCGTCGGGCAGCGGGTCGTCCAACTGGGCGATCAGTGCCCGCATGCGCAAGCGCTGGTGCCGGTCGCCGGAGAGCAGCACGCTGTTGGTACGCTCATCCGCGGCAATGCGGACCTGGTTCGCGGGGACGGTTTCCGCGTCGGTGCGTTGCAGGCTGTTCAGAATACGGACGATCTCGCCCACCGACGCGTTCTCCAGGCGGACCACGTCCACTTCATCGTCGCCCGCCCGGTCCACCTGCTGGACCAGCTCGATGATCCGCTCCACGTTGCCGGCGCGGTCGGAGGCGATCAGCACGTTGGTGGGGGGGTAGGCGGCCAGATGCGCCTGCTGGGGCAGCAGGGGCCGCAGGATCGGGACCAACTGGGCAACGGGCACGTTGTCCACGGGGATGACCATTGTCACCATATCGTCCGCCGCGGCCTCGCCCGGGGCCAGTGCCGTGCCCAGTTGCTTGGCATTGGTGTCGGGTATGATCTTGGTGACCTCGCCGGCGGGTACCGTGGCGAAACCGTGCACCTGCAGGACGGAAAGAAACGCCCGATAGACCTCGTCAGGTTCCATGGGGCGCTTGGAGATCAGCGTTACGCGCCCCCGGACCCGGGGGTCCACGATGAAATTTTCGCCGGTGATCTCGGCCACGGTGTTGATCAGCGACGTGATCTCGGCATCCTTGAGGTTCAGGGTCACCCCTTCATCGCTTCGCTCCACCTGGGCCCAGGTGATGGTCGCCGCCAGGATCAGAACCAAGGCGAGCAGGAAACGTCGGGTGAGGCTGATACGGCGCGCTTTTCCGCCGGCTGCGCCCTCTCTGGCCGTGCTCCCGCGGGTCGCCCGCCGGTCGCGCGTTTGCAGATCTGATGTCTTGGCTGTCTTCGTTTGCATGCCGCCTCCGCCGCCTGCGGCTTCAGTCGAAATCGACACGTACCGTCTGGCTGAGATTATCCCGCACAATGGTCAGTTCCAGCGCGCTGGCGTCGCCAATCTGTTGCATCACGCCCATGGCCGCTTCCGGACTGTTGAGTGCCTGACCGTTGATGCTGGTGACCACGTCACCGGGCTGCAGCCCCATCGCCTCCAGTGCCCCCGGCTCCGGGCCGGGGTTCAGCACCACGCCCCGGAATTCCCCGTCCTGCATATAGGGCTCCACCCGGACCATGCGGTTGAAGTCGGCCGGGTTCTGCAGCAGCCGCTGCCGGAGCTCCCGCACGTCGTCGCCGCGACCCGCCGCGGGTTCGGCAGACGCCGGCCGTGCAGCGGCGCTGTCCGTTTCGGCGCTGCCCGTGTCCAGCCGTTCCTGGGGCAGCGACAGGGTCTCGTGCCGCCCCTCCCGGCGGAGGATGACGCGATCCGGGTGAATGGCGGCCAGGGTGGCACCCCCCGGCAACTGATCCCCCACCCGATAAAAGTCCTCACCCTGGTTGCCGCGGCTGATGATCACCAGGGCCCGTTCCTGGGAAGGGCTGTGGAACACCCCGCGCAGGGTCAGGTTGAGCCGGGTCTCCGGTGCGTCGATCGGGGTGTCGTCCACACGGTCCAGCGGCCCCGCCCGGCCGAACAGGTGCAACTGCGCAATGCGTTCGCCCCGCTCACTGCCGGGGCGGTCGGCGCGGCGCTCGGTATCCCCCACCGCGGCAGGCGCGGGCGCGGCCTCCGGTGTGCCGGCCGGAATCACATGCCAGGCGAGTTGCGCCGAGGTCCAGGCCAGCACGGCCACCAGGGCGGCATTCACCAGAAAGGTGGCATACCGCATTCCGGCGGCCGAGGGCCTCAGTCCGCTGAGTCTGGTCAGGCTTGTGTTCACTGGTTCCTGCGCCGGTGCTGTCCGGGCGTTACGGGTTCAGGTCGTGCCGGTTGCCGCCCGGATGCTCCTCAGCGCGGGCCCGGAAGGGCGCCGGCTGCCCGCCCGCGCGGCGTCCTCGCGGCACGGCGAAAGGCACTGGCTGCGATATGTTACCGCGCCGTGCTCTTGCAAGCAGGCTACCGCACCTCTATATAACATGGAAACCGTGCGGCGAGGATGACAGTATGGCACGGTGTCCGACGCGGATTGACAATCCGGAGTGAGGAAACGATTGACAAGGGCGAGGTCCACCGTTATCGTCGTCGGCAAGAACCGATTGCACCCGTCCAGGGTGCGCCCGCAAGGTCCCCGCTTCCAAATACACGTTTCCACCTGTAGCGAACGACCTTTCAGAAAGATTTTCGATTGTCCGACTCCGAATCCTGAGCACGCTGGAGGCACGATACCGTGAGCGGAGAGATTATCCACGTCACTGATGACAGTTTTGATGAACAGGTCCTGAAATCCGACGGCCCGGTGCTGGTGGATTACTGGGCCGAATGGTGCGGTCCCTGCAAGATGATCGCCCCGATTCTGGATGAAGTGGCGAAGGAATACGGCGGCCGGTTGACGGTGGCCAAGCTGAACATCGACGAGAACCCGGAGACGCCGCCCAAGTTCGGTATTCGCGGTATCCCCACGCTGATGTTGTTCAAGAACGGCGCCGTGGAGGCCACCAAGGTGGGCGCCTTGTCCAAGTCACAGTTGACTGCGTTCATCGATAGCAACCTTTGACGACCCCGGACCGGAGGTGCGATTGCCGTTGCCTCCGGCGGCGTCGCCCCCCCCGGGATCGCTGCCCCGGGGGGGCAGCCCGAACCAGACAGGCACCTCGCAAACCACGCGCCTGGCCCCAGCAGGCGTCCGGTGCCAGTCCCGAATCGCAGAGCATCGCCAGCGGGCCGCCCGGCCCGTTATCAGCTGACCCATACCGAGTGCAGAAGTAACTAACGTCATGAATCTGACCGAATTGAAGAAAATGCCGGCATCCGAGCTGGCCGAGCTGGCCCAGTCCTTCGGTATCGACGGGGTGGCCCGCTCAAGGAAGCAGGACATGATCTTCGCCGTTCTCAAGGCGCAGGCCAAGAAGGGCGAGGATATCTACGGCGACGGTGTGCTGGAGATCCTGCAGGATGGCTTCGGATTCCTGCGCTCGGCGGACAGCTCCTACCTGGCCGGGCCCGACGACATTTACGTTTCCCCCAGTCAGATCCGGCGTTTCAGCCTGCGTACGGGTGATACCGTTTCGGGCAAGATCCGGCCGCCGAAGGAGGGGGAGCGCTATTTCGCGCTGCTGAAGGTCAACGAGATCAATTTCGAGCCGCCGGAGAGCGCCAAGCACAAGGTGTTGTTCGAGAACCTGACGCCGCTGTTCGCCAAGGAACGCTTTCGACTGGAGCGAGGCAACGGCAGCACCGAGGATCTCACCGCCCGGGTCATCGATATGTGCGCCCCCATCGGCAAGGGGCAGCGCGGCCTCATCGTCTCGCCCCCCAAGGCGGGCAAGACCATGATGCTGCAGAACATCGCCCAGAGCATCGCCGCCAACAATCCCGAGTGTTACCTGATCGTGCTGCTGATCGATGAGCGGCCCGAGGAGGTCACGGAAATGCAACGCTCGGTGCGGGGCGAGGTGGTGTCCTCCACCTTCGATGAACCGGCCAGCCGCCATGTGCAGGTGGCGGAAATGGTCATCGAGAAGGCCAAGCGTCTGGTGGAGCACAAGAAGGACGTGGTCATCTTGCTGGACTCCATCACCCGCCTGGCGCGCGCCTACAACACGGTGGTTCCGTCCTCGGGCAAGGTGCTCACCGGTGGTGTGGACGCCAACGCGCTGCACCGGCCGAAGCGCTTCTTCGGCGCCGCGCGCAACATCGAGGAAGGCGGCAGCCTGACCATCCTCGCCACCGCCCTGGTGGAAACCGGCTCCCGCATGGACGACGTGATCTACGAGGAGTTCAAGGGCACCGGCAACATGGAGATCCATCTGGATCGCCGCATTTCCGAACGCCGCATCTTCCCGTCCATCAACATCCTGCGCTCCGGCACCCGCCGCGAAGAGTTGTTGATTCCCGCGGACGAGCTGCAGAAGATCTGGATCCTGCGCAAGGTGCTCAATTCCATGGACGAACTGGCCGCCATCGAGTTCGTTCTGGACAAGCTGAAGGACACCAAGGTCAATAGCGAGTTCTTCGAATCAATGAAGCGGTAGCGGCCAGGTCGGACGTTCCGTAGGTCGGAAGCCCTGCGCAGCAGGGATCTCCGACGATACCGGACGGCTGTTCCAATCGCGTACCCGGCCCGCCGTTTGTGACGTCGGTGATCCGCGCTCCGCGCGGCTACCGACCTACGGTTGGCGCGGGGCTCCTCCCCTCCGTGTTCCCGTCGTTTATCCGCGCGTGGCGCGGCCACCAGCCCATCGGGCGCCGGCGTAGATGCGTAGGTCGGAAGCCCTGCGCAGCAGGGATCTCCGACGATACCGGACGGCTGTTC
>JAFIFU010000101.1 GCA_020831885.1 Ectothiorhodospiraceae bacterium
TGTCAGCGCACGCGAAGGGCTCCGCAGAGCACCATGGGAATAGATCAGTGTTTCCTTAAGGGCATCGGACGCGAGCACGGCATTGCGCTGATGCCCTTCGGCGAGGCGGTAAAAGCTGATGGCCCGTCGCTGATCCGGGTACATGGGTGAAACCGCCGCCGTCCGAACCGGGTATTATTCATCGTGTCCGTGCTGACGCGCGGCCAGTTCCTCGTCGGCCGCGCGCAGACGTTCCCGCGCCTGTTCAAGGAGATCCTCGACGCGGGTTACCGCGCCCATAAGCCGGTCCAGCGTATCCGCACGGCCGCTGAGTTGAGCCTGTAACGCCTCCAGGCGCTCCTGCAGTGACGCCTCCCGCTCTTCCAGACGCGCCAGGCGTTCGCGGCGGTCTCCAAGCCGGGCCTCGGTGGCCTCCAGTTCCTCCTGCATCTCCTGGAGATGGGCGCGGGCGGTCCTGAGCGCGTCCGTGACCTCGTCCAGTTCACGCTCCCGCTGGGCGAGATCCTCTGTCCTTTGCGCAATGGCCGCTTCGCGTGCCTCCAGCTCTGCCGATGCGGCTGCGACGGCTTCCTCCATTGCCTCAAGTTCGCGGCTGCGTGCCTCCAGGGTCTCCACCTGTTCCGTCAGTTCCCGGCGGGTGCGTGTCAGGGCTTCCACCCGTTCGTTGAGCTGGTCCCGCTGATCGGCCAGCGCCTGGTACTCATCCCGGAGTTCCTCGTTCCGTAGCGCCAGCCGGTCACGCTCGTCGGTGACGGCTTCCAACTGCTCAGTCAGCGCTTCGCTCTCCGCCATCAGCCGTTGATTGCGGGATTCGATCTCGCTGACGCGCATCTCCAGTTCAGCTATGGCTCCCCTGAGCTCCTCGCGCTCTGTCTGCCATTGGCGCCGCTGCTCCTCGTGCTCTGTGTACAGGTAAGCGCAGCCGGAAACCCCGCCAACGGCGAGGATTCCGAGCGCGATCATGGCGACGGTCATCACCCGAGCCCCGCCCCGTTGCATACTGACGCCCATGGCAACCCCTCTCGGTTTTTCTGGTTATTGCGGTCAGTGTAACCATTCGGCAACTGGAGTGGCACCCGGGGGGATGGCGGCCCGGCGGATGATCCGGTGAATCCCGTACTGTTGGGCAGACACGGACATGTCCGCGCGCGCCGCCGGCAGGCCCGCCCGGATGCGGATACTTGCTGCCGGAACCCGGGACATGCGGTGAAGTGAGGCCGGGCCACCGGAACAGGAGGCAGTAGGTACTTTTTCTGATTAGGGAGGCAAGGATCAGGGGTAACGTAAAGGACAATCCGGATGCCTACGGGTACCCCGGCGCCAACCTGAGAGATCAACATGCCGGCCGAGCGAGTAAAACAAGCGGGCATGCCCACCTACGAGCGAACCGCACTGTTGCTCCAGGGGGGTGGAGCCCTGGGGAGTTATCATCACGGTGTCTACCAGGCCCTCGCCGAGGCGGGCTACACCATGGACTGGTTTGCGGGAACCAGCATCGGTGGCATCCAGGCGGCGATACTGGCCGGCAACCCGCCGGAGCGGCGCCTGGAACGCCTGGAAACCTTCTGGCGGCGCATTTCCTGGCCCCAGTTCTGGCCGGCGCCGCCCCCGAGCCATCCCGCCCGGAAGTTCATCAACCTGTGCAACGCCATGGTCACCATGGCCTGGGGGCAGCCCGGTTTCTTCCGGCCCGACTGGCAGGGCCCCTTTCCGCTGCCCTGGAAAGCCGACGGCCAGGTCCACTACTATGACATCAGCCCTCTGAAAAACACACTCAAGGAACTGATCGACTTCGATTACCTGAACCGCTCCGGTACGCGTCTGAGTCTTGGCGTCGTGGACGTGGAAAGCGGCCGCCATGTGTACTTCGACACCAACCACCAGACCATCGATGTCCGGCATGTGCTGGCATCCGGCGCACTGCCGCCGGCTTTCCCGGCGATCGAGATTGACGGCGCCTGGTACTGGGACGGAGGCCTGTTGTCCAACACTCCGCTGAGTGCGGTGCTGGAAGATAATCCACGTCGGAGCACCCTGTGCTTCATGGTGGATCTGTTCGATCCGCAAGGTGCCGTTCCCGAGGATATGGATCAACTGGAGGACCGCCGCAAAGACATTATCTACGCGAGCCGAGCGCATACGCAGATCGAGGATCACAGCCGCATGCACGATCTGCGGCGCGCCATCAGCATTCTGTTCGATCATCTTCCCGAAACCGAACGCAACAACCCCGAACTCGCCGATCTGAAGGCCCTGGGCTGCACCACGACGGTCAACGTTGTCCACTTCGTATACCCGGGGCAGGCATATCGATCATGGGCCAAGGACTTCACTTTCCTCCCACAGACGCTTGCCGATCACCGCCTTCGGGGGTATACGGACGGCAGGGCGGCATTGCGTGAGCGCCCCTGGGAAGAACCGCTTGCGGAGCATGCGGGTGCGGTCCACTACGAGGTCAATACCGGCGACAGATGATTCCGGGAAGAACGGCACTGACCAGGTTGCGCCCATCTCCCGCATGGCCTTGATGATGCTGAACCCCTCCGGGGGAAGCACTGATCGATTCCCTAATGCCCGGCCAGTATCCACCGAACGATGATCTCAATGTCCTCCTCACTGAGCCGCGGGTGTGGGATCATGGGTATGTTGCCCCAGCTACCGCTGCCACCCTGGCGAACCTTGGCCACCAACTGCGGCACATCGTCCAGCGTGTAGCGATCGGCGATCTCCGCGTGGCTTGGCCCGACCTTCCGCTCTTTCGGCGCATGGCAGTTGATGCACCCCTTGCTCTGATGCAGCCCTCTGGCCACATCACTGTCCACCGCCTGGGCACCCAGCGACCACAGCAACCCACCGGCTAGCGCGAAACATACCACTAAGACTTCCCTTGGCATCACTCACCCTTCCCCGTGTCCAATCCCAACGACGTTCCTGGTCATCCGTGGCCGTTCAACGCGGCGGGGCATTCCCTGCACCACTGTCGAGTACAACGTACCGCGCGCAGGTCCGCCATTGGTGGGAGTACTTAGGGAAGCGGTGATCTATTCCCACGGTGCGCTGTGGAGCCATTCGGGCGCGCTGACAAGGCGGCGTTCGCAGGCAGATAAACGCCTTCTGGTCCGCCGCATCCGGATTCCTCTCCCGGCAAGTGGCGCCCTTGACAAGGAAGCCCTGCCATCGCAGAATCCCGGCCTGCGTCGCATCCGTGGCTACGTAGCTCAGTTGGTCAGAGCATCGCACTCATAATGCGAGGGTCGGTGGTTCAAATCCACCCGTAGCCACCAGTATATTCAATTAGTTACCATCCTGTCAGTGCCTTCCCCATGCCCCCCGAGACGTTTTGCAGCACTTATGCAGCACTGCGGGACGAGAGCATTGGCGCACATTGTTTCTCGCCGTGGGCCGGGCGGGCGGACTGTCTACCAAGTTCAGGTTCATATCAAAAGTTATCCGCGGCGGACCTGGGGCGTCAGCTTTGGGGCAGCGTGCAGGATGTCTCGTGACCGGTTGGATGCCGATCGTAGCAAGGCCTTAATCCATTATTCGGGCGCAGCGCCGTACTACCCCGCACAGCACGAAAGCTTGGCGACATCCTTGGTAAACGTCTGCGCGCAGAGCTTGATGCCCTCGGCCATGGTCAGATAAGGGAACAGTTCGTTCGCCAGTTCCCGCACCGTCATCCGGTTCCGGATGGCCAGCGCTGCCGTCTGGATCATCTCCCCGCCGTTATGAGCGACGATCTGCGCACCGATGAGCCGCCCCGTATCACGCTCGGCGACCAGCTTGATGAACCCGTGGGTGTCGAAGTTGGCCAGCGCCCGCGGGACATGCTCCAGGTCGATTCGGCGCGCGTCCGTATCGATGCCATTGCGCTCGGCCTGCACTTCATCCAGGCCCACCGTCGCCACCTGCGGATCCGTGAAAACCACCGCTGGCACAACGGACAGGTCCAGCGCGGAATCACCGCCAGTCATATTGATCGCCGCCCGCGTGCCGGCTGCTGCCGCGACGTAGACCAGTTGCGGCATGGTCGTGCAGTCGCCGACCGCGTAGATGTTCGGTGCCGAAGTCCGCAGGTGGTTGTCCACCACAATGGCCCCGCCCGGGTTGGTCTCCACGCCAGCCGCGTCGAGGTTCAACGCCCGGGTATTGGGCGTCCGGCCAGTGGCCACGAGCAGGCGGTCTGCCATGAGGGCCTCACCGTCGAGTGTGAGGATGAACCGCTCGGTGTCGTGTGCGACTTCGTGGGGGGTGGTGTGCGTCAACACCCGTATGCCTTCGGCTTCAAGCGCCGATTGCAGGGCCACGCCGATTTCGGGATCGTCCCGGCTGAGCAGGGTGCTGCGGGCAAGCACGGTGACCTCGCTGCCCAGGCGGCGATAGGCCTGGACGATTTCCAGGGCCACGAAGGAACCGCCGATGACGACCAGGTGCTCCGGCAACGCGTCGGTGAACAGCGCCTCGGTGGATGTCCAGTAAGGTGTATCGGCAAGGCCGTTGATCGGCGGGATCGCCGGTGAGGCGCCGGTGGCAATGAGGATGCGGTCCGGGTGCAAGCGTCGGATCTGCCCGGAGGCGTCGTGCACCGCCAGCGTCGCGCCGTCCTGGAAATGCGCCCGCCCGGCAAGGAGTTCGACCGCCGGATTGTCCTCCAGGATGCCCTCGTACTTGGATTGGCGCAGTTCGTCGACCCGGAACTGGATCTGGGCAAGCAGCGCGCTTCGATCCACGCTGCCGCCGTCGCGGGCGATCCCGTGGAAGGGATGATGCGCCCGTCGATGGTGGATCTCCGCTGCCCGCAGCGTGATTTTCGACGGCACACAGCCCACGTTGACGCAGGTGCCGCCTACGGTGCCCGCCTCGATCATGGTCACCCGCGCGCCTTCTTCCGCGGCGCGAATGGCGGCGGCGAACGCGCCCCCGCCGCTGCCGATGATGGCGATGTGTACCGAACCGGAGGCAGGTGAGCGCACCGGCACCTCATCGGTTTCCCGGACCAACGAGGCACCGTACCCATCGGCTCGCGCCTGCCCGATGAGACGCTCGGCAGGCACCTCTTCCGAAGCTTCCACCGTCGCGAGCCCTTCCGTGTAGCTCACCCGGGCGCGCACACCGGGAAGGTCCTCGAGCCCGGTTTGCAGCTTCAGGGCGCAGCCCTCGCAGCTCATGCCGGTGATCTTTAGTTGATACGTTGTCATGGACAGGCTCCGTGTACGGTCCGGTGTCGGATAAACTCGGTTAGTGTGTTCTTTCGCTGTCGCAGCAGTCCGCCGCTCGGCCTCGCCGCAGCAGCGCATACGCGGTCAGCCCCAGAAAGAAGACCAGCGCCGGAAGCAGCACGAAGTCCGCATAGCCCAGCCAGGCCGACAGTCCGACGACGCCGAAGGTCAGGGCGAGCACCGGGGTAAAGCAGCACAGCGCGGCAATAACGCTGCCGATGACGCCCGTGCGCAGCAGTGTCTTGTTCTCCATGGCCATTTACTCCCTGAGTCTCGACGGGAAGCCGGCACTTGCCGTGGCACGGGTCAACGCCTCGAGCGTGGTGACTTCCTCATCGAAGGTCACCACCGCGCGCTTCTCCGCCATTGAGGCCTTGGCACTCATGACGCCATCCACACGCTCAAGGGACCGTTCAACCTGCCAAGAACAGCTCACGCAGGTCATGTTGTCGACGCTCAACGTCACGGTGCGCTCTGTGGCCTGAGCGGCACCCGCCCAGGCCGAGCCAACCAGCAGCGCCAGTGCGCTCGTCATGATCAAGTTCTTCATTGCGAAACCTCCTCGGCTTCAACGTCCGACGAAGAAGGGGAATACCCAGGGCCAGGCGAGCGAGAGCAGCACCAGGGCTGTCGCCGCCCATAGCGCGATCCAGGTCACCCGGCCGGCTGTCGCGGTTGCACAGTAACCGTCGACGGTGCAGGCCCTGCGTTTTCGGCGCAGACTCCAGAAACCGGCGCCAATGAATGCCAGCGCCACCGCGGCAGAAAGCGGCTGGTACGCCTCCAGCGCGCGCAGCGTGCCCATCCAGGCACCTCCCACGCCGAGCGTGAACAGGGCCAGGGGCAGCACGCAACAGGCCGATGCGAATAGCGCACCGCGCAACCCACCGCCAGCAAACCAAGCGCTGCGATCATGCGGAACCTCGGGTTTGCTACCCGTCACCTTTTGCGGGCTTTCGTCGAGTTCCATGGAAGCCTCGTTTGTCGCTTGACCTGATGGATCAGACGATAGACCCTGTAGTCGCCACAGGGTCAACCAGCGGACTATCCGTGAAACTACGTATTGGCCAATTGGCGCAGCGGGCTGGCTGCCAGGTGGAGACGGTCCGTTACTACGAGCGCATCGGCGTGTTGCCAAAACCTGCCCGCGCCGCGAACAATTACCGCTACTACGACGCCTCGCACCGACAGCGTCTTGTCTTCGTCAGGCGCTTGCGCGAGCTCGGTTTCTCGCTGGATGAAGTGCGTACGCTGCTGCGAATGATCGACGGCGGAGCGCAGAATTGTGCGGAGGTTCAGGCCTTTGGTCAGAAACACCTGGAAGCAGTCCGTGCGAAAATCGCGGATTTGCGTCGGGTCGAGTCCGCATTGGCAACACTGGTTACCCAATGCAGTGGCGCCGAAACGGCGGACTGCTCCATGCTCGAGACGCTTTTTTCCCATCCCGAGGCGTAGGTCAGTCCGGTCTGTGCTGGGATTCCATCCGGTCCGTAAGTTGTTGTTGTCGCAGTTGACTGGTCAGCACTCAATAATGCGAGGGCGGTGGTTCAAATCCACCCGGAGCCACCATTTTCCAGGCACTCCCGGATCGGAAGAGCGCTTGCCCAGGCGTCCCGAGGCGTTTCACGGCGCCAGGGGCGAAGTGTGCAAGCGCACCGTCCGCGGAGTTCCACCGCGTGGCGGGATCATCCCATGCTTTGGCGGCATGGCCCCGGCTAGGGAAGCACTGATCTATTCCCATGATGCTCTGCGGAGCCATTCGGGTGCGCTGACAAGGCGGCGTTCGCAGGCAATGGCCGTGGTCCTTGTCAAGAACGC
>JAFIFU010000102.1 GCA_020831885.1 Ectothiorhodospiraceae bacterium
CCGGGTTTCCGTGCCGTTTCGATCAGCCGGTGGCCGGGGACATGCCCCCCGGCCACCGGCCTGGCCTGGTGTCGTATCAGGTGGTGAAGCTGCCTGTGACCTGGAATCCGCTTCCCCGTTGCGCCCTGCCTCAATCCGTCTGCGGCTTCAGTTCCGCCCGGTAGCGTTTGCCGTTCTCCACATAGTGCTCGGCGGCGTGACTCAGTTCAGCCATCTCCTGCTCGGTGAGCTGCCGGACCACTCTGCCGGGAGCGCCCATCACCAGCGAACCGTCCGGGATCTCCTTGCCCTCCGTGATCAGGGCATTGGCGCCGATCAGGCAGTTCTTGCCGATCCGCGCCCGGTTCAGGATCACCGCATTCATGCCGATTAGGCTGTTGTCGCCGATGGTGCATCCATGCAGCATCACCTTGTGGCCTACGGTGACGTTGCGGCCGATGTGCAGTTCGACCCCCTCATCCGTGTGCAGCACAGAGCCATCCTGCACATTGCTGTTGTCGCCGATGACGATGCGGTCGGTGTCGCCGCGGATCACCACGTTGAACCAGATACTGACGTCGTGTCCCAGTTCCACGGCGCCGATCACCGTGGCATTGTCGGCGACATAGTAATCGCCGCGGGTCTCGACACGGACGTCGCCCAGTTGATACAGCATGCTCGCTCCTTCTATTCGTCAGGTTCTCGGGTAAACTCGTCGCCGGATACCGACGAGCGAGGAGTCTGCCCCCATGGCACGTGAAGATTTCAGTTTTTTCCATACCCTGCGGGTTCGCTGGGCCGAAGCGGATATGCAGGGTGTGGTGTTCAATGCCCACTACCTTACCTTTTTTGATGTGGCGTTGACGGAGTATTTCCGTGCCCTGCAGGAGAAGGCCGGGGGCAATCCCGGTATCGGCGGAGAGGATCTGTTCGTGGCGCATGCGGAACTTGATTACCACGATTCCGCACGCTACGACGATGTGCTGGATATCGGCGTCCGCATCGAGCGATTCGGCCGCAGCAGCATGGTGTTCCGCATTGAGATCTTCCGCGGGGATGCACACCTGATCAGCGGGCAACTGGTCTATGTGTTCACCGGCCAGGACGCTTCGGACCGCCGCCCCACGCCGGTGCCCGACCGGTTCCGCGATCTGGTGGCGGAATTCGAGGCCGTCACGCCCGAGACCTGAATACCTGCATCAAGGAAGCGCTGATCTACTCCCGCGGTGCTTTGCGGAGCCATTCGAGCGCGTTTCCTTGACCGCCCGCCCGTTGATGCCACCACCGGGGGTATCAGCGCCTCGTGGGCGTTTTCACCCGCCCCCGGGGGGTCAACAACCGGCTCACATGATCCGGCAGGGGACGGCGCCAGGTCGTTCATCCGCCCATTGCATCGAATACGATTACCCCGCGGGCGTTTCGGCCGGCTTCCAGGTCGGCGAACGCCTGCGGGGCCTCGTCCACGCTGTAACGGTGGGTGATCAACTCGTCCAGCTTGAGCTCGCCGCTGGCGTACAGCCCCAGCAGACGCGGGAAATCCCGGCGGGGGCGGGCGGAGCCGAACCAACTGCCGCGGATGGCCTTCTCCTCGGCGGGTATGACCAGGGTACGCACCGAGGTCTTGTCGTCCCCGGGGGCGACGCCCACCACGATCACCTGGCCACCCTTGCCCAGACTGCCGAACGCGGATTCCACCACCTTCCCGTTGCCGACACATTCAAAGGCGTAGTCCACACCGCCGTTGCTCAGCTTGCGGATGGTCTTGTGGGTGCTGGCATCGGCCAGGACCGTATGGGTGGCACCGAAGGTCTTCGCCATTTCCAGCTTTTCCTCGGACATATCCACCGCGATGATCTGGCGGGCGCCGGCGATGCGGCAGCCCTGAATCGCGTTCAGACCGACGCCCCCCACGCCGAATACCGCGGCGGTGCTGCCCGGCTCCAGCCTGGCGGTGTTGGTCACGGCGCCGACGCCGGTCATCACGCCGCAACCCACCAGCGCCGCCCGGTCCATGGGCACATCCTGGGTGATCTTCACCACATTGTTGACGTGCATGGTGGCGTACTCCGACATCACGCCGCAGCCCATGAACACATTCAGGTCATCGCCTTTGCCGTCCCGGGTGCGCACGGTCCCGTCGGGAAGGGTCCACAGCGCCTGGGAGGCGCTGTCGCACAGCACCGGTCGGCCTGACTGACAGGAGCCGCACTGGCCGCACATGTTGATGAAGGAGGTGATGATCCGGTCGCCCACGGCCAGATCCGTGACGCCGTCCCCCACCGCCACGATCTCCCCCGCACCCTCGTGACCCAGCACCAGCGGTGTGGGCAGGGCGATCACCCCGGTGGTGGCGGACAGATCGCTGTGGCAGACGCCGCAGGCGTGCAGTCGCACCATGATCTCGTTGCGCCCGGGCGGTTGCACCTGGATGTCCTCCACCACCACCGGCTGATTGAGTTCGCGGCAGATGACCGCGCGGGATTTCTGGCTCATGAACACTCCTCCAGGCTGTGCCTTATCGATGATCGCATCCTAGCAGTGCCTGCTCGGATTGATCCAATTTCAGATTCTGTTTCATTGCCTTTCCTTGCACTGACGCTCCCCAGCACGGATCATTGCCGCATCGGAAACAGCATGCCTGCCCGGCGGTCCGGCCGTTCGGGATTGCCGCTGTTTCCCCGGTTAGTATCTGTTCACACGATCTTCGGGCTGTTCCGGGGCCGGCGCAAGTGCCGCCGTTCCGGGGGACCCCGCAAGCAGAGGGCGCTGTCGCAATGAGTGACGTGAAAAAAGTCGTGCTGGCCTACTCCGGCGGCCTGGATACCTCGGTCATTCTGGAGTGGCTGAAGGACACCTACGGTTGCGAGGTGGTGACCTTCACCGCTGACCTGGGGCAGGGCGAGGAGCTGGAACCGGCCCGGGCCAAGGCGCAGGCCCTGGGCGTGAAGGAAATCTACATCGAGGATCTCCGCGAGGAATTCGTGCGGGACTTCGTCTTCCCCATGTTCCGGGCCAATGCCATCTACGAGGGCGAGTATCTTCTGGGCACCTCCATCGCCCGCCCGCTGATCGCCAAGCGGCAGGTGGAAATCGCCCGGGAAACCGGCGCCGATGCCGTCTCCCATGGCGCCACCGGCAAGGGCAACGACCAGGTGCGCTTCGAACTGGGGTACTACGGGTTGGAGCCGGGCATCAAGGTGATCGCACCCTGGCGGGAATGGGATCTGCTGTCCCGGGAGAAGTTGCTGGCCTACGCCGAGAAGCGCGGCATCCCCATCGAAGGCAAGAAGCAGGGCGGTTCGCCGTATTCCATGGATGCCAACCTGCTGCACATCTCCTATGAGGGGGGCATCCTGGAGGACCCCTGGGCCGAGGCCGAGGAGGATATGTGGCGGTGGTCGGTGAGCCCGGAAAAAGCGCCGGACAAACCCACCTATATCGAGCTGGGTTTCGAGCGTGGCGACTGTGTGGCCATCGACGGCGAGCGCATGAGCCCGGCCGCCGTGCTGGCGGAACTGAACCGGCTCGGCGGAGCCAATGGCATCGGCCGCCTGGATATCGTGGAGAACCGCTATGTGGGCATGAAGTCCCGGGGCTGCTACGAAACCCCCGGCGGGACCATCCTGCTCAAGGCTCACCGGGGCATCGAGTCCATCACCCTGGACCGGGAGGCCGCGCATCTGAAGGACGAACTGATGCCGCGCTATGCCCAGCTGATTTACAACGGTTACTGGTTCAGCCCGGAGCGGGAAGCCATGCAGGCGCTCATCGACCAGACCCAGCAGGTGGTCAACGGCGTGGTACGGCTGAAGCTGTACAAGGGCGCGGTATCCGTGGTGGGGCGCAAGTCCGAAACCAACAGCCTGTTCGACGACCGCATTGCCACCTTTGAGGACGATGCCGGCGCCTACGACCAGAAGGACGCCGAGGGCTTCATCAAGCTGAACGCCCTGCGTCTGAAGATCGGCGCGCGTCTGCGTAACAAGGGTTGACGCGGGGGCTGGCGACCGAGGGCGGAGCCGCTCCGCCCCCGTCCCCCGCCCCGTCGGTCTCCCCCGGTGGCCACCCGTGCAGCACCGCGCCCGGATTCCGTCTGCCCGTTTCCCGCGCTTTGCTCTACCATGAATGAAGACACCCGCACCCCGCCCGCCCCGGCGGGGTGCCGTATTCCCGTTTCACCGGAAAGGCAGAGACCATGATTCTGAAGCGGATACTGAAACGGAAGAACAGATCCGGTTCACAGTCACCGCCCGATGTGCCGCGAAGCCCGGGCCCCGATCCGGCCGCGGAGCTGGATTCCCTGCTGTCGGCGGCGGACCGCCGGGACGCGCCGCGTCTGCGGGAACTGTTGGCGGCGGGTGAGCAGGGATTGACCGTGGATCAGCGGCTGGACGCCCTGCGCCGTTGCGATGACCCGGTACTGCTGGCCTACGTGGCCCGTAACGGCCGCGAAGCGGAGCTGCGCCTGGCCGCCGTGGACCGGGCCAACGGCGAACGGCTGCTGGAGGAGGTGGCGCTGCATGACCGGGTGTCGCGGGTACGGCAGCGTGCGGCGGGGCGTCTTCAGGCCCGCGAGGCGCTGGAGCGGGTCTGGCGGGCGGCACGGGGCCAGGATGCCCGGGTGGCCCGGGTGGCCCGCCAGCGACTGGATGAACTGGAATCCGTGGAAGCCCGCGTCTCCGCCGCCCGGGATGCCCACGAACAGCTCTGCGTGGAAGCGGAGCGGCTTTCCGAATCGCTTCCCCTGGAGGCGGTGGAGGCGGCGGTCCAGCGCCTGAGGAATCGCTGGGACAGCCAGGCGGTTCCGGCGTCGGCGGAACGCACGCAGCGGTTCCAGCGCGCGCTGGACGCCGCCCTGCAGCAACTGCAGGCGGATCGTGCCCGGCGGCAGCCGGTTCAGGCCCGGATCCGGGCCCTGGATGAACTGGCGGCGGAAGTCACCCGCGCCAACGCGGAAATGGTCACCGAAGTGCAGCATGCGCTGGAAAAGCTGGAGCGGGAACCGCTGCCCGGTCCGGTGCCTGCGGATCTGCAGCCCACCCTGCGCCGGGCAGAGGAGCGCCTGCAGCACTGGCTGGAGGACATGCGTGCCTGGTTCGCTCACCAGGGCAGTATCGAGGCCATGCTGGATGCCCTGGACGATCCGGCGGAGCAGGGTAACCCGGTTCATCGCCGGCACCTGCAGGAGCAGCTTGACGCCTTGCCCTGGCGTACGGCCTTGCCGGAGCCGGAAGTCCTGCACC
This sequence comes from Ectothiorhodospiraceae bacterium, assembly GCA_020831885.1. Lineage (GTDB taxonomy): Bacteria > Pseudomonadota > Gammaproteobacteria > Nitrococcales > Aquisalimonadaceae > LSCE01. The sequence goes on from JAFIFU010000102.1 coordinate 5,223, forward strand.
AGGCCCGGGAACGGTTGCGGACGGTGGATCGCCCGGCGCAGGTCAAGGCCGCGGCGGCCCCGGACCATCGGGAGGCCAGTCTCCAGCCCGTCCGACAGGCGCTGCAGGCCGTGTTGCCGGAAGCGGCCACGGCCCTGGACGAAGGGGATCTGCGCCGGGCCCGGCGGTTGCTGAACCGGGCGCAGCACAAGGCCGAGAGCTTGCCCCGGCGGGAGCGGCAGCAGGTGGATGAGCAACTGCGGCCCCTACTGGCGCGGGCGCAGGAACTCCAGGACTGGCGTCGCTTTGCCGTGCTTCCCAAGCAGGAAGCCCTGTGCGAGCGCATGGAGGCCCTGGCCGCGGAGCCGTTGGTCCCCCAGGAGCAGGTGGATGCCATCAAGGCGCTGCGTGCCGAGTGGAAAGCCTTGGGTGGTTCCGATTCCCGCGAATCCCGCAAGCTCTGGGAGCGGTTTCAGGCCGCGGCTGAGCAGGCGTTCGAACCCTGTCGTGCCTGGTACCAGGCCCAGCGTGAGGAGCGCAAGCGCCACCTCCGGGAACGGGAACGCATCGTCGGCCAACTGGAGCGGTTTCTGGAGACGGAGGGCTGGGATGATACGCCCGTCAAGGATCTGGAACGGATTCATGCCACCGCGAAGGCGGAATGGCGCGCGGCGAGCCCGGTGGATCCCCAGGCAGCCCGGGGACTGAAACGGCGTTTCCGCAAGGCCATGGACCGGCTGGGCGAAGTGCTGGGGGCCCATCGCCAGTCCATCCGCGAGGAGAAGAAGCACTTGCTGGAGGAGGCCCGGTCGCTGGCGGATCAGGACGACCTGGGCGCCGCCGCCGCCCGTGCCCGGGAGTTGCAGGCACGATGGCGGGAGTTGCCGCCACTTCCCACCGGCGAGGAGCGCCGCCGCCACCGGGAACTGCGCGCGGTCTGCGACCGCGTGTTCCAGCGGTTGAGAGACCGTGATGTTGATCAGGGCCGTCAGCAGCAGCAGGGGCGGCAGGCGGCGGAACTGCTCTGCCAGCGGCTGGAGGATGCGGTGGCCGGGCATCCGGAGGCCGCCGCGCTGCAGCGACTGCTGTCGGAAGTCCGTCGTGAGTGGTCCGGTCTGCCGCCCCGGTCGCGTCAGTCGGTGGAAAAGCGCTTCCGCAAGGCGGAAGCTGCCGTGAACCGACAACTGGATGCGCTCCGCCGGGCGGCCTGGGTCGACAGCCTGGAACCCCTGCAGCGGGCGGCGGGCCTGGTACGGGAAGCCGAAGCGCTGGCCCAGGGCGGGACGTCATCGTCCGAGGCGCTGGGTGAAGCATGGGAGCGGCTACCGGCCGACATCGCCGACGACACCCTTCGGCAGCGCTGGGATGAGGCCATGGCCTTGTATGCTCAGGGTGGCGGGTTCGACGCCGGGCGGCTGGAGCGGGTGGAGTCGGAACGGCGACGCCTGTGCGTGGAACTGGAGATTCTCGCCGGCGTGGATTCGCCGGAGGCGGATCGGGAGCTGCGCATGCGGTTGCAGGTGGAGCGGCTGTCCGCCTCGCTGGGCAGTCAGCCTTCCGAAACCGTTCACACCGACGGTCTGGAACAGTTGGTCCAGGACTGGTACCGGCTCGGCCCCTGGCCGCTGGATGTCGACGGCGCCTGGGAGACCAGGTTCCACAAGGCTCTGGGTGTCGCGGCCGGCCTCCATGCCGGTGATCCGCGCTGACGCGCGGCCACCGCCCTACGGGTGGGGCGGCGCTTGTAG
>JAFIFU010000103.1 GCA_020831885.1 Ectothiorhodospiraceae bacterium
AGCGCACGCGAATGGCTCCGCAGAGCATCATGGGAATAGATCAGTGTTTCCTTAAAGGATGCGCTGAATACGCGAGCACCCCCGCCCGGGACAACACCCCGGGAGCGAACACCGACCACAACGACAATATGACCTGAGGAGGATGCATCATGAAGCGGCTGACAACCCTGATGGCGGTCGTGGCGGCACTGGGTCTCGGCATATCCGGAGCGCAGGCCGAACGCTGGGACATGGCCACGCCCTACGGTGACTCCACCTTCCACACCCAGAATATCCGGGAGTTTGTCCAGGAAATCCACGAGGCCACCAATGGGCAACTGGAGGTCCACGTGCACAGCGCCGGTTCGCTGATCACCCACCCGAACATTAAGCGCGCGGTACGCAACCGGCAGGTGCAGATGGGCGAGGTGTTCATCTCCATCCTGGGCAACGAAAGCCCGATCTATGCCATCGACTCCGTGCCGTTCCTGGCCACCAGCTACGAGGAGGCGGAGAAGCTGTGGCAGGTGTCCCGCGACCGGATCGAGGAACTGCTGGCGCGGGATCGCATCAAGCTGCTCTATGCGGTGGCCTGGCCGGCACAGGGCTTCTACACCAACCGGGAACTCGAATCGGTGGAGGATTTCGCCGGACTGCGCTTCCGGGCCTACAACGCCACCACCCAGCGGCTGGCCGAGCTTCTGGACATGGAGGCCACCCAGGTGGAGGTCCCCGAGATTCCCCAGGCCTTCTCCACCGGCATCATCAACGCCATGATCACCTCACCCACCACCGGTGTGGATTCCGCCGCCTGGGATTTCGTCGACTATTTCTACGACATCCAGGCCTGGATTCCGAAGAACATGGTCATCATCAACCAGCAGGTCTGGGACGGCCTGGACGAGGAAACCCAGCAGATCATCCTGGACGCGGCGGAACGCGCCCAGGAACGCGGCTGGGAGATGAGCCGTAACGAGGCCGACCGCCAGAAGGCCGTATTGAACGAAAACGGCCTGCGCGTGATGGAACCAAGCCAGGCGCTGATGGACGGTCTGGCGGAGATCGGGCAACGGATGGCAGAGGAATGGGTGGAGGCGGCTGGCGCCGAGGGGCAGGCCATCCTCGAGGCCTATCACGAGAACTAAGCGGGCGACTACCGTTTTTTCCATCCCATGATGCGCTGCCGGCTCCGGCCGGCAGCGCATTCGGAGGCCCGTATGCGTTTGTTGCTGGACCGCTTTTATCAGCTTTGCGCCGCGCTGTCAGCACTGTGCCTGTTGTCCATCTGCCTGCTGGTCATCAGCCAGATCCAGGGGCGCTTCACCGGCTGGACCATCCCCTCGTCCAACGAGATGGCCGGGTACATGGTGTTGGCCGCCACCTTCCTGGCACTGGCCCCCAGTTTCCGCCTGGGGGCCCATATCCGCGTCAAACTGGTGATCGAACGGTTGCCGGCCCCGCTGCAACGCCTGTTCGAGTTCACCTCGCTGCTGCTGGCCATTGCTCTGGTGGGCTATGCGATGTGGTGGTGCATTGAGCTGGTGCGGGAATCCATCGAGTACGGAGACGTGTCCACCGGCAGGCTGCGCATTCCGCTGGCCGTTCCGCAGAGCGCCATGGTCGCCGGACTGCTGGCCCTGCTGATCAGCCTGATCGACTGCCTGATCGCGCTGATCCGCGGCCAGGCGCTCCCTTACGACCAGGCCCGCGGGCTGATGGACGAGCGGGAGTAGCCAGCAGCATGGGTGTGGTGGAAATCGGCCTCATTCTGTTGTTCATCCTGCTGGTGCTGCTCGGCTCCGGCTTATGGGTCGCGCTGGCCCTGATGGGCGTGGCGGTGGTGGGCATCGGCGTATTCACCGGCGCCCCCACCGGCCTGGCGCTCAGCAACAGCCTGTGGAGTTCCATTTCCTCCTGGTCCCTGGCTGCCCTGCCCATGTTCATCTGGATGGGGGAAATCCTGTTCCGGACCCGCCTCTCGGAGGACATGTACGCCGGCCTGGCACCCTGGCTGGGTCGGCTGCCCGGCCGCTTGCTGCACGTGAACGTGCTCGGGTGCTCGGTTTTCGCGGCGGTGTCCGGGTCGTCGGCGGCCACCGCCGCGACCATCGGACGCATGTCCATTCCGGAACTCAAGCGTCGCGATTACCCGGAGAACATGATCATCGGCACGCTGGCGGGCTCGGCCACCCTGGGTCTGCTGATCCCACCATCCATCATCCTGATTGTCTACGGGGTCAGTGCCGAGGTCTCCATCGCCCGGTTGTTCATGGCCGGTATCCTGCCCGGCCTTATGCTCATCGGCCTGCTCATGGGCTACGTGATTCTCTGGTCCCTGCTCAACCCCGGGCGACAACCACCGGCCGACCCCCGCATCGGCCTGTGGCAGCGTGTCCTGGCCTCGCGTCGGCTGCTTCCCGTCATCGGCCTGATCATCGCCGTCATCGGTTCCATCTACACCGGCGTGGCGACACCGAATGAGGCGGCCGCATTGGGGGTGGTCGGTGCGCTGTTGCTATCCCTGCTGACGGGCACATTGAGCTGGCAGAATTTCGTCGACGGCCTGATGGGCGCCACCCGCACCTCCTGCATGATCTGCTTCATCCTGGCCGGTGCGGCCTTTCTCACCACTGCCATGGGCTATACCGGCATCCCGCGGGAACTGGCCGGCTGGATTGCAGGCATGGACCTCTCCGTCTACTGGTTGCTGTTCGCGCTGGTGGTGTTCTTCGTGGTCATGGGCTGTTTTCTGGACGGGATATCGGTGGTGGTACTGACCACCTCAGTGGTGCTGCCCATGGTGCAGGCCGCGGGGCTGGACCTGATCTGGTTCGGCATCTTCCTGGTGATCGTGGTGGAGATGTCCCAGATCACGCCCCCGGTGGGGTTCAACCTGTTCGTCATACAGGGCCTCACCGGCCGCAACATCCTTCAGATTGCCTGGGCGGCCTTCCCCTTTTTCCTGGTGCTGTGCGTGGCCGCCGCACTGATCGTGATTTTCCCGGAAATCGCAACCTGGCTACCGGAACAGATGACAGCCCGCCGCGGCTGATCCATGGTCGCCGACGTGCAAGAATAATCATCCCGAGACCGCACGCCGGGCGTGGGTCGCATCAGGAGAACGCGCATGAGCGTCGAACGCTGGCAATTCTGGGTTGACCGGGGCGGGACCTTTACCGACGTGATCGCCCGGAAGCCCGACGGCACCATGGTGACCCACAAGGTGCTGTCGGAGAACCCCGAGCGTTACCGGGACGCCGCTCTTCAGGGCATCCGGGAACTGCTGGGCCTGGGAACGGAAGCCCATATCCCGGGGGAACGCCTGGAAGCCGTGAAGATGGGCACCACGGTGGCCACCAACGCGCTACTGGAGCGCAAGGGCGAGAAGACCGCGCTGCTGATCACCAAAGGCTTCGCGGATGCGCTGCGTATCGGCTATCAGACGCGACCCGATATCTTCGCCCTGGATATCCGGCTTCCGGAGCAGCTCTACGGCCGGGTCATCGAGGTGGACGAGCGTATCCAGGCAGACGGTACGGTTCTGAAAGCACCGGAGGAGGAACCGGTGCGCGCCGCACTGCGGAAAGCCGTGGAGGACGGCTTCCGCGCCTGTGCCATCGTCTTCCTGCACGGCTATCGCTATACCCATCACGAACGCCGGGTGGCGGAACTGGCACGACATGCGGGCTTCGCGCGGGTCAGCGTCTCCCACGAAGTCAGCCCCCTGATGAAGCTCATCGGCCGGGGCGACACCACCGTGGTGGACGCCTACCTCTCCCCCATGCTCAAACGGTACGCCAACCAGGTGGCGGCGGAGCTGGGCGATACACGGCTGCAGTTCATGAAATCCGACGGCGGGCTTACCGACGCCCGCTACTTCGAGGGCAAGGACGCCATTCTGTCCGGTCCGGCGGGCGGTATCGTGAGCTGCGCGCGCACGGCACAGATGGCGGGGTTCCACCAGGTCATCGGCTTCGACATGGGCGGGACATCCACCGATGTCTCCCATTTCAACGGCGAGTTCGAACGCAGTTTCGAGACAGTGATCGCAGGCGTGCGCATGCGCGTCCCGATGATGAGGATCCACACGGTGGCAGCCGGTGGAGGCTCTCAACTCTTCTTCGATGGCTCACGCTACCGGGTCGGCCCTGAATCCGCCGGGGCCAATCCCGGCCCCGCCTGCTATCGCCGCGGCGGTCCGCTGACAGTCACCGACTGCAATGTGATGCTGGGCAAACTGCAGCCCGAATTCTTCCCCCGCGTGTTCGGCCCGGACGGCGACCAGCCCCTGGATGCCGCGGTGGTGCGCCGGGAGTTCCAGGCGCTGGCCCGGCACATCCGTGAGGCCACCGGCGATACCCGCAGCCCGGTGGAAGTGGCCGATGGATTCCTGAGGATCGCCGTGGAGAACATGGCCAATGCCATCAAGCAGATATCGGTGCAGCGGGGTCACGACGTGACCCGCTACACGCTGAACTGCTTTGGCGGCGCCGGCGGTCAGCACGCCTGCCTGGTGGCCGACGCGCTGGGCATGAAGCGGGTGCTGATCCACCCCTTCGCCGGGGTGCTCTCGGCCTACGGCATGGGGCTGGCGGACCTCACCACCATACGTGAACTGGCGGTGGACCGCCCCCTGGACGACGCACTGCTGGAGGAGCTGGAACCGCTGCTGGCGAAACGGGAAACAGACGGCCGCCGGGAGCTGCGCGCCCAGGGCGTCGCCGATCAGGACATCAGCAGCATCCGCAGACTGCAGCTCAAATACGATGGCACGGACACCACCCTGCTGGTGGACTATGGCGATGCGGCCGGCATGCGCCAGGGATTCGAGGCCGCACACCGACAGCAGTTCGGATTCACCATGCCCGGCAAGGATCTGGTGGCGGCCGCCGCGGTGATCGAGGTCATCGGTTCCAGCGGGGCCCTGCGGGACGAACCGGATCTCCCGGAACGCGGCAGCGGTGCACTGGAACCGCTGGACCGGGTGATCACCTACATGGGGGGCGATGAACATCCGCGAACCCCCGTGTACGAACGGGAACAGATGCTGCCCGGCGATACCGTGGACGGGCCTGCCATTATCCGGGAACCGGTATCCACCATCATCGTGGAACCGGGCTGGCAGGCACGCGTGAACCGCAAGAATCACATCATCATGGAACGGGTGCAGCCCCTGCCCCACCGAACAGCGGTGGGGACGGATGTGGACCCGGTGATGCTGGAGGTGTTCAACAACCTGTTCATGTCGGTTGCGGAACAGATGGGGAGCACGCTGGAGAAAACCGCCTACTCCGCCAACATCAAGGAGCGACTGGATTTCTCCTGCGCCGTGTTTGACGCCGAAGGCGGACTGGTGGCCAATGCCCCCCACGTACCGGTGCACCTGGGCTCCATGGGCGAGAGCGTACGCGCGATCATTGCCGAACGCCGGGACACCATGCAGCCGGGGGACGTGTACGTACTGAACGACCCGTACCACGGCGGCACCCACCTACCGGACATCACCGTGGTCACGCCGGTCTTCGACGAAGCCGGGAGCACGATTCTGTTCTATATCGCCAGTCGCGCCCACCATGCGGACGTGGGCGGCACCACGCCAGGCTCCATGCCTCCGGACAGCCGCGTGATTGAGGACGAGGGCGTGCTGATCACCAATTTCCAGGCAGTGGCCGCCGGCGAGTTCCGCGAGGATGCGCTGCGGGAGCTTTTCGGTGGCGGAGACAAGCCGGCCCGGAACGTGGAACAGAACCTCAACGACCTGAAGGCGCAGATTGCGGCCAACAATCGCGGGGTCAACGAATTGCGTCGTATGGTGGAGCACTTCGGCCTGCCGGTGGTCCAGGCGTACATGCAGCATGTCCAGGACAACGCCGAGGAGCAGGTGCGCCGGGTGCTGGGGGTGCTGGACGACGGCCAATGGGAGAAGGAGCTGGACAACGGCGCACGGGTAAGGGTCGCCATCCGGGTGGACCGTACGAAACGCCGGGCTGTCGTGGATTTCACCGGCAGCAGTCCGCAGCAGCCCAGCAACTTCAATGCACCGAAGGCGGTCACCCGGGCCGCCGTGCTCTATGTCCTCCGCACGCTGGTGAAGGACGCCATCCCGCTGAACGACGGCTGCCTGAAACCCATCGAGTTGATCGTGCCCGAGGGCTCCATGCTCAATCCACGCTACCCGGCGGCCGTGGTGGCAGGCAACGTGGAAGTCAGCCAGGTGGTCACCGATGCGCTGTACGCGGCGCTGGGGGTGCTGGCCAACGGCCAGGGTACGATGAACAATGTCACCTTCGGCAATCAACGCTACCAGCACTACGAGACCCTGTGCGGCGGTTCCGGTGCCGGTGACGGCTTCCACGGGGCCAGTGCGGTGCACGTGCACATGACCAACAGCCGGCTGACCGACCCGGAAGTGCTGGAAACCCGCTTCCCGGTGCTGCTGGAGGCCTTCGCCATCCGGTCCGGCTCCGGCGGGGCCGGCCGCTGGCGCGGCGGCGATGGCGCGGAACGCCGGATCCGTTTCCTGGAACCGATGACCGTCGCCGTACTGGCGAATTCACGCCGTATCGCACCCGGCGGTCTGAAGGGAGGAGCGGATGCCGCGCCCGGCCGGCAGTGGGTGGACCGGCGTAACGGAACGCGGCACCACTTGAGCGGAACGGACAAAACCGAGGTGCAGGCGGGGGACGTATTCGTCATTCAGACACCGGGTGGCGGCGGATTCGGCGGCGAGGACCGTTGAGGAAGGAATCAACCATGTTCCGGAGAACGTGTCGGGCTCTGGTGCTGGCCGTCAGCCTGTGCAGCAGCGTCGTCGCCGCGCAGGATGCCGGACCAGCACCGTTCGCCATGGCGGATGGCTTCCGGTTTCCGGCGCCACCCTCGCCGCCGACCGGCCCACCCCCGCGCCGAGCGCCGGGGATAACAGGGTGATCAGAGCATTGCGGCGGCTGGTAGCCG
>JAFIFU010000032.1 GCA_020831885.1 Ectothiorhodospiraceae bacterium
GAAGACAGGTGGTGAAGGCCGGCTTGCTGCCGTGCTCCCGGCTGGCCTTGCGCACCATCTCACCAAAGCTGCTGAACGGGAGCTCTCCCAGATCGGGCTGGCGCCCTTCCTCATAGTGCGCGAGCCACGGGCGCGCGTCGTAGGGCTCGAAACCGGTCTGACCATTGTGGTTTTCGGTCATGGAAAATCTCCTCCGTGGATTCCGCGGCGAGGGCCTGGCTCATCCTCCGACAAGAATGGCGCCCCTTCTTATGCACATGCCGTTACTAACCCTTCAGTGGGCCACTGAAAGCCTAGTCAATCACGCCGTGTCTAGTCTCGCACTAAACGGACGGCGGCGGAATGCCCTTGGGCCGCCCCCCCGGCACTGGCCGGTCAACGGACGTGGGTCACCTCTTGGCCCAGCATCTCCGGTGTAACCAGCACCACGCCCTCAGGGGAGACATGGAAATACCGGCGATCGTGTGCGAGATCATGACCGATCACCATCCCATTGGGGATGCGGCAGCCCTCGTCCACCACGGCACGGCGGATACGCGCGCCGCGCCCGATGGTCACAGCGGGCATGATCACCGCATCCTCCACCAGCGAATGCGGCTCCACCACCACTTGCGAGAACAGGAGGGAGTGCTTGACCAGCGAGCCGGCGATAATATCCCCGCCCGACACCATGGAATCCAGCGCCATCCCCGGCAGTTCGCCCTCCTCGGTCTCCACGTTGATAAACTTCGCGGGCGGCAACTGGGCCTGATAGGTCCAGATCGGCCAGGATTCGTCGTATATATCAAGTTCCGGGTTCGCGCCGATAAGCTCCTGGTTTGCCTGATAGAACGCGTCCACCGTGCCCACGTCGCGCCAATAGGGTTGCTGGCCGGTGTGAGGATCACGGAAGGGATAGGCCACCACCCGGGCCCCGCGAATGGCGCGGGGAATGATGTCCTTGCCGAAATCCCGTTGCGACGCACTGTCTTCGGCATCCTCCCGGAGAACCCGGAAAAGAAAATCCCGGTTGAACACGTAGATGCCCATGGAGACCAGGGCCATACCCGGATCACCGGGCACAGTGGCGGGCTGTGCGGGTTTTTCATTGAACTCCAGCACACGGCCTTCCGCATCCGCGCGCATCACACCGAAGGCGCGGGCGCGCTCCACCGGGGTCTCCACACAACCCACGGTCATGTCCGCACCGGACTCCACGTGCCGGGCGATCATCGTGCCGTAATCCATCTTGTAGACGTGATCGCCGGCCAGCACCAGGACATAGCGCGGATCATGGGCCTGTATGATGTCGATGCTCTGGTAGACCGCGTCCGCCGTACCCGCATACCACAGGGGCTGATCAAGCCGCTGCTGGGCCGGCACCAGTTCCACGAACTCGCCGAACTCGCCCCGCAGGAACCCCCAACCCCGTTGGATATGCTGGATCAGGGAGTGCGCCTTGTACTGGGTCAGCACCTGGATGCGGCGGATGCCGGAATTCATGCAATTGGACAGCGGAAAGTCGATGAGCCGGAATTTTCCACCAAAGGGAACTGCCGGCTTGGTACGCCAGTCTGTGAGGTTGGCAAGCCGCCCGCCGCGACCACCGGCCAGAATCATGGCCAGGGTATCCCGGGTAAGCCGGCTGACAAAACGCGGATTTCGCTCGAGAAACATCTGCACCCTCTGGGGTGATGAATTCTGAGACCGGTGCGACGCTGGGCGTGTAGGATACTGGCCAAGCCACCTGGTGCCAACATGACGGCAAACGCTGGACACCCGGATTATCCACCATGAGGCAACGACTGCTTTTACTGACAGCACTGCTGCTGGCCATTCCCTGGGCCGCAGCGGATACCGTGATCGAAAGCCGGCAACGGGACGGCGCCCTGACGGAAACAGCCATCTCCGGAGACTGGATCCGGATGGCCGGACGCGGATCCGGTTACCTGTTGCTCAACGCCGCCAGCGGTGAGTTCCTGGCGGTCTTTCCGGCCGCCCGGGAAGTGTTGGATCTGGCTTATGATCTTCCACCCCTGGGGGTGCTGGAGCAAGCGCCGGAACAGCGCCACGCCCTGCGTCTGTACCGGGTGGGTGAAGGCCCGGTTATCGCCGGCCACCCCACCGAACACTACCGGTTGTCCGCCAACGGCATGATTTGCGCGGAGTACTGGCTGTCGACGAAAGCACTGGAACTGCCGGAAATCGCCAACTACCTGAACGGCTATCGCAGCTTCCACCGCCGCCAGCGGGCCGCGTTACAACTCCAGGGGCTCACCTACTCCGCCTGCGAGGATGCGGAGCACTACGCGTCCGGCCAGTTCCGTACACTGGGGCTCCCGATGCGCATCCGGAATGCGGACGGGGAGACATTGCATGAGGTGAGCGGCATATACACCGGGTTGCGCCTGCCGGCGGGCTATTTCGACGTACCCGACGGCTACCGCCGGGTCAGCCCCAACCAATGACCCGTCGCCTGGCGCTTGCACAGGCGGCGGTAGTCCGCCGGCGTATCCACGTCCCAGCCCCCGGGCAGCTCCAGCACGGACCCGGTCAGACGACGCAGCCGCTGGCGCGTCACGCCCATGACCCGCGCGGTTCCCCAGGGCATCGCCCGGAACAACTCCGGCCGGGGCCGTCGGATGCCCAGAAACACGTAGCCACCGTCGGCAGCCGGACCGATCACCACCTCTGCCCCGTTCTCCAACCCATCCACCGCGGCGCGCAGCAGACCCGGCTCCACCCCGGCGCAGTCCGCGCCGATGACCAGCGCCCAGGGATGCACCCGAAGCGCCGAGTTCAGGGCATGTCCCATGCGGTGGCCCAGATTCCCCGGCGCCTGCACGTGAAGCGTCATCCCCGCCCGATGGGCCAATTGCCAAAGCCATGGGTGACGCCGATCCGGGGCGCACCAGAGCTGCAGCGAGCCATCCCAGGCCGCCCGGACCTGAAGACCGGTCTGTAAAGCCAGCGCCCGGTAACGCGCCGCCGCCCCCCGGTACCCGAAAGCCGAGGCCAGGCGGGTTTTCACGCGGCCCGGTACGGGTGCCTTGGCAAACAGCAGCACGCACCCCTTAAGGAAACACTGATCTATTCCCATGGTGCTCTGGCTTTCCAGCGTGTTCGGGGGCAAGGCGCGGCTCGCAGGCAATGTCTCCGCAGAGCATCATGGGAATAGATCAGTGTTTTCTTAACGTCATCTGTCATGATCACGGTCACCTGTAGCGCCGGGCCAGCACCGCGGGATCGGCTCCCAGGAAATAGGCCAACCGCAGGCGCCACATCAGGAACACCGTGCGCAACACACCCCGCTGCTCCCAACGCCGTCCGGAGGTGGCCACCTTGGCTGCCAGGCATCCACCGGGGAACCGCCGACGCAGCCGGCTGGTGATGGCGACATCCTCCATCAGCGGGACTGCCGGGAATCCGCCCACGCCATCCCAGGCCACGCGACGGAGGAACAGCCCCTGATCCCCGGTGGCAATGCGGGTGAGACAAGAGCGCCGGTTCATGAACCAGGCAATGACCGGCAGCAGCGGCGAGCGCCCCGCGATCCGCACCCGGAACCAGCCCCAGTCCGCCCCCGCATCCAGCGCACGCTGAATGGCACCATCGGCGTCCTCCGGAACCAGTGTATCCGCGTGCACGAACCAGAGCACATCGCCGCGCGCGACAGAGGCACCCAGATTCATCTGCGCGGCACGCCCCCGCTCACCCCGCAGTATCCGGTCCACGAACGGGCGCGCACGGGCGATGGTGTCATCCTGGCTGCCGCCGTCCACAAGCAGCACCTCATGGCCCCGCATACGCGGACCCTGCAGGCGCTTCAGCGTGGTCACGATGCTGTCCGCCTCGTTGAGTGCAGGAATGATGACCGAAATCATGGTGGCCCGATTATTGGTGAACGCGGTAAAGGATGATACTTTATGTGCCCAGCGTGGGGCCGTAGCTCAGTTGGGAGAGCGCAGCAATCGCACTGCTGAGGTCGGGGGTTCGATTCCCCCCGGCTCCACCAAATCCTACCGAAAATCAGAAATCTGCCCGCACCTTGTCGCATCTCGGGAAAGAAGCCATCTTCAACCCCAGCAGCGGCGAGCGCTTCCGGGGTTACACGGGGGATCCGGTCGGTTCCCACCATGCCACGGCGCCGTTCGTGAGATTCCGGGACGGAACATCCCCCCATCGTTTCATCCGCCGGTCCGGCGGCGGTCACCGCCCGACAACCCGGCAGCGACCGTCTATACTTGTTGCCCGTATCGCCGGGACCGGCGCTGACGGGTAAGGCAGCCCCTTCAAGCGGTACCGGAAGCTGCCTCCACGAGACGTCTGCGCGGTTTGCAAACGCCGAACGGTGTTTCACAGGTAGGGGGCTTCCATGGCTGAGGGACTGGCACTCCTACTTGCTCACCTCTCCACCAGGTTCCGGTGCCTGGACTCCATCGCCGAGACCGGCGTGGATGTCGTGCGCTCTGAACAACTGGACACACTGCTCGGCTTCGTCTCGCACCAACCGAATTGGCTGTTCGTGGAGACCGTATCCCCCAGCGAGCCGCGCACCCTCCAGGCGATAGAACGACTCCGGCATACCTTCCCCACGGTTCCCCTCTACCTCATCTCGGCCCGGCCCGGCCCGACCCGAACAGACACAACCATCCTCCTCTGGCCAAAGGACCGGGAGCGGCTCGAAAGCCTGTTGGGCCAAACGCGAGATACAACGCCATGTACCCCTACCGAGGCCCACGCGCTCATCGGGCGCAGCAAGGCGATGCAAACGATAAGACAGCACCTCCAGCGCGCCGCGGAAGTGGATAGCCCGGTCTTGCTCAGCGGCGAGACGGGCACCGGCAAGGAGGTGGCCGCGCAAACCGTTCACCGTTTCAGCCGGCGCGCCCACCACCCCTGGGTTTCGGTCAACTGCGCCGCCATCCCGGAAAGCCTGCTGGAATCGGAGATGTTCGGCCATGCCCGCGGCGCGTTCACCGGCGCCCACAAGGAGCGCTTTGGCAAATTGCGTACGGCGCATAAGGGCACCCTGTTCCTGGACGAAATCGGTGAACTGGGCCTTCGCGACCAAGCCAAGCTGCTGCGTGCTCTCGAAACCCGAACCGTCTCACCACTGGGATCGGACCGTACAGAGAATGTGGATGTCCGTTTGATCGCCGCCACCAACCAACCGCTTGAGCAACTCATTGCCGATCGGCAGTTTCGGCAGGATCTTTTTTATCGGCTGAACGTCGTCCGCATTCACGTACCGCCCCTGCGAAAGCGAAAGGAAGACATTCAGGATCTCTGCGCCCATTTCGTCGCCGAGTTCAACCGGGCCTTCGCCTGCCAGGTGGCAGCCCTGGACCGTGGCGCCATGGATTGCCTGGTTGCCTACCACTGGCCCGGCAACGTGCGCGAACTCCGGAACGCCATCGAAGTGGCCTTTATCAACCGGGACGGATCCATTCTTTACCTTGACGATCTCCCCGAGCATATCCGTGCTACCGCGGAAGGCCAGGACACGGAACGCGACCAACTGCTCAAGGCGCTCATCAGTACCCGCTGGAACAGAACCGACACCGCCCGTCTGCTGGGCTGCTCACGCATGACCGTTTACCGCAAGATCCGCAAATACGGGCTTGACGAAACGGCCGGGATGACCAAGGCACAGACCCCTGACAACGCCGGGATCCACTCGGCGTTGTAGAGCGCGGACAAAGCCCGCCGCGGGTTCCTTCATGCGCTCCGGATGGCCTCCACGAACCGCTGAATGCCACCGCTGTCGCTCCGGTATCACCTTCAGTGCTTCCCTGGCATTGCGACACCGGTCGCGGGAATTCCCGCACCCGTCAAGAACAACCCCGGTGCAACAGCCCCAGTACATTGTTACAAACTGTCACGCCACAGCGTGACACCCCCGTCATACGAGCCTGCTGACAAAAAACAAAAACCCTTAATTAACAAATGCCTGGGAAACAGCACCCCTCCCAGCCCGTTTGGCATGTCGCTTGCTTCCATAGCGTTGCGCCACGCATCGCAGAAGACGGAATCACGGGGGGCACCAATGCAAAACCGTTGTTATCCCATCACCTGTCGGCACGGATCATGTCAGCGTGTACCGACCTCCCCCCGCCGCCATTCCGGCGCCACCTAAGGGAGACATCCGGTGCACTTCCGCGATCGCATCACCGTTCGATTGGCTGATCCGGCGACGCGCAGCGCGTTGTTCGACGAGATGTCCCTCAACCAGATTCTTGACGCGGGTTACGACACCTCGACAACCCCGGTGAACGCCCCATTCAATGCGGTTTTCGACGAATTCCTTCTTGGCTACGCCGAGGTGGGCAATGCGAGGGGCGAAGGGCGGTTATATGGCGTGAGCGGCGAACTGGGCCGAATCGCTCTGACCATCACGGATTGGCATCCGGACCCGGGGCTACGCGCCGATGCGTTATGGCGCGGCGCGGTGGTCGCACGCAGCGCCCCGGAAGAGGACCTTATCGAATCCCTGGACCTCAAATGGGCTGACCTCGCCGGTATTGATGCCGCCGTCGCCGCTGCCCACGGCGGCGCCCTGCCGGCCGACGCGGGAGCCCTGGAAGCCGCGCGTCGCGACCAACTGGTGCAACTGATACAAGCGGAATTGCAGTCGCCGGAAGCGCTCACGGACGCCCGGGTCTCCCGGCTACTTGGCGATATGGGCGTTGCCAGCGCCAGCGAACTGGTAACCGCCGGTACCGCCCGCCCCGCCACGCTGGGAGTCACATTCTCGGCACCCGCAGGCCTTCCGCCGAGCCCGCAACGCTACCCCATCACGGCCGCGCTGCTCATCCGCGACCAAGGCTTCGGCCTCACCGAACTGCTCGAGCAATCGAAATTGCTGCGCAGTCGCCTGGAGGCGAGTGGCGTCGATGGGCCGCGACCCCAGAAGCTTCCGATTCGTCAGCGCCTGTTAGTGGTCTGGCTGGTACCGATCACGGTCTTTGACGACGACGACTGGCCGGGCGCCAGCGCCGGCATGGGCCAGGCCGCGCGACGTACCGCAAGGCGCCAACGGGCCGGGCAATGGCTGGCCCGGGAGGGCATAGGACTCGCAGTCGTATCCGACTAATCGCGGATTTCAACGGGTTGAACCCGAAGGAGAACAAGCATGCCAGCAGCCGCCTATCCCTTCATCGAGGTGCGGATTGACACCTCCGCGCTACAGCCGGTGGCACAACGCTCACCCGGCGTGATAGCCGTGGTCGGCAGAACCCCCGCCGGCGCCAACGGCGGCACCGCTGCCGTCAATACGCCACTCCCGGTGTATACAGCCCAATCCGCAGCCGAGCTGTTTGCCAGAGTGAACGCGGACGGCAGTGTCGCGGGAACGACCTTGTACCAGTCCCTGTTGCTTGCGCTTCAGCAAGACCCGAAACCGTCGAAGATCTACGGGGTCCGGGTCGCCGGCGACAACTACGCCGCCGCCTTGGCAGGCCTGGAGGCCGCGGACGATGTCACTTTCGTGGGCCTGGCCAACGAGGTGACGGTGGGCGCGGCGGCGGCAGCAGGAAACCCCGCCACCGGCCTGATGGCCTTGAAGGAGCACGTGGAAACCATGTCTGCCCAAGGCCAGAAACGCCTCGGCGTGGCGATGGTGGATCCGGACATCGGCAAGTCCAACACTTACGTTGCCGACCTTACGGCGGCACTTGCCAACCTGAAAAGCGATTCCAGCCGCATGGTGGTGGTTGCCGCTCGCGGTGCCACGGCGGACGCCGCCACGGCCGCGATGTCGGCCATCGCCGGCTACGCGCCGCATATCTCGATGGTACTGAAAAGGATCCGAGGGATTTCCATGCCGATCGAGCGGCAGTACAGTCCCGCCGAAATCGTCGGACTCTCGGACGAGGGCATTATCCCCATCATCGACCCGGAACTCATCGTCGGCTCCAGTCTGCATTTCTCCGAGGGTCGCTGCTTCACCTCGGACGCCTCGATGCTTTACATCGACATCGTGCGAACGCTGGACGACATCGAGTTCCGCCTCAAGGCCGGGCTCATCGGGCTGGTGGGCGACGCCCGCATCACCCGCGCCGGCATGACCCGGCTCAAGACCCAGGTGGAAAGCATTCTCGGGCCGCTGAAGCGCAACGCCGTGATCACCGACTTCTCGGTGGACATCCCCGTGCTGGACGCACTGAACATTCCCGAAAGCGCCCAGAGCCCCACCGACACGGCCATCGTCACCACCGCACGCGCCAACCGCAGCGTTGACCTGCTGGTTTCCATTACCTATGGCCCGGCCGTGCATCGTCTGCGCGTGACCCTGGCACCGAAATTCTGAACCGGAGGAAGGACCATGCCCGACTGGAAAACTCGACTCGCCGTGTCCTACACCGACGAGGACAACAACACGGTGGACATCACGCCCATCGACTCCTTCAGCCCGACCTTCGCCATCAATGCGGAGGTTATGCACTCGGTTGAGCAGACGCATATCGGCGTCATTTATTCACCCGAACAGATGAGCTTCACCATGACCGTGAAGGCCATCGGCGACGTCGCCGCCAGGCTCACCGCGCTCGCAATGCAGGGCAAGCATTTCAACATCACGCTGCAGGAGCACGACGGCACCGACTGGGCCTTCTCCACCATCGTGATGAGCGACTGCCTGATCACCAGCGCCAATCCCACGGCGGCCTCGCCCAGTGGCGCACCGACGGCCACCTTCTCGGGCATCAGCCTCGGGGCGAACGTCACCGACAACAGTAACGCCACCTTCAATCTCCCGGCGGGTGCCGCCTGAGCCCCTTAACTCACTTGCATCGGAGGACATGCCATGACGGGCGAAGCCGAAGAATCGGGCACCCGGGGCGCCGGGGGACAAATCCATACCGGTGGTTACGTGATCACCCGGGGCGAGGGCGTCGTGAACTACCACTTTCCTGTCACGGTGGAGATCCGGACCGCCACCGCCGAGGTGAATGCCGACGATCTGGTGGAGCAAGCCCTCAACCGCCTGGCGGAAGGAATGGAGGCGGGCTGAGGTGCCTGTTCACGTGAACCTGCCCACCTTGATACGGGTCGACCGACCCGCCCGACTGCGCTCGCTGGGCTGGCTGGACGACGCCCTGGTAAACGCGCTTGGCGGGGCGATACAGCGCGCCAAGACCCAACTGGACAGCCAGGGCATCGCCACGGCGGGCGTGGTTCACTCGCCCCGGTTCGTCTGGACCGGGCTGGGCGCCTCGGAAGTCGGCGGCGTGGTGCGGACCACCGTGGAAGGACGGGTGCGCCGGATCATCGACAGCACGGCAACCGCCGCATCCATTCACGGACCCGGCGCCCCCGCCGCCGGGCCGGCGGCCTCGGCGCGACGCTGGCGCGTGCTGGAATCGCTCAATCTGCGAATGCGCGTCCGTGATTACCTTGACTACCTCGTCCAGGTGGACCCGGAACTGAACTATGAGCATATCTTCCTTGACGTGCTGCACGAATTCCGCTGGTGCCACGTCTGGGTGGTGCGGGTGGACGTGGCCATGGAGGCGGCAGCCCTCTATCCGGAAGTGGTCGGGCGGATGGATGCGCTGGACCCGCTGCCCCGGGGTCAGACCGGCGTGTGGACCGCCACACCCCGCGAGCGGGATCGCCGGACATTGATCCGCCTGGATCGTCAACATCTGATTGTCGGCGGGACACCGGAACTGGAACCGAACAATCATGGCCGGGTGGTCGGCGGCGGTTATCAAGCCCTCATGCTGCCTGGGGCGCGCCTGTTGTTCACGCGCATGAAACTGCCTGAACTGCCCAGCATCCGGTTCGGCGCCGGCGGCGAGGATGCTTTCTGGGAAGCCTTGCGCCGCAGTCTGCTTGAAGGCGACCAGAGCAATCGCCGCGCCACCATCCGGTTACTGGTGGAACTGCGCCGCTGGCCGCCCGCACTCGCCCTATTGCACGAGGGCATGGCCGTGGGCGCCAGCATGGGGGACCTGAACCGGCTGAGCATTCGCGTGGACATCGTCAGCGCCCTGGCGGAGGATCCCAACCGCCCCTATTCCGTTGGGCTCCTGTTACTCCATGGGGTCGATCATCCCATCGACCATACGCCACACGGTGTCTTTCGCGACTGGTTCAAACAACGGAACGGCCGCGACTGCCTGGCCTTTCTGGAGCGGGTTCTATTGGAGGGCACGCCCGCACAGGAAACACAAGCCGCCAGGGTGGTTCTGCATCTGCTGGATTTCGCCGGCACGGTGGAAGCCGTGCCTTACCGCCGAGCGATCGCCGCGCTCCGCGCGCTCGCCCGCCGCCAGGATCTCTTCTCCGGCGGACCGCTGGGCGAGGAATCGCTACGCCAACGCATCGCCGCTCAGACCGACGGTCTGCTGGCCCAGATCCATGTGTTGGATCGCACGCTCGTCGGCAGCCCGTTCCTGGACCCGCACCGGGATCAGGACCGTACGCGGCTCACCGGTTTTCGTGAGGCGCTGGAGGCGTTCAAGGACGCCCTGCCGGGTCTTCACCTGAATGAGCTTGAACAAGCCCGCGCCAGAATCGACGGCATCGTGCTCGGCGCCAGCGAAGTGCAGGAACGGGTGGACGGCATTCACAGCGCCATCCGTCAGATCCGCACCTTTCTCGGCAGTTCCAGCGCCGAGAGTGATGAAACCACGGTGCTGTTCAAACTCCGCAGTCGTTACGTGGTGGCGGTGAGCCAGGCGCTCACGGTAGCGGACTTCGACCACGCCCTGCGCGAGGTCAATATCGAGGGTAACAACTTCGCCGGCACCGTAGCGGAGTACAAGTTCCGTCGTGCGCACCGGGATTATCGCCAGGCGGTGGTGGACATCCACGGCAACCGCACGCTGGAGACGTTCAGCGGCGCCGGCCCCGTGCAGGAACCCGCCTTCTACGCGATGCGCCGGCATCTGCGCCAGGAAATGGCGCGTCTGGAGAGGCTGTTCGTCCCCGGCAGCGACCTCACCGGCGGCCGGGGCCCGGTCGCGGTTCGCGTCATCGGCCCCAGCGGGCGCGCCGAGGCACTCGGCCATCCTCAGGACCTCAATCATGCGGTGGACACCGAGACCCGGGTGGCGGTGTTCCGAATCCGCTCCGCCATGTTCGCGGATCTCTCCATTGCGTTGCTGCTGGAGAATCAGATTGTTGAACACAGCATCGGCAGCGCCGCTTTTCGCGGTCGGCAACAAACGATACTGAGCCGCATCCGCCGCGAAATCGTGGACGCCTGGAACGACAGCACATTCCAGGAATACATCGACAAATCGTCGGACTACGGCCGGACCTTCGAACAGATCCAGTTGGACATCCGTGCAGCGGTCCGTCGCACCATCGCCATCGAGCTGCTCATCACCGCCGTGGCCGCCGTGCTCTCCCTCGGCGTCGGCCTGGTGGTGCGCGCCGCCCTGGTGGGGCGGACCGTCGCACTGGTGCGGACCGCGCGCGCGGTGGAAACCACTGTATTCCTGAGCGAAGTCGGCGTGTTCACCGCCACCCAACTGAGCGGCGAGCGACTCGCCTTCGGACGCCCCATCACCCTGGGACGCACCGCCGAGGCCACGATTACCAACCTCGCCTTCCTCGGCGGCTTCCGCGTACTCGGACGACTCACGGGGCCCCTGCTGGAGCGCGGCGGCTGGGGGTTCGTCGCGGCGCATTCCATCAACGCGGCCACGCTCACAGGCGTTGGGGCATTGCTTACGAAGGTGCAGACCGGCCGCTGGCCGGAGAACATCGGCCAATTCCTCGTACTGAGCATCGGCAGCTATTTGACGCTGGCGGGCGCCGTCTCGGCCACCCGCGCGCTTCTGCACCCACGCCTGGCGCCGGTTATGGAGGCGCGTCTCCAGCGGTCCGTGGAGCGACTGGATGACTCCACCAACGCACTGCTGGTGGAGTATCGGCTTGCGGTACGCGACGGCCGGCTGACCGAGCGACAGTTCAACCGCATCAGGCAAGGCCTGCGGGACAACGTCGCCGAGGCCCGGGAGATCGCCAAACAACTGCGCAACGCCGGTCTGCGCACCCGCGAGGAGTATCGCCGATACGAGGAAGGGCTGAATCAGCTGGATGCGCTGCTGGCGGCCGCCGAATTCACGGCCCCACGGGCCTATCTGTTGACGCAGGGCGGACAACGTGTCGTGCTGGCCTTGCCGGCGCCGGAGAATCTGCCCGGCGTGGTCCGCCACGGCGAAACCGCAATATTCCGTTATAACGCGCTGCGTCCCGCTCCGGAAATAGAGCATGCGCTCACCCGCTATGCGGAAGCCGGATACGGCATCCAGCGCCTGGCCGGCGGCCTGATTCGCGTCACCCGCTCGGATGGCCGGCTCGATTTCGTGCTTGACCCGGCCCCGCTCACCCTGCCTCCGGGCCCCGAACCAATTGCCCTGATCACCGCCGGCAGCGGCACCACCCGGCCATTGACCATCGTCGAGCGCGCGATGGGGCGTGGTTATCTGGATACCGCCGCCACCCAGGTCGTGGAACAACGGCTCGCGACGATCCATCCGCGATTGCTTGAAACCCTGGGGGCCGAATTTCCCGAACACACGGTCCTGCTCTCCTTGCGGGTGTTCACGCAGCAGCACCCCCAACCCTGGGTACGCTGGCGACTCGACTCCGTGCGCGGTGTGGCCACCATGCTCCAGACTCAGCGTGCGGTACCCTTGAGGGCCGTGCTGCGGATGTTCGAGTCCCGCACCTCCACCGAGCTCAACGAAACCTTCGGTCGCTATCACGCCATTGCTGACCGGCCCGGCGCGAATCTGCTGGTGCGGGAGGATCTGCGGCCCGGCACGTCCTTGGACTTGATTCGCGCCTACGACGCCATCCGCAGAGCCCGGTTGCAGCTACCCGACGATATGAACAGGCAGGCAATCCATGGCTTGATCCGTTGGATCCGTGACGGGCGCAATGTGGTGGACGAACTTTCCCGTATCCCCTTGGACCAGCGCCGCGGGCGACTGGAAGCGGACAGCGCGATTCGCGATCCGCGCATCGTGCCCACCAGCCGGATTCAACAGATCCTGCAGCAACATTCTGCGCCGATCCGGCCGGGTCTGGACCTGTTTGCCGGCTCCCCCACCGAGGCAGCCGCCGCCATCGAAGCCTATGGCCAGGGCCGAGGCGGCAGTCTTGGCGACGCCAACATCCGCACTGAACTGGGAAATCTCATACGCCGCTATCGTATCCGCGTGAGCGATTTTCAGGCCGGGCGTGACGTGGAGCGGATCATGGTGGGGGAGAGGGAAGAGATTCACACCGTTCTGGTCGCCCTGGAACTGGGCACGGAGGTGTTCTCGCTGGGAAATATCTACAACCTCAGCATCAACCCGGCGCACTACCCCCTTTCCCGCGGGTACCGTGTCACCGGTGCCCCGAGCAGGGTCACCGTCCAGCTCGACGTCGGCGCACGCCGCACCTCCGGTCGCTTCCTCATTATCGAAGCCACCACTGGCGATATTTCGTTACCGCGGGAGTGGGCCGGATTGGATCCGGAAAGCGGCCAGCCGGCCAACGGCACGGTCAACTGGAATGCGCTGGACGAGTCCAACGCAAGCCACCGCAAGTGGGCTCAAGCGGTGAAATTGCGCGCTGCCGCCCGTTTTGCGCATGAGCTTGGGGAGGCTTGGGGACGCACCACGATCGAAGTACCGGAACTGGTCATACGTGTCGGCCGGGCGTCCGCACCAGCCCGCCGGGCGTTGGAGGCGATGGGCTACCGCGTTGTTGAAAGCAACCCGGTGCCGTAAGCGAGGCGTTATGGCAATCACCCGTAGCTATCAGACATATCTCACGGTCCCGTCGGCGATCATTTCCGACGGCATACTGCCCATCCCGTTGTGGGCGGTCACCTCGATGACCCTGAACGAGACCTATCAACTGCCGCCGATCGGCTCCTCCGGCGCCAAGGCGGTGGTCGCCACCCACGACGACACCATCACCTTGAGCGGCATGCTCGTGGGCGCGGAACGCTTCGCCTGGAAGTTCGCCCTGGAAACCCTCGCCGAAACCGCCAAACGCGGCGGCGCGCTGGAAGCCTTTACCGGCGGGGCAGTGAGCGGACTGATTCTGATCACGTCCATGACCATCCGCACCGACATGCAGATCCAGAGCCTGGCCTTCACCGCCACCTCGGCCAAGCGCGACGCGCTGGACGTCAGCATTACCCTTGCCCACATGCCGCGACCAAGCGCGCTCGGCAAGCTGCTGGACGTCGCCGGCATCGGCGTGGCGGCCCTGGCCGACTGGGGAGGTAACTGATGACCACGCACCCGGTATTTCCTTCTTCTGCAGGGCGCAATGGCGCAGCGGATTGCACCCTGCAGAACGCCAATGGGAGGCGGGACTGATGCGCTTCCCTATCGAACAATTCCTGACCCCCGAACCCACCGCCGCCGTTCCCGAGGGCTACACCTTGGTGGACGACGCGCTGTTGCGGGGCCTGCCTCATCGTATCGCCCTTGAAGGCCAGATCGAGCTGGTGCTCCTTGTTCCCAACGGCCAGGCGACCCTTTGGCGGGACACGCCACCGGACCAGGCGCTTTCCCGGGCCGGCGACGAGCGCATACCCCACGACGACAAGGCAGACCCGTTCGCCCCCAGGCTCGACCGCGTCCCCGCCCGCCTATTGCTGCGGCAACGCCGGCGTGTGCGGGCGGTGTTGCCGCTGGCCGCCAATCTGCGGCAGTTGGTGGACATCCAGGGCGACGGCAGGGAACAGTTGCTTGAGGTCGTCATCCTGGGCTGGGACCTGCGCGCCGGCAACCTGCGTGGCCCGGGGGATTTCGGCGGGCGCCTGAAGCTCGCGTGGCGGCGACGGGAACGCGCGGTGGAGCGCTATTCCACCCCGCCCATCAACCCCTACTTGCTGCCCCGGCTGCAACCGGAATTCCGAATGATCTCCTTGCTCGGCCTCCGGCAACTACGGCCGACCATGCGCTTTACCGCCAAACAGGTGCAACTCAAGTTCATGTCGAAGGTAAAGCCATGATCCCGTCCGGTCTTAACCCCGCCGACAAGGTCGTGGTAGGCAACGATGCCGGCTGGCTGCTGAGTTTCCGCGACGCCGACGACGAGGTGCTGCTGGAAATCGGCCGCGACGACTACTACGCCGACATCACCGCCGCCCTGCCGAGCGGCCTGGAGGGCGGCGAGTATCGCTTCGAGATCGAGGGTCTCACGGACGCGCACTACGCCGATATCGCCCGCACCAGTGACAACCCGGAGCGGGCGGATTTCGTCGACCTCTACCTTTTCTGGCGCGACACCGCCTCGTCCGTCACCGGCTATCTCAAGAATCTGGCGGGCGTCACCGATCTACTCGGTGGGCTGAAAAGCGACGAACTGGGAGACTTCCTGGTTGCCCGTCTCGCGGTGGTATCGGCCACCCGCAAGGCGGGCCCACGCCGTTACATCACCACCGTCACCGCGCGGGAGCGGGTGTTTCAGATCGCCAGCCGCAACCTGGTGTGCGGCGAAATCAGCGCCGAGCAACCCATCGAGACCGCGCGCACGGTGGCCGAGCAGGCGGGAATACCGATTGAAACCTATCCGGTCGGGGCGGCCGCCGGCGATCCGGACAGCCAGCTTTGCATCCCTGAACGCGGCCGCAGCACCCGCGACACCCTGATCTATCTGGGCGGGCGCATCGAGCAGGCAAGCGGCAAGTACGGCCGAGGGATGCTATTGATCCGCGATGGCGTGCTCCATGTCGGCCCCCGCCCCGTTCCGCTGGGTCCTGACCCGCTCGCCCTGCACGTCGGCGTCGGGCTCATCGAGACCGAAGCCCTGGCGCCGGTACAGATCGACCCTACCTACGACCCCTGCCAGCACGGCGGCGCGCGGGCACCCACCCGCAAGCAATTCAAGCTCACGCTCAAGGGGCGGACCGACATCAAACCCGGCCATGTCGTGGAGTTCATGCCGCCGGAAGAGGACATGTCGCGGACCGGCGGTTCCTGGACCGGCGCCCTGGGCGAAATGGCCACGGCGGCCGTGGGCGGCGGCCTGCTGCCTTCCCTCGGCCTGGGTGAACTGGGGCCGGGCAAGGTCACGCTCTACGTGCAAAGCGTCGCTCACCGACTGGGCCGCACCAGCAGCTTCGTCACCACCATCACCGGCGTCACGGTGGAGGACCTGGACGAGGCCTGGGACACCCGCAGCAACCGGAACCGAATCGGTTGCGACGAGGACGAAGCCGAACCGGCCAGCCCCGCCGTCCGCGCCGCCCGCGCCCAGCGTCGACTGGTGCAGCGGACACTGGCCTCGCGCACCTTCACCCAGATAGGGGAAGTGCGGGCCATGACCGTTTCCGGCACGGATGAACCCCCGGCCCAGACCCTGACCCTCTGGCGCGGCCTGACCGCTGGCGACGGCGGCGGCAATCAGAGCCGTCGCCTGCCCATACAGCGGCCCAGCGATAACGTGGCCGAAGGCGCCCCTTATGCCAGCCCGTTCGCCTGGGGCAAGTGCGGCTTGGTGCTGCCGCGGTATCCCGGCACCCGCGTCCTGGTGGCTCACCGCAACGCCGACCGGGGTGAACCCGTCGACATCGGCGCTTTGTGGGAATCGGGCCAGGCCCCGGCATCGGAGGCCGGCGACTGGTGGCTGATCCTGCCGGCCGAGGTTCCCGACAACCAGCGCCAAAGCCTCGCCGAAACCGCCACCCCGGAGTTACCCAATGGCAAGGCCACCAACGATCTGATCGACGCCGAAGGCAACCGCGTGATGGAAGTCGGCAGCTTTACGCTGCGCTTCGTCAAGGGCGAGCTCGCGAACGCCGGCACCCGTCCGAGCGCCGCCGAACCCGACGCCATCACCCTGGAGCACGGGGGGGGTGAGTCACGCATCGTGATGAAAAAGGACGGCAGCATCGAGATCAAAGGCAAAACCATCACCCTGGACGCGGGTAGCGGCGACATCGTCCTCAAGGGTGGCGCAGTGAAGGTGGAATAGGGCAAGGGAGCACGTATGGCCAAGGTACTCACGACAGCCGGCACGGTGATCTGCGGTCACGGCGGCAATGCGACGCTGAGCAGCAGCGCCAAGCTCACGGTGGACGGCGATCCGGTGTTGCTTCAGAGCGATTTCTCCTCCTGGCCGTTCGACGCGGGCTGCGCGCAAAAGGACAGCAGTAGCAGTCAGGTGCAGTGCGCAACCATCACCGGGATCACCGGCGGTGCATCCACCAAACTGACGGTGGGCGGCGTCGCCGTATTGCTTGACACCCTGAGCGGCGGCACCAGCGGCTCACCCAACAACACAGACCTCGCCGCAACCGCCGCCGGCCAGGACAAACTGGAGGCGCCTTGATCATGGTCCGGAATCCCGAACACGAACGGCGTCTGGCCCAAGACCGCCTGCTGGGCTGGAGTCTGAGCTGCCCGCAGCAGCAGCCTGGCCTGAGCCTGGGTCGTGATCTGGTGCTCGCTCGCGGTCCGAACGGTCTGGATCTGGCCCGCGCAACCGGCATGGAGGCGCTGGTTCAATCCCTTGCCGTCGCCCTCACCACTCGCCTGGGCGACGACATCTTCAACACCGGCTTCGGCTTCGACGGCCTCAACGCGCTGGCCCAGGAGCCGGATGCGATTCTGGCCCGGGAACGTATTCGCATCGCGGTGATCCAGGTGCTGCGCAAGGAACCGCGTGTGCGCCGGATTGTGGACGTCAAGCTCGACGGCGGGCAACTGGATCTCGCCACCGCGGCTGGTGACGACCCGCGGGAACTCAACATCACCGTCGCCTTCGAGGCCATCAGCGGCGAACAGCTCAACCTCAATCTGGGAGCGATCAGCCCTCATGTCTGACGCCAACAACACCACTCTCGACACTGCCGACGTGCTGGCGATCGATAGCGCCATCACCCGTGACACCGGCACGGGAGAGTTCGGCATCACTGCCGAAGGCTTCGTGCCGAAACCCTTCGCCCGCCTGCTGGCCGAAAAGCTCGCACTGGCCCGGGAACTCCTGGGCCAGGATGTGGACCTGGGCTCCGGCTCGGTGGTTCGCAAGCTTTGCGAAATCACCGCGCTGGAGGAAACCCGCACCTGGGCGGCCCTGGGCAGCGGCTTCGACGACTGCTTCGTGGTCAGCGCCGGTGGTGTCGCCTTGAGCCGGCTCGGCGAGGAACTCGGTCTGCCGCGACCGTTCATGCCGGCACGCGGAAAGATCAAAATCAAACTCATCGGCGATCTACCGGCGGGCACCACCAGTCTGGAAATCCCCCGTGGTGCGCGCTTGCTGACGCCGGGCGGGCATCACGTGGCGACCGAGGAACGCCTTGAACTCTCGGCCCAGGCGCCGGAACGGGACGTGACGGTGGCGGCCTTCTACCCCGGGCCCGAGCATAACCTGGACCCTACCACTCCCGACGGTGCCGGCGATTTCCCGCAGAAGATCGATCGCTGGAACCCGCTGGATGCGCGACTCACCCCTCTGTTCCTTGCCGAACAGGCGGCGGGGGCCCCACTGACCGAGATTACCCACGAAACGGCGCTGACCGGCGGCGGCGCGCGCTGGTCGGATGCCCGTTACCGGGCCCTGTTGCTGTCGGCGCCGCGCTCCATCTGGACAGTGGCCGCCATGGAAACGGCCGCTAGCCTTGTACCCGGCGTACGCCAGGTGAAGGTGAGTGACGGTTGGGGCGGGCTTGATATCAGCCAGTCCATCTTCGGCAACTTCAACTTCATCGAGCGCGTCTTCAGCGGCGAGCGCGATCTCGGTTCACCGTATTACTTCACCGTGCTGGTGGCCCCCACGACGGCGGCGCTATGGGAAGGACCGGACGGGCTGCGGGCCACGGTGGAATCGGCCATCGAAGATCTGCGGCCGATCAGCATCTTCCCCCGGGTTGAACAGGCGACCCAGATCGGCGTCGGCATCGAGTGCAAGCTTGTGGTCAAAGGCCTGCCACTGCCAACGGGCTCCCGCGCCACCGTCAACGCGTCCGCCGCCGCCCGCGAACTCAAGCAGCGCCTGATGCTCCGGGTTCAACGCTACGTGGCCGGGCTGGGTTTCGGCGAACCCGTACGCGCCTCCGAGGTGATGTGGTCGCTCATGAACGAACCCGGAATCGCCGACACCCAGGATCTGAAACTGGTGCGCTATCCGCCGGGCTTCGACGCCGTGGACTTCAGCGGCGGCGGCGCGCTGCCGACCCGTACCGTTCTGGGCTGCGGCGAGAACGTCACCCTGACCGTGAATCAAGTACCCGAGTTCGTCAACATCGCCGATGGCATCGAGATTATCTAAACCATGAACAGCAAAACCACCGATCTCAACGCCGCGGGCTCGGCCTCGCACCTCAACATGTTCGAGCACGTGCCCGGCCCGCTGCGCCCCAGTGCCCGCGCACACGAAATCGCCATCGATGCCGGCGGCACGGCAGCGATCGAGTGGTCGGTCCGCGAACCGTTGGTCGTCGTACGCCTCGCCGCCTCGCTCGCCGAGGATGCCTTGCAGCTGGAACTGATGCGGGACCCCGGCGGCGCCAACGAAACGCTGCCACCGCTGCGATTCGCGCCGTACACCGAATTCGGTGCGAGCTTACCCGCTCATCTGCCGCCGGTGGACGAAACCACCCGCCACGCCGCACCGCTAAGCCTGGGCCTGAGGCTACGCCGTATCGCGCCGGACGGTACTGACACCGCGGTTCCCGCCGCGGAACTGGGCGATTGGTTGAAGATCGAGGTGCTGGAAGGCATTCTGGCGCGCGTTGCCTACATCCTTGGCAGCGAACATATGCGCATGCGCCGCGTCGCCCGAGAAATCATGGCCATGCGCCAGCTCACCGCCGCGCGTGACAGCGCCCTGGACCGCATCGGCGCCGCGCTGGCGGTGCCACGTCTCACCGACGAAATCGACTTCGATGCCGCCACCCTGGAGGTGATCACGCGCAGCACGGATCCCGCCGGCCACCCCATTCTCGAATCCGACGCCGCCTACCGGCGCCGGCTGGGCATCTACCAACCGAGGCTGTACCCCTCCCACGGCGGATTATCACTGATGGTGAACGGCCCCGGTGACGCCGGCGATCCGAACCGGGGCCTGTTGGGCGCCCTGGGCGTTACGGAGCGCTTCCGATTCGTGGAGGCCGACAGTCCGTTCGCGTTCGCCGTGCACGTGATCGCCACCGGTAGCGATGCCGCGCGCATCAATTTCCTCAATCACTTGCGCAACATCGTCTTGATCGCCCCGCGTCGCGCCCTGGAACAAACGCGCTACCTCTCCAGCGGGGAACGGGACCGCCAACAGGCACTGCGCACGCGCCTGAACCAATCCTTCCAATTCGGCATGGACGACTACATCGCCCCCATGCTGGCCGAAGCATTGGACCGGGTGGCCCGTTGCCGCACCGAGCTGCTGGGCGGCGCACTGGGCACACGGCAGATACAGCGCGCGCAGGACCCGGCCGGCGGAAGCCGTTATGAACTCGGTCTCGGACTCGACCTGCAACCGCTAACCCAGGCCGAGCGCACAAGCCTGCGCGACGCCCTGCTGGACCCGAACCGCGCCCCCGCCGCCGACTCCGCCGTGGAAGGAACGTTGCGTGACATGGCTGCGTTGCCGCCGCCAACCGCCGACGAAGACCCGGACGCCGCATGGTTCTTCCGTGCCTGCGGCTTTCGCACGGTGCATCGCATCAACAACGCCCGGCTCTACCTTTCCCATTTACCCACCGCAGGCCTGCTGATCCAGGGCGTTTCCAGCCTCAATCCTGGGGACCACACCGTCCTGACCGCCCATTACCATAGCCCCGGCGATCCCGGATCCAATGTCCGGCTGGTGGAATCGATCAAACAGGCCGCCGACGCGTGGACAGCCCTCGGCGGCGCCGCCTGGACCGAACTCACGCCTGCCCAGGGCCGGGACCGCTGGCAAAATGCCGTGGTCAACGCCAATGCGGCGAATGTCTTCAACACGGCCGGGCTGCCTGCGCTGGATCCCGCCGCCGATCAGGTTGAAGACCGGCTCTCCCGGGTCCCTGACGAACTGCTGACAACACTGCGCCTCGCACCGGCGCAATCCGCTGAGATCCTTGCCGGTGACGCCAGCGCCGCGCCACGCCTGACCAACCTGGTTCGCGTTCTGTCCGAAGCCGGCATCGTGTCCGTACTTCCCCTCGCCACGGCCCCGAATCAGGTCATATTGGTGTGTTCGGTGATCGGTTTACCGGGCGTTGGCGCCAATCTGGGGCCACGCCGCGCCTCGGGGTTCCGGTGGTATACCGTGCCCATTCAAGGCGCCGCGGGCCAGGTCGGGGCCATGGGCGGCCGCACCACTTTCACCGCCGCCACGGCACCCGCCCTGGCGGCCGTGGTCGCCGTGGGCTACGCGCGCGATCCTGCACTGACAGACCCCTACGAGTTCCGCGTGCAATTGCCCGAGGCCGCACACCTCAACCTCAGGCAATACGAGTTCCTCATGAACCTGCTGGAACACGCGCACCCGGCCGGCGTGGAAATCAATACCTGGAGGATACGCCAGCAGCACATCGATCTGGACGGCGACGGCAGGGCCGAGCCGATCAACCCACGCATCGCCCGCGCCTATCGCCAATTCCGCCGCATCCGCCACCGCGGCGAGTTCGGTGTCGGCATCGAAGAATGAACACCAGGAGGTGACCATGACCACCGTGCACTTGAGCCTTGGCGGATTGACCGCCGAGAACGTTTATCAGGAAGCTATCAACAAAGGCCTGAGCCAGGTCGACGCCGCCATCCTGGTCAGCGGCTGGATATTCGAGAACTTCGGCAAGAGCAAGCGGGTGTTCAGCTACAATCAGGCACTCTCGGCGGACGAGCCCGGCTGCCAGGCGCAGTTTAACCGGAGCTTCCACCATGTGGACTGGATCGATGGCGAAAGCGTGGTCCAAGCCGAAACCACCGCAGGGGAAGACGGCTTCAATCTGCGTTTCCACCGCATCGAGGTTGACTTCGACACCGTCAAGCAGGATCTGACGAAAGCCTTCGAGTGTCTCGCCGAACTCAGAAAGGCCGTGCACGTTCGCTTTGAGGAAGTCAAAGCCGAGCTCAACCGGCTCAACAGCGACGTTCACACCTGTTGCAACAAGGGCACCGGCCCCGTCCTGACCGGCCCCCTCCCCAGCTTCGATGGCCTGGTGAATACCGGCATGTATCTCGGCAACATCAAGTTCCAGGACAAATACGTGGCCCTCTGGCAGACCCAACAGGGCTACATGATGCTGCCCACCGTCTATTCCGTGGGCACGGATTTCGTCAAAGACCCGCGCGTCCACCGCGCCGGTAACATCGCCCGCTTCGCCGCGGAAAACCGGGAACTCATTCAACTGTTCGCGGAAGGCGGGGTCAGGAAAGATGCGCTGCTGGAGAGATTCGGCAACCACATACTCGCCAACGGCGAAAGCCTGCGCGCCAATCTGGAAATCCTGCCACCCGGCGCCACCTTCCGCAGCGTTGACGAGTTGATCTCCGAAGTCGCCGAACGGGAAGCCTCGGTACTACGCTCCCAGGCGGGTACCGAAAGCGCCATCCGGACCGCCTTTGGACTGGACGTCGAACTTGAGAGTGTCAAAGCCGCACCGGTGGAAACGTTCAACCTCCTGCCGCACAACGCCCGCCTCGCGCTTTCCCGCGCAGGCGTGGATACCGTGGGCAAGCTCGCCGAAGCGAAACCGGAAGTCATCACCCGCGCCTTCAAGGCGGCGGGTGTGGAGAGCCTGAGGGGCGAGATCGCCGAATGGCAAGCCACGGCCAAAACCCTCGCGCAGGTTCGGTAAGCGCCGTTTGGATGAGGTGGCGTATGAACCATGATGGATCACGGGATCGCCGCAAGCGGCGATCTCTCCCTGGCGGGCAGTGGAAGCGTTCCGGGGAAACGTTGACACCGAGCTCACCGACGACTGGCGGAGATCCGACAATACCGGTACGTTGATGGTCTGAAGTCGCCGGGATGCCTCCGTTCACAACCGCCCGGCGGGGAGAAGCCCGTGGCACGACTGGAATGGTTCTTCGACGTCATCTGCCCCCAGACCTACCTGGCGGCAACCCGCATGGAAACCTTGGCAAGGCAGGCCGACCGGGAACTCGTCCTGCGACCCGTCTCCCTCGCCCGCATGTACGCGACGCAGGGCCTGCCGCAGCAACCGGAAGAGGCCTGGCCGGAGAACAAGCGCCGCCGCCACCACAGGGACATCCTGCGGCAGGCGGAACTGGCCGGGCTCAAACTCCGTGGGCCGTTGACGCGCTCACCCGGTGAGAGCGAGGCCGCGCAACGCCTGCTGGCGGGCGCGCCTGAAAACGACCGCGCCGGACTCATGCACCGGCTGCTGGCCGCCGCGTGGGAACGGGGGAGCGCGCTGGACAACATCGATTTGCTCAAACAACTCGCCTCGGAGCATGGCAGTGACCCGGCCCTTGTGGACAGTCCGGCAGGCCTGCAGGCATTGGAACGCAATACCGAGGAGGCGCTGGAGCGGGGGGTGTTCGGCGTGCCGACCGCCACGCTCGGGGACCGCATGTGGTGGGGGGCCGACCGTATCGATTTCCTGTCGCGCGCCCTGGGCATCACCCCCTCGCCGACTTCACATCAACCGGATGGACAGCGCCACCGCCTCGAGGTGTTTCACGATTTCTCCAGCCCGTTTTCCTATCTGGCATGCACGCAGGTGGAGCGAATCGCCCGGGACCATGGCGCCGAACTGGTCTGGCGCCCCATGCTGCTGGGCGCCCTGTTCAGATCTATCGGCACCCCCATGGTCCCATTGCAGGCCATGAGTCCGAATCGCCAGCGCTGGGGAACCCGTGAAATGTCGGAATGGGCGTCACACTGGGGCGTTCCGTTCCGGTTCACCAGCCATTTCCCCCTGAACACGGTGCTGGCACTGCGCGTGTCGGCGGTGGAACCGGACCTGATCCAGCCCCTGTACCGGGCGGCTTGGGCGGAAGACCGGGATCTCGGTGATCAGGCCACGGTGGCGGCCATCATCCAGGAAGCCGGCAAGGATGCCGATACCGTGATGGCGCGCGCCACGACCGACACCAACAAGGCGCTGATCAGGACGAACACGGAGGCTGCCGAAGCGCTTGGGGCATGCGGCGCCCCCACACTCGTCGTGGACGGCAGACTGGTGTTCTGGGGGCAGGATCGTCTGGACATGGTGGGTCAGGCGCTGGACGGCTGGGTGCCTGAAGCGGACGCCGAGGCAGAACCTGCGGAGCCCGGGAGAACCCAATGACCGGCCCGCTAACCGGCTACCGCATCATCGATCTCACCGCCATGGTGTCCGGCCCCTTGGCCACCATGACCCTGGCCGACCAGGGTGCCGACGTCATCAAGGTGGAGAACCCGACCAGCGGGGATCACACGCGGCTGCAGGCAAACCAGCGCAACGGGTATTCCGCCAGTTTCCTGAACAACAACCGCAACAAGCGCTCCATCGCGCTGAACCTGAAAACGGACGCGGGTCTGGACGTCCTGCGTGATCTGCTGCGCGATGCGGACGTGTTCGTGCAGAACTTCCGCCCCGGCGTCATTGATCGCATGGGGCTGGGGGAAGACGCTGTGCGCGCCATCAATCCGTCGCTGGTGTACGTCTCCATCAGCGGTTTCGGTGCCGAAGGCCCGTACGCGGCCAAGCCCGTTTACGACCCGCTGGTTCAAGCCCTTTCCGGCCTGGCAAGCGTTCAGGCGGGCGCCGATAATCAGCGGCCGCAACTGATCCGCACCATCCTCCCGGACAAACTCACCGGCATCACCACGGCCCAGGCCATCACCGCTGCTCTGCTCCATCGGGAACGCACCGGCGAAGGTCAACACGTCCGGGTATCAATGCTCGGCGCGGTGCTGGCCTTTCTGTGGAGTTCGGATATGGGCAGCCAGACGTTTATCGGCGACGAGTTGCCCCAGGCGGAAGCCGCCAGTTTCATCGATCTGATCTACGCCACCGCTGATGGGTACATCAGCGTCGCCGTCCAGACCGACAGGGAGTGGCACGCCCTGACCCGCGCGCTCGAACGCCCGGCATGGCTGGACGATCCCCGCTTCCTCACCCCCGCTCTGCGGCAGGAGAACATCGACGCACGCCTGCAGCTCACGCAGGAAGCCCTGCTGGAACACCCCGCCGACGTCTGGCTGGAACGCCTGGAGCGGGAGGGCGTGCCCTGCGCCCCGGTACTGACCCGGAACCAGGTGATCGCCCACCCCCAGATCCAGGCCAACGGCTTGATTCTGGAGAGTCGGCATCCTGATGCCGGTCCACTGCGACAGGCGGCGCCGGCAGCGGAATTCTCCCGGAGCCCGGCCCGTATCCGCCGGGGGGCTCCGGCGCTGGGCGCCGATACCGACGCCATTCTGGAAGAGCTCGGATACACGGCCGAGGAACGTCGGCATTTGCGCGCCAGCGGTGTTACTCACCTTTAAAGGAAGCCCTGATCTGTTCCCATGGTGCTGTGCGGAGACAATGCATGATCGACTTCTACTACTGGCCAACACCCAACGGCTGGAAAATCGGCATGATGCTGGAGGAATGCGGCCTGGAATACCGCGTGATACCGGTGAACATCGGCCGCGGGGAACAGTTCACCCCGGAGTTCCTGGCTATCAGCCCCAACAACCGGATGCCCGCCATCGTGGATCACGACGTGGACGGCGATCCGGTGCCGGTATTCGAGTCCGGCGCAATCCTGATCTACCTGGCGGAGAAGACCGGCCGCTTCATGCCTTCGGATCCCCTGGGCCGCAAGGAAGCGCTGGAATGGCTGTTCTGGCAGGTGGGCAATATCGGTCCAATGGCCGGTCAACTCAGTCACTTCGTGAATTACGCACCCGAAGGACAGGACTATTCACACACCCGTTACGCCAATGAGTACAACCGCTGCCTGGGGGTACTGGAGCGGCGCCTGGAAGGACGGGACTACATCCTGGGCGAATACTCGGTTGCCGATATGGCCACCTGGCCCTGGGTACTGATCGCCAAGCCCCTGGGTGATAGCCTCGAGGAATTCCCCAACGTGCGTCGGTGGCGCCAGGCCATCAAGGAGCGCCCGGCCGTCCAACGCGCCGTGGACCTGGGCAGGGAATACCGCCGTCAGGGGCCACCGGACGAGCGGGAACGGGAAATTCTGTTCAACCAGCGGGCACGCCGGGACTCGTCGCCCTGATCCCCCGCACGCCGTGCCGGCTCCCGCGGCCGAAACGGCATACGACCAGGCTCTCAGGAGGCAACGCGTTGGGGGGAGAACATGTGTGAGCTGCTGGCGATGAGCGCCAACACCCCGACCGATCTGTGCTTCAGCTTCACCGGCCTGGCCCGGCGGGGAGGCGCCGCGGGACCGCACAAGGATGGTTGGGGGGTGGCCTTCTACGAGGGGCGCGGCGTCCGCGTTTTCCATGATCCGGACCCCAGCGCCGATTCGCGCATCGCCGAGGTGGTACAAACCCACCCGATCAAGAGTCTCGCTGCCATCTGCCACATCCGCCAGGCCAACGTGGGCAGCGTCGGACTGGAGAACACCCACCCTTTCATCCGTGAACTCTGGGGACGATACTGGAGCTTCGCCCATAATGGGCAATTGCCCGGCTTCAAGGCACGCCCCGGTTCCTATCAGCCGGTGGGTGACACGGACAGCGAGCACGTTTTCTGTGATCTGTTGAACCGGATCCGCGCCACGTTCCCGCCTGAAGTGGATGACACCACGCTGCTCCAGGCTATCGTGCAGGCCTCCGCGGAGTACGCCCGCCAGGGAGTCTTCAACCTGTTGCTGAGCAACGGCCGCTGGGTGTTCACCTTCTGCAGCACCAGGATGGTCGCCATCACCCGCCGGGCTCCCTTCGGACCCGCCCGGCTCAAGGATGCCGACGTCACCGTGGACTTCCAGGCGGTCACCACGCCCCGGGACGTGGTCAGCGTGATTGCCACCGAACCCCTGACCAGTGATGAACACTGGGATGTCTACCGCCCTGGAGAGTGGCGTCTGTGGCACAACGGCCTTGTGGCGGCCGCCGGGCAGGAGGCGATCCCTGCCTGGTCGCACCCGGACCCGGACAGCCTCTGAACCCAGGGCCACCGCCTGCTTTCTTTTGTCCGTGCACCGGTGCTCCGCTATACTGGCGCTCCCGTAACACCCCAGCGCCCCGGTAGCTCAGCTGGATAGAGCAATCGCCTCCTAAGCGATAGGTCGCAGGTTCAAATCCTGCCCGGGGCACCAGTTCTCCTGCCGGAGCCGTGAACTGTCCACGCTTGACAGCCGACACGAGCATTTTTCCCCCTTGTCGTTCAAGATCCAGGATCTGGATCGGACACGGGACAGGCGACAATGACAGATTCCCAATGGCATTTTCAGGATCTTCTGGAGATCGGGCGCCGGATTCAGTCGCGTGAGCTGAGCGCGGAGGAAGTCACCAAGGCCATGCTCAAGCGGATTGCGGCCGTGGATCCGGCACTGCACAGCTACGTCACGGTCATGGCCGACGAGGCAGTGACCGACGCCGGAAATGCGGACCGGGAGATCGCCGCCGGCAAGGCGCGGGGACCTCTGCATGGGGTACCCGTGGCGGTCAAGGATCTGCTCTGGACCGCCGGCACGGCGACCACCCATGGCATGCCCCTGAACAGGGCCTTCGTGCCCGACCAGGATGCCACCACGGTGCGTCGGCTCCGCGACGCCGGTGCGGTGATCCTTGGCAAGCTGCAACAGACGAAGGGGGCATTCAGCAGCCATCACCCGGATATCAGGCCGCCGGTGAACCCCTGGGGCCCTGAACTCTGGCCCGGCGTGTCTTCCAGTGGCTCCGGGGTGGCCACGGCCACCGGCCTGTGCTTCGGTTCGCTGGGCACCGACACAGGGGGATCCATCCGGTTCCCATCGGCTGCCAACGGCGTGACCGGTCTGAAGCCCACCTGGGGCCGGGTCAGCCGTTACGGCGCCTTTGAGCTGGCCGCATCGCTGGATCACATCGGGCCGATCGCACGGACCGCCGCCGACACAGCAGCGATTCTCGGCGCAATCGCGGGTCCGGACCGGAACGACCCGACAGCCAGTCAACAACCGGTTCCGGATTACCTTGCCCTGATGACCCGCGGCCTGTCAGGGTTGCGGCTGGGTTTGGATCGTGCCTGGGCCCTGGAGAATGTGGACGGGGCGACGCAGCGAGTGATGAGCGACGCACTGGCGGTGCTGGGCGATCTGGGCGCCGAGGTCCGCGAAATCACCTTCCCGGCCACTGAGCAGGTCGCGGCCGATTGGCAGGCGCTGTGTGGTGTCGAGGCCGCTTACGCGCACCGGGAAACGTATCCTCAACGGGCATCAGCGTATGGCCCGGAGCTGGCGGCATTGATCGAACTGGGTCGGTCCCTGAGCCCCCTGGAGTACCAGGCCCTGATCCGTCGGCGGGCCGGATTCGCGGGTGAGGTTCACGCCCTGTTCGAAACCGTCGATCTGGTGCTGGCACCCGTCACACCGTTTGCCGGCATCACCATCCGGGGCATGGCGGAGATCCGGCAGGATCCGCAACGAGGCGTCGGCCGCCTGCGTTATACGGCGCCGCTGGATATGAGTGGTCACCCCACCATCACCCTGCCTGGCGGATTCACCGACACGGGTGCGCCGGTCGCGTTCCAGCTCATCGCCGGACACTTCCGGGAAGAGCTCCTGATTCGTGGGGGTTGGGCTTACCAGCGGGCGACGGACTGGCACCGCCGCCCCCCGGAGGTGGCGGCACGCCCATGAGAGCGGCGGGGCAGATCCGAGGGCACCCACCGTATCCGGGGCTAGCCCCGGGCAGCGGTCGCGGCTTCCTTGAGGCGGTCTTCGGCTAACCGCTCGGCGATCAATCCCGTTGGCAGGCGCTCTTTGGCCGATCGGTCGAACAATTCCGTCAAGGTGTCGCCGATACGCTCTATGTGCCGGCGCACGACGGCCGGCTCAGTGGGCTTGCGCTCATAAGAGATATCGATGATGCCGCCCGCATTGATGGCGAAATCGGGCGCATACAGGATGCCCCGGCGCCACAGCATGCGATCGTGGCGCGGTCGAGCCAATTGATTGTTAGCCGCACCGGCGACAATCCGGGTTCGCAGGCGCGGGATGGACGCGTCGTCCAGGACCGCCCCCAGCGCACACGGGGCCAGCACGTCCACCGGCAGATAGAGGATTTCCTCGGCGCTGGCGGGTATCGCGCCAAGTTCGTCCACGGCCCGCTCCATCTGTATATCCCGGACGTCATGAACCCAGAGTCGCGCGCCGGCGTCCCGCAGGTGGCGGGCCAGGCGATACCCCACGTTCCCCACGCCCTGGATGGCGACCTGCAATCCTTCCAGGTCGTCGCGGCCAAGCTGGTATCGAACGGCGGCCTGTACCCCGACAAACGTTCCGTAGGCGGTGGCGGGCGAAGGATCGCCGTCATAGGGTTCACCGTCAAAACCGATCCGCTGGGTGATGCCGGCGACGTGTTCGGTCCGGCGCCTCATGACTCGCAGATCCGAGACGCTGGTGCCGGAATCCTCGGCTGCCACATAAAGCCCACCGAGTTGGTCGACAAAACGACCCATGGCTTCCAGTAGGGCCTCGGTCTTGTGCTGCTGGGGGGAACCGATAATCACGGATTTGCCGCCGCCCAGATCCAGGTTGGCCAGGGCGGACTTGTAGGTCATGCCTCGCGACAGCCTCAGCACGTCCCGCACCGCTGCTTCTTCGGTGGAATAAGGGAACATGCGACAACCGCCCAGCGCCGGTCCACGGTCGGTGTTGTGGATGGCGATGATGGCCCGGAGGCCGGTTTCCCGGTCATGGCCAAAGGACAGATGTTCGTGTCGATCAAACTCCGGGTGGGCGAACACGGTCATGACGGTTTACCTCGTCTGCGCGGTGCAGCCTCGTTTGGCGCATGAGGCCCGGACAGGCGCAATCGCGCAGGAAACGTCTGTTCTTCGTTGCCGGCCGGCGTCCAGGCGGAGATGGTCACATACGGCGCTTCACCCCAACACATGGACAGCGGTCGCGGACTTCATCGCGTACGTCAGGCGAGGCCGGACCGATTCGAAAAAGTCACGTCACGAGCCCGAATACGGCTATCGCCTGTCGGAAACCCCTCGCAGGCCGTCGGCCGACGGAAACGAGGAGGATCTGTGAGATCCGGAAAGCGCCGGGTATCGGGAGATGTGCGCCTTGTGGGCACCAGGTGCGCGCAGGCGGCGACTCGCTAACGGGAAGGTGGTCACGTACATCATGCTTGAAATCTCCTTTCGCTCCGCCGGATCACGGCATTCGCGGCTAGGATTCCCTAGATGTCGTCAGGGGTGGTTGGCCGGACGACCGATTTCAGACCGGCGACGCCCTTGTGAGGCCCGACCGGCATTGCCTTCAGGGATGAGGCTTCACCTCCTGAAAAGCTAATAGTGAGCGTAGAGGGCTTTCCCGAGACCGTCAATCGCCCTATCCTGCCCTGTCCAGGCTCCTGCCCTATGGGCGGAATCCCCGGAGTCACCCGGAGGCACGCATGGGCCCGGCGGACGGTATTGCTGCCTGCAGGTATGGACCCTCATCGTGGGCCAGGGGTGCTTTCCGTCATTTCGCTGAGTCTGAGGAGTTCCTGCAAGGCGCTGCGGTAATGGTCGCCCCGTTCCGCGGCCAGGCGATGGGCCCTGAGGGCGTGGGGTAGCGCATCGTCGGGCCGTGCCTGGCGTATCCGGGCCCAGGCCAGATTGTGGTGCGCCGCGGCGCTGTCGGGCTCTCGCTCCAAGGCCGCCAGATAAGCGGTTTCCGCCGCCTGGTACTGCTGCTGCACATACCAGGCGTTCCCCAGGGCCAGCCAGGCGGTCTCCCCATCCGGCCAGCGCTCGGTGGCCGCCCGATAGGCGGCTTCGGCCTCCTGGCGGCGACCCGCCTGTTCCAGCCCCGCAGCGGCTCTGAGGTAGCGCTGTTCATCGGCGCCGGCCGGAAACCGGCCGGGTTGATGCAGGGTGATTGCCCAGTAATCCCCTCCTTGCCAGCGCCGCTCGAAGCGTCGGAAGGACAGCAGCTTCCGTTCCGTGGTTCCGGAACGGAGAATGACCTGCCGGTGCTCCAGGTCATAACCGATGACCACGGCATAGTGCCAGATCGGGTAGCGCTCAAAGGCCAGATTCTTCAGCACCAGGACCGGATGGCCGGCATCAAGCTCCCGCAGGAGCGCGCCGAAACTGGGCTCATGCACGTAGGGGAGGAGCCCTTGCCGGCGCGCTGCTGCGAGCATTTCCGACTGCAGGCTCCCCTGCCGTGCGTCCAGATAGACCTGTGGCGCCAGATCATCCGGATGCACCGGAACACCCTGCCAGTTGAGAAGCATGGCCAGGGAGGCGGGGCCACAGTGATAGGCTTCCTGTGGATGGAACGGCACCCCGCTGAGTTCGGCCCCGATACTCAGGTTGGCATCGACGGAATCCAGGGCACGGTACTGCAGGGGCGGACCGCCCGCGCAGCCGGTCGACACGGCCACCACCAGGAGCAACGCGTGCAACGGCTGCCGACGCGGTTCCTGCGTCATTCCACTAGCGCAGCAGCAAAAGCAGTATGATGATCACCAGCAGCAGGGCAACCGTGCTCCCACCGGCCGGCAGGTCGTCGATGCGCTGGGCGAGTTCCAGTGCTTCCTCGTCCGTGAGTGCCGCGACGCGCTCGGCTGCCTCTTCCGGCGAGACCCCGTACTTCACCAGCGTTTGCTGCACATCCTGCCGGTCCAGCAGCATTTCGAGCCGGGCCCGTTCAGTTGCTCCCGCCCGTTCCGCAAGAATCGTATCCGTTCCCACGATCCCGGCGACGGCGGTCTGGGAAGCGAAACCGGACAACAGAAACGCCATGATGAGGGGGAAGAGCAGCACCCGGCGTGCTCCCGTGGCTTGCAGCATGACACCTCCGGCCCTTGTTGTTGTGTGACCTGGCTCTGACTCTAGCCAAGCAGCCGGACACATGCCAGTTGACCCCATACGGCGACAGGCGATGGCTCCCGCCTGTCGCGGGGTCGAACCCGGTAACGATGTATCCCTCAGGCTCCTTTGCCCTGACGGAACCGGGCAATGGCCTGTTTCGATTCCTCACTGGCCATGCAAAGCTTCTGCGCCTCGGCCTCTGCGCGGAACACCTCGTCGAAGGATGCGGTTTCCGCCTGATGCAGCAGCGCCTTGGCCTTGGCCGTGGCCAGCGCGGAGCGCTCCGCAAGCGTGGCGGCCAATGCGGCCGCCCGGGCGTCAAGCGCTTCCCCGGGCACCACCTCCCGGGCGATCCCGAGCCGCAGACATTCCCGCGCATCGAGACTGCCGCCTTCGGTGATCAGGGCGAAGG
Source organism: Ectothiorhodospiraceae bacterium (assembly GCA_020831885.1). Classification (GTDB taxonomy): domain Bacteria; phylum Pseudomonadota; class Gammaproteobacteria; order Nitrococcales; family Aquisalimonadaceae; genus LSCE01. The sequence continues at coordinate 32,265 of JAFIFU010000032.1, forward strand.
CCCGGTGGTAACCCAGACTGCGGCACAAAAGCCAGGTGGCCCCGCCATCCGGCACCAGCCCGATATGGCAGAACGCCAGGTAGATCCGGGCTTCCTCAGACATCAGCACCTGGTCGCAGGCCATCAGCAGTGATGCGCCCACACCGGCGGCGACGCCGGGGGCAACGCCGATGACCGGCTTCTCCAGTGAGCGCACGCGACGGAGGATGGGGTAATACTCGCCCATCAGCTCCGAGATCACGTCGCTGTCCGCGGGCTTCGACTCCAGCAGATCAGCGCCGGCGCAAAACGCACGCCCGGCCGAGGTCAGCACCACCGTACGCACCTCCCGGTCCTCCGCCGCCCGCTCAAGGACTTCCAGCAGGCCGGATCGCAATGCGGCATTGAACGCATTGAGGGAGTCCGGCCGGTTAAGCCGTATCCACGCAGCCCGGTCCTTGACCTGATAGTCGATCGCTTCGGTGCCCGCAACGGTCATGATGATTCTCCTGGTTCCTGTTACTCAGCGTTCAGGAAGTAAAGCCATGTCTCAGCGTCATCCCGCGGCGTGTCGGCGAGGCACACCAGCGCCGATGTGGTCATTCCACGTCCAGTGAGCGCAACGCAGCCGGCGGACCCCACGACGACGCCCCGCCCCGCGCTCAGGGTTCCGGGGACAGGCGCACCATCAGCTTGCCGTCGTTACCTCCGCGGAACAGCAATGCCAGCCCCTCATGGGCCTGATCGATGCCCTCGAGCACGTGATTCTTCCATTTCAGGTCCCCCTGCAGCACCCAGCGGGACAGCGCCTCCAGCCCCTCGGGGAAACGCTTCTGGAAATCCAGAATGATGAATCCGCGCACCGTGAGGCGCTTCATCAGTATGCGCCCGAAGTCGCTGGGCCCCGGCATCGGCCGTTCGTCGTTGTAACCGGAGATCATGCCGCACAAGGCCATGCGTCCATCCTGATTCAGGCGGGAGTAAACGGCATCCATGATTTCACCGCCGACATTCTCGAACTGAACATCCACACCCCCGGGGCAAAGCGCGTCCAGGCGCTGGCCTACGTTCTCGGTGCGGTAGTCGATGGCCCCATCGAAGCCCAGTTGCTCCGTCAACCAGCGGCACTTCTCGGCGCCACCGGCAATGCCGACCACGTGGCAGCCCTGCAGGCGAGCGATCTGCCCGACAATGGAGCCCACCGCCCCCGCGGCGGCATTCACCACCACCGTCTCCCCGGACTTGGGCTGCCCGACATGCAGCAGGCCGAAATAGGCGGTCAACCCCGTGGAGCCGAGAACCGACATGTAGGCGGACAGAGGGATATCCGGGTGTCTGTCCACCGGCCGCGCCCAGTTTTCCGGCACCACGGTGTACTCTTCCCACCCGCCAATCACCGGTTTCACCAGATCGCCCGGGGCGAAGCGTTCAGACCTGGACTGCTCCACGATACCCAGCGTACCCCCGCGCATCACCTGACCCACTTCCACCGGCGGCAGATACTGCTCGCGATCACTCATCCAGAGCCGGTGCGTGGGGTCCAGGGACAGATAGATGTTTCGCACCAGAATCTGGCCATCGCCCGGTTCCGGTACCGGCTCCGTGACCAGTTCCAGATGTTCGGAACCGATATCCGCTTGTGGGCGCTTGCGTAACAACCAGCGTCGATTCTGCAGTTTGCTGCTCATGGTCCGGACCCTGTCGCATTCACCAGCATGCATGGTGTGCAAACGCGACGGGCCCGGCATCGTCGGATCGGACGAATCCTCACCGGGACCGACGCGCCCGGCAACCCCATGGCACCATCACTGCCGGGTTTGCGCATCGCTGTGCCGCATGAAACCAACCCGCCTCAGAACGCTATCTGACAGTCCTCCGAATCCGGGCAATACTGATGGTTACGCCGGGGAAGCGCGGCAACATTGGTATTGCCGTGGCGTATCCGACGTGAATACGCTGGGGCAGCGCTGATTTATTCCCATGGCGCTCTGGCTTTGCGGCGCGCTCGAATGGCTCCGCAGAGCACCGTGGGAATCGATCAGCGCTGCCCTGGTGACGTGGACGCCATTCCCGGACCGCAAAGACAAGGGGACCATCATGACAATGTGGACATGCAGCGTTGCCTCCAGCGCACTGAAGGATGCCCGGGTCTCACTCGGAAAACTCGCCGATGAAACCTGGCACGTGGAAGCGGACAGCCGGGAGGAGGCCCTGGAAAAGGTGAAGGCGGACATCATCGAGCGCCGCCCCATGACAATGCTACCGGCCGACCTGTTGGACGATTGGCTGGTCGCCGACGAGGACCAGGGCTGATCGATTCCCAGGGCCTCTGGCTTTGCAGCGTGCCAGGGGCCAGGCGCGGCGCTGAGGCAATGGCAAGCCCTTCGCAAGAGCCGCAAAGCCGCCCCCGGCTTGAGACCAGTCCCGTAATGCCTCAGTGTTGTTGCATAACAACTCGAATGGGCTCCTGGTCATGACCGAGGTCATCCGCTCGGACGTACTGATCATCGGTGGCGGTATCGCGGGACTCGTCACCGCGCTGGAAGCGCTGCGGGCAGGCAAATCCGTCACGCTTGTGGACCGTGATCGGCCCGAGCAACTGGGTGGCTTGGCCTTGTGGGCCTTTGGCGGCATGGCCCTGGTGGGCACACCGGAGCAACGGCGGATGAAGATCCCGGACACGCCGGAGCTGGCGCTGCGGGACTGGCTGCGTTTCGGCGAGCTGGGTTCGGATGACCCATGGCCCCGGCAGTGGGCACAGTACTACGTGGAGCACTCCCGCAGCCAGGTGTACGACTGGCTGCGTGGTCATGGACTGAAGTTCCTGCCGGCGGTCAACTGGGTGGAGCGGGGCCGTCATGGCGATGGCAACAGCCTGCCCCGTTATCACCTGCTGTGGGGCACATCCCGTGAATTGGTCCGCTGCATGCTGGAGGCCCTGGGTGACGCCGGTGGCAACAGCCACCTGCGGCTACTGCACCGCCACCGGGTAACCGGGCTGGACCATGAAGCCGGCAGGGTATGCGGGGCCGTGGCGGTGGATGAGAACAACGGTGAAGAACGGCGCCTGGCGGCGCCGGCGGTGGTGCTGGCCACGGGCGGCATCAACGGGCACCCGGACGTATGCCGGGCCAACTGGCCCCGGCGGCGACCGATGCCGGCCACCATGCTCAACGGCGCCCACCCCCATGCCGATGGCCGGCTGCACCGCTGGACGGCCGAGCACCTGGGCGGCCGGATCACCCACGCCGGCGAGATGTGGAACTACGCCGCAGGCTTCCCTCATCCCTTCCCCCATTTCCCCGGGCATGGCCTGTCGATCATTCCCTGCAAGTCGGCGCTGTGGCTGAACCACCGGGGCGAGCGAATCGGACCGGAGCCGCTGGTGACGGGGTTCGATACCCATTGGTTGTGCCAGCGTGTCGCGGAACAGGAAAAGCCCTGGACCTGGCATCTGCTGAACTGGCGAATCGCCATCAAGGAGTTCGCCATCTCCGGTGCGGAACACAATGCCCGCATCCGCGACAAGCAGTTCCCGCTGTTCATCAAGGAGCTGCTGCTGGGCAATCATGCGCTGATCCGGCAGATGGCTCGGGAAAGCCCTCACGTGCTGGTGGACGACACGCTCCAGGGGCTGGCCGGACGGATGAACGCGCTGACCTGCTCCCACGACGTTGATCCGGCTGTCCTGCAGGACACTGTGAATACCTTCGACGCCAATTTCACTCGCGGCAATCGGCTGCACAACGATGATCAGATCCGCCGCATCCGGCACGCCCGCCAGTGGGGTCCGGACCGCCTGCGCACCTGTAAGCCGGCGCCCCTCCAGAAGCCGGGGGCCGGACCGTTCATTGCCTTCCATATGCAGTTGGTGACGCGGAAAAGCCTGGGCGGGCTGTGTACCGATCTCCAGAGCCGGGTGCTGGATGCCGGCGACCGCCCCATCAGCGGCCTGTACTGCGTGGGCGAAGCGGCCGGTTTCGGCGGCGGCGGTGCCAATGGCAAACGCTCGCTGGAAGGCACCTTCCTGCCGGGCTGCATCCTGACCGCCCGTGCTGCGGCCCGGTCCATCATCGCGGGTGGCTGAACGTCCGTGTGCCGCATCCAGCTCCCCGTGAGCAGAGGAGATGAATCATGCCCAACGGCGCCCAAGCCCTGATCCGCACCCTGGCCGACTCCGGCATCGAAGTCTGCTTTACCAACCCGGGCACCAGCGAGATGCACTTCGTGGCCGCGCTGGACCAGGAACCGCGCATGCGGGCCGTGCTGGCGCTGTTCGAAGGCGTGGCCACCGGCGCGGCCGACGGCTACGCGCGTATGGCGGACAAACCCGCGGCCACCCTCCTGCACCTGGGTTGCGGCCTGGGCAACGGGCTGGCCAATCTCCACAACGCCCGCAAGGGCAAGGTGCCGATTGTGAATATTGTGGGCGATCACGCAACCCACCACGTGCCTTACGACGCCCAACTGCAGTCGGACATCGAAACGGTGGCCCGTAACGTCTCACCGGGCTATGTCCGCACGGCACAACGCACGGAAACGTTGTGCAGCGACGCGGTGGATGCCATTACCGCCGCCCGGGGCCTGCCCGGCCAGGTGGCCACGCTGATTCTGCCGGCGGATGTCTCCTGGGGCGAGGGAGCAACACCCTCCGCTGCTCCCGGCCGGAAACCGGCACCGGTGGCGGACGATGCGGCCGTGGAGGCGATCGCTGGGGCCATCCGCTCCGGCGAGAGGACCGCGTTTCTCCTTGGCGGGCACGCCCTGCGGGAACGGGGGCTTCTGGCCGCGGCCCGGATCGCCGCACACACAGGCATTCGCCTACTGGCGGAAACCTTTCCCACCCGACTGGAGCGCGGCGCCGGCCTGCCGCCCGTGGAGCGCATTGCCTACCTCGCGGAACTGGCCGGCGTTCAACTGGCGGAACTCAGGCATCTGATTCTCGTGGATGCCAAGGCACCGGTATCGTTCTTTGCCTACCCGGGCAAGAAAAGCGACTTGGTGCCGGACAACTGCATGGTGCATTGCCTGGCGAATCCAGAGCAGGATGCGGCGGCCAGCCTGGAGAAGCTCGCCGATCACCTGGGTGCGGCTCGGACACAAGCAGCGCTGCAGGCCAGTCAACGCCCGGGACCGCCGCGGGGGCGGCTGACCGCCGAGAAAGTCTGCAAGGCAGTGGGCCACCTGATGCCGGAGAACGCCATTGTGATCGACGAGGCCATCACATCCGGCTTGATGCTCTCGGCCATGACCGCGGGCGCACCACGGCACGATGTGTTGTGCCTGACTGGCGGCGCCATCGGCCAGGGGCTGCCCAACGCCGTAGGCGCGGCCATCGCCTGCCCACAGCGCCCGGTCCTGGCGCTGATCGGGGACGGCACGGCCATGTACACCATACAGGCGCTGTGGACCATGGCCCGGGAACAGTTGAACATCACCACCATCATTTTCAACAACGCCTCGTATTCCGTGTTGAACATCGAACTCGAGCGGGTGGGTGCGGAGACGGCCGGGGAGAAGGCGAAGTCCCAGCTCGACCTGGGGAAACCCGTGATGAACTTCGCGCAGATGGCTCAGAGCATGGGCGTTCATGGCGTTCGCGCCAGTACGGCGGAGGAGATGCTCAAAGCACTGGAATACGCCCTGGACACACCCGGTCCGCACCTGATCGAAGCCCGGATACCGGAAGCCATGAACGGCATCAAGCGGCGGATACTCCCCTGGCTGTTGCGCTCCCTCCCCAGCCTGCCACCCGCCGTTAGCCGGGCGCTGAAACGGAAGATGGCCCCCTGATCCACTCCGCGGGGAGTGAATTCCGCAAAGAAGGATGTTGCACTGCGTCATTTCATTTGCTATGCTGCGACGCAACAAGGTTGAAAAAAGGGTTTTCACCTTGAACCCGACGCAGCATAGAGGATGAAACAGCATGAGCAATCAGCCGCTTAATCAGATCAACGAGCAGATGGAAAAATTCTTTACGGCCCCCGGCCGGGCGTATGCCGAGCTGGCGGTGGACCACTTCGACAAGCTGGTCAGCCTGCAGTTCGAGGCCGGCAAGGCCTACACCGAAGCAACCATCAACCAGTTGCGGGCAGCCCTGGACATCAAGGACGTGCAGGGACTGACCAAGTACATGGAAGACCAGCAGAAGACCGTGCGCGAACTCAGTGAGCGCATGAAGGACGACACTCAGAAGGTTGTCTCCCTGAGCCAGGCGTTTGTGCAGGACGCCCAGAAGCTGGGTCAGGAGACGGTCCGCAAGGCCCCGGTCGCGAAGGCCAAGTAAGCCCTGCCCGATGCGCCTGACGCGCCGACGCCGCCCCTTCGGGCGGCGTTTTTTTTGGTCGTCGCCAAAGCAGAAACGGAACTACACTTCGAAACAGCATCAAGGAAGCGCTGATCTATTCCCGTGGAATGGATCTGC
>JAFIFU010000006.1 GCA_020831885.1 Ectothiorhodospiraceae bacterium
CGCCTTGTCAGCGCACGCGAATGGCTCCGCAGAGCATCATGGGAATAGATCAGTGCTTCCTTAACCCCCTTAAAGGTTGGTTAGGTTTTGACGGCTCGCCGAGGATTGAACGGAAACGCGATGGGACTGGGGTCCCATCAGGAGGAAGATGCCATGGATTCGATTTCCCGGATGAACGGTCGTTGCCTTTGTGGCGCGGTCCGCATTGCGGCCAAACCCAAGGATTCCGGTTTCGGGGCCTGCCACTGCGACATGTGTCGGAAATGGGGCGGCGGTCCTTTGTTGGCGACCGAGTGCGGTGCGGATGTGAGCTTTGAAGGTGCGGACGCCATTTCCACCTATGCATCCTCGGATTGGGCCGAACGGGGCTTCTGCAAGCAGTGCGGTACCCACCTGTTCTATCGCCTGAAGAACGAGGGGCATTACGCGATTCCACTGGGCTTGTTTGACGATGATGCCAATTGGCGTTTTGCTGAGCAGATTTTCATCGACCGGAAGCCCGCGTTCTATTCGTTTGCGGACAATACCCGGAATCTGACCGAGGCTGAGGTGTTCGCCCAGTATTCCGGGGAATGATTTCTGCCGGGCGGGCGGCGTCACTGTCAGCGGAGGATGGGTGATCAGGCCGGAATTTCTATACCACGGATCCCGCGAGTACCTGGAGGTTCTTGAACCCAGGCAGGCGGTGGGTTTCGGTGGACGTGCGGATTGTCAAAGGGCGGTCTATGCCGTGGCCTTGCGGGAACTGGCGGTTCCCTTTGCGATGACGTTCGTGCCCACAGGCCCGGATGCGGCGTTCTCCGTGGATACGGATTGCAGTCCCCCGCGGGTGCACCTCCGGAATACCCGGGTCATGTGGAATGCCAAGGGGTATTTGTATGTGCTGCCGGCCGACACGTTTGAGCGGATCGATGACCGTCAGTGGGTATCCTATTCCCCGGTAAGGCCGGTAATGGTGGAAGAGATCGAACCGGCGGATTTCAGGGCATGGGTGTTGTCCGATCAGGTTTGATGGTATTGCCGCCGGCGGAGTCGCTTGCACGCAGGAGGGTGGCCAGTGCAGTGGGAACGGAACGGGTTTCGCGTGACGGACGATCGCGGGTTGCTGGATGTGGACCTGATCCACACCGTCCTCTCCGGATCATACTGGGCACGCGGTATCCCGCGGGAGGTCGTTGCCCGTTCCCTGGAACACTCCCTCTGCCTCGGCCTGTATCGCGGTGACACCCAGGTCGGATTCGGGCGTGCTGTCACTGATCGCGCGACGTTCGCCTATGTGTCCGACGTTTTCGTGCTGGAGTCGTACCGGGGGCGGGGGCTGGGGAAATGGCTGGTACGCTGTCTGATGGACCACCCCGAGTTGCACGGGCTTCGCCGCTGGATGCTGGCGACAAAGGACGCCCATACCCTTTACGCGCAGGTGGGATTCACGCCGCTGGGTGCTCCGCACTGGTTCATGGAAGTTCATGATCCGGAGGCATACGCGAAGGATCCAACCCTTTCCGTAGAGCGCTGACAAGACACACGGAAACGGCAGGTGTTGCACAAGGAGGGTGAAAATGGACAGCAGGGAATACCGACCGCAGAGCGTCCGCCGCTGGGCTGCCCGCGTCCGCCGGAAGGCCTGTTGATGGAACAAGCGCCTGTCCCGGAATTCCGTCTGCCATCAGAGGATCTCAAGCCCTGGATCGATTTCTACGTCCAGCACGTCAGCCCGGCGTCCACTGGAAGGTGTGTTACCCGGTTTCCCAGTTCCGCGTCGGCGACGCTGACGCTGGTGCTCGCCGGCAAAGCCGGTTTTCGTGATTCCGGCGTCGGTATCGTGCGCCCGCTGCCGCCGGCTTTCATTTCCGGCCCACAGACGGGACCGGGTCTCCTGGTGACAAGCGGCGGCTTTCGTTGCCTGATTGTGGTTTTCGCCCCGGGCTGTTGGCACGGGTTGATTCAGGGGGTGCCCGTCAGCCTCCTGAACGCACGGCAGGACGTGGGAACATTGGGCTGCGGTTGGTTGCGGGCTTTGCCGGAGCAGCTTACCGCGGCGCCGCGACAGTCCATGTGGGAGATCCTGGAAGCGGCAATGCGCCGCTGGCTTGACGGCGGGGCAGTCCGGCAGGGCGCGGCGTGTTTCAGTCGGGCGGATACGGGCTGGATCCGCGATGCGCTCCTGCGCACCGATCCTGGCAGCGCAGCCAAGGCCTACGGTCTCTCCCTGCGTCAGGTGGAGCGCCGCTTCATCCGGCAGTTCGGCCTTTCACCGAAGGTCTACCAGCGGCTGGCGCGTACGGCGCTGCTGATCACCCGTCTCGGGCTGAGACCGGAGGGCGCCGGATTGGCAGGGCTGGCCATGGAGCTGGGGTATGCCGATCAGTCTCATCTGAGTCGTGACCTGAAACGGTTTACCGGTGTGCAGCCAGGCCGATTGAGAGGGTTGCTGGAGAAGGATTCGGAATATTGGGCATATCGCGTTCTGCCGCGGGCACTGGCGTCCGGCGCCCGCATGTCGCGTTTCTTCAAGACCGCTTGAGTGCGGGCGCCTATGGTGCTGGCGGAAATCGACACGGGAGGACGCTATGCCCAGCTTGCCCACCAGCCGCCAGTTGCTGGATCAATTGCGCGTCGGTCAGTTGGATTTCACCCGGGTTGCGGTCCGGCAGTTTCAGCGAATCCAGCGATATGACCCGGGAATCAATGCCGTGGTAACCCTGAACCGCATGCAGGCGCTGAGGGACGCGCAACGGCTGCATCTGTTGCGGGAAGAGGGCCGGTTACCGCCGCTGGCCGGATTGCCGTTGACTGTCAAGGACGCGTTTGCCACCGCCGGGTTGCGCACCACCAGCAGTCATCCTCCGCTCGCCGGGTATGTGCCAGCGGAGGACGCGACCCTGGTGAGACGCCTGCGCCGGGCGGGTTGCCTTTTGCTGGGAAAGACCAATCTGCCGCAGTTGGCCGGTTATCCCCATTGTCGCAGCCCCCTGTTCGGCAGCACCAACAACCCCTGGGATCCCGCCCGAACGTCCGGCGGCAGTTCCGGTGGGAGTGCCGCAGCCGTTGCCATGGGGTTCTCGTACCTGGATCTGGGGAGTGACATCGGCGGCTCCATCCGGCTTCCGGCTGCCTACTGCGGGGTGGCCGGATTCAAGGCCACCGAGAACCGTTTGCCGCGGACCGGGCATATCCCGCACTTACCGGATCAGCAGCGCACGGTCCGTCATTGCCTGTCCTTCGGTCTGCTGGCCCGGGACGTGGAGACCCTGAAGCTGGGTTGCGCACACCTCACCGGTCCGGACGGCCGGGATACGGAGGTGCCCCCGATGCCGTGGCGTACCGCCAGCCTGCCGGCGCGACCCCTGCGGATCGCCTGGTGGGACGATTTCGAAGGCCTGCCCCTGTGCTCACGAACCTCCAACGCCCTGCGCCGTGTTGTTACCCTGTTGCAGGGCCATGGATTGACGGTTGAGCGCCGCAGACCAAACGCGTTTGATGTCGATCGGGCCTGGTACGCCTACGGTGTGATCGCCGGCGTCGAGATCGGGCTGGGCATGCCCGGCGTGGAGCGCCGACTACTGTCCCTGGCGGGACGGGTACTGCCCCGGTCCCAGCGATTGGCACGGTACTTCGCCAGAGGGATGCGTTTCGGCATGCGTGATTATGCCCATGCCCTTCATGTGCGGGACGATTTGATCAGCGCCCTGGAGCGTTTCCTGGATCAATGGGATGTGTGGATGTGCCCGGTGGCGCCTACCGTGGCTCCTGAACATGGCAGTGACAGGGGAAACCTGATCCGCGCCGGGATTCCGTTCGAAGGCCATCGCCTGCCGTATCTGGAAGCGACGGTGAGTATGACCATTCCCTTTTCCCTGACCGGACACCCCGTTATGGTGCTGCCTTCAGGCGTGGAGGAGGGACTTCCTGTGGGCGTACAGCTTGTGGGCAAACGCTGGCAGGATGAGCGGTTGCTGGCCATAGGCAGACACATCGAACCCATGACGGGCGGTTGTCTGGAGCTGCTGGATCACCGGTTTCCCGGCGCATTGGCAGCGTGAAACCCGCTGAGGCGACGTGATCCCGGCTGGCGGTCCGACAGGACCATGGACGCCCCGGTGGTCCCGACCGGGCGTTGAGCGGACATTCCAACACAGGACATGGGAGATTGGATCCATGGAACAGAGGATGAGCGTGATAACCCTGGGCGTCTCGAATCTGAAGCTGTCGCAACAGTTCTATGAGGAGGCGCTGGGATGGTCGCTGGGAGCGGCTGAAGACCAGATCCGGTTTTTTCAGCTCAATGGGTTAATCCTGGCATTGTATCCCCGGCAGGAGCTGGCGGATGATGCCATGGTCCCGCAAAACGGGTCCGGCTTCTCAGGGATCACGCTGGCGTATTGCGCCCGGTCCAGGGATGAAGTGGATGAGATCATGTCACGGGTGTGGAACGCCGGAGCCTGTGTGGTGAAACCGGCGCAGGACGTCTTCTGGGGCGGGTATTCCGGCTATTTCGCGGATCCGGACGGCCATCTCTGGGAAGTCGCGTACAATCCTTTCTGGGCCCTGGATGAGGAAGGGAACGTGTCTCTGCGGGGCGAATAGCTTCGGATGAGGTGCCCTGATCCTGTCCTTGGGACGGACGCTCCGGGAGCCACTTCAGTGTCTTGCTGAAGCAAAGGGGGGGTTGTAAGCATGGCGAACGGTGGTCTGAGCGTTGACACCGGTTTGGAAGGGTTCACCATTCGTGGGGCAACGGCGTCCGATCTCGGGGTGATCCTTTCGTTCATCCGGGATCTGGCGGAGTACGAACGCTTGCTGCATGAAGTGGTTGCCACAGAAGACAGCCTGCGGGAGTGGCTGTTCGGCGAACGCAGGGTGGCGGAGGTGCTGATCGGTGAATGGCAGCACAGGCCCGTGGCCTTCGCCTTGTTCTTCCATAATTTTTCCACGTTTCTGGGAAAGCCGGGGATCTATCTGGAGGATCTCTTCGTCAAACCGGAAATGCGCGGCAAGGGTATCGGGAGGCTCATGCTCACCTATCTCGCACAGCTTGCCAGGGAGCGGGGCTGCGGGCGCCTTGAGTGGTCGGTGCTCAACTGGAATGAACCCGCTATCCGGTTCTACAGATCCATCGGCGCAGTCCCGATGGACGGGTGGACGGTGAACCGGCTGACCGGAGAGGCGCTGGAAACCCTTGCCGGGGAATTCCGTCCGCACCCCTTAAGGAATCGATCAAGGCTTCCTTAACGACGGGTTCCGGGGATGATGAGCTGGCCGGCTCCGGCTGATCCGGGGGCGAATGTACCCTCACAAACCGTTTCGAAGCCCATGAATATACGGGAAGCCACGCGGGAGGATTTCGAGCAGATCTGGCCGATCTTCCATGAGATCGCCGCCGCCGGTGAGACCTACGCCTATCAGCGGGATATCGGCAAGGACGAGGCGCGGAGGCTCTGGATGGATGTCCCAAGAAAGACGTATGTCTTCGAGGAGAACGGCGAAATCCTCGGCACGTACTACATCAAGACCAACCAGCCCGGTCCGGGTGAACACGTCTGCAACTGCGGCTACATGGTCTCGTCGGCGGCCAGAGGGCGCGGACTTGCCACGGCGATGTGCGAACACTCGCAAGGCATCGCCAGGGATCTTGGCTACAAGGCAATGCAGTTCAATTTCGTGGCCTCCAGCAATGAGGGCGCGGTGAGGCTATGGCACAGGCTCGGCTTTCAGACCGTGGGCCGTTTGCCGGGAGCGTTCCACCATCCGACCAAGGGGTATGTGGATGCCCTGGTCATGTACAAGTGGCTGGAAGTTTCAACGGAGTAATGCATGATCCCGGGTAATTCAGGGTGAATGATCCGCAATGTACACGGAGGGTACTGTCATGAACGTTGATTTCCCGCCGGTTCTCGCGGTTGGGCTCCTAGGTGTCGGTGCAACACTCATCATGGATGCCTGGGCATTGCTCCAGAAGAAACTCCTGGGCATCCCTTCGCTGGATTACTGCCTGGTGGGGCGTTGGTTATGCCACATGCCGGGTGGCGTTTTCAGGCACCACAGTATCCTCTCCGCGCCGCCGAAGCGTCGCGAATGCGCGGTGGGCTGGACCGCGCATTACGCCATCGGTATCGGGCTGGCTGCCGGATTCATTGGGCTGGTTTCCCCGGACTGGATTCAGCGCCCGACGCTGCTCCCTGCGCTGGTAATGGGGCTGGCCACCGTCGCCCTGCCTTTTCTGATCATGCAGCCGTTGTTTGGCCTGGGTGTTGCTGCCGGAAGGACACCGAGACCCAATCAGGCCCGGCTCCGCAGTCTGGTGGCCCATGCCACGTTCGGGTTCGGTCTGTATATCACCGGGATTGCGCTTGTTCCTGTCTTCGGAGGGAATAGCTAATTTCCCTAAGCCCCGCCGCGTGGCGGCTGCATCCGGCGTGAATGGTTTCGGCCTGAATCACGCCCGCGGTATCCGACCCCTCGCCCCGGTGGTCCGCGTGATCATCGCCGTCGCGCAGTGATATGCTGATCCTGGATGCCTTGCCGGAAGCCTTGGCGTCCGGCCACCGCTTCCCTGGCCATCCCGGCGAGACGAGTACATCATGGGAGACATGCCGAAAGCACTGTTCATTTCCCACGGCGGAGGGCCGATGCCGCTGCTGGGGGATCCGGGGCATCGCGATATGGTGGCCTGTCTTGAGCACCTGGCGGAACGCATTCCGCGGCCCGATGCCCTCGTGGTGGTCAGTGCCCACTGGGAAGAGGCGCTGCCCCGTATCACGGCCGCGCCGGACCCGCCACTGATCTATGACTACTACGGGTTTCCTCCGGAATCCTATGAGATCCGGTACCCCTGCGCCGGGGAACCGGCCCTTGCCGCCGAGATCCGGCGACTGCTGGTTGATGCCGGCATCAGCGCGGCGCTGGATGAGGGCAGGGGCTTCGACCATGGCATGTTCGTCCCGCTGAAGATCATGTACCCCGATGCCGACATCCCCTGTGTACAGGTGTCACTGGTGAACACACTGGACCCCGGCGAGCATATCGCCATGGGCCGGGCCCTGGGAGCGCTTGCTGACCGGGGTGTGCTGGTGGTCGGTTCCGGGTTCTCCTTCCACAACCTCAAGGCGTTTTTCGGGCCGGATACCGAGGAATCGCGCCGGCTCAACCAGGCCTTCGAAACGTGGCTCGCCGATGTTTGCACCAACCCCGATTACACGGAAACCGAGCGCACCGCGCGGCTGATTCACTGGCACCAGGCTCCGGGCGCCCGGTTCTGTCACCCGCGGGAGGAGCACCTGCTGCCCCTGCATGTGTGCCACGGGGTTGGGCAGGGGTTCGGCTCCCAACGGTTTGAACTCAATATCCTGGGCAAGACATCCAGCATGTATCTCTGGGGAAGCCGCTGAACTATCCCCATGGTGCTCTGCGGAGCTATTCCAGTAGGCTGACGGGACGGCGTTCGCCGGCGATGGCCTTGTCCATGTCAAGAGCGTCAACGCAGTTCGGCGCGCGCATATGACCCACCCGCGACGCCTGGTAGCTTGTCCGTGTGGTGGTGAGCAGGGGGTGCCTTGGTGCATCATGTTATGAACGATGGCGCATGATGGAGAACACCGATGAACCGGAACACCGTATACCGAGCTGTTGGCCTGGCCGCCGCCGGCTTGCTGATTGCGGCAGGCACGTTCGCCAGTACCGCCCAGGCCCAGCAGCGCTTCACCACGATCGGAACCGGCGGCGTGACCGGCGTTTACTATCCCACCGGCGGTGCCATCTGCAGTCTGGTCAATCGAGGGCGCAGTGAGCATGGCATCCGTTGCTCGGCCGAGAGTACGGCCGGATCCATTTATAATCTGAACGCACTGGCCGAAGGGGATCTGGAGTTCGGAGTGGTCCAATCCGACTGGCAGTACCACGCGTACAACGGCAGCGATCAGTTCGCGGACCAGGGGCCGAATGAGGACCTGCGGGCCGTCTTCTCGCTGCACCCCGAACCCTTCACGGTCGTGGTTCGTCCGGATGCGGAGATCGCCAGCTTCGATGAGATCAAGGGCAAACGTGTCAATGTGGGCAATCCGGGTTCCGGCCAACGGGGCACCGTGGAGCGCCTGATGGACGTCTACGGCTGGACCATGCGGGACTTCTCCCTGGCCTCGGAGCTGCCGTCGCGGGAGCAGTCCGCCGCGCTGTGTGACAACCGCATTGACGTGGTGCTGTTCACCGTGGGGCATCCGTCCGGATCCATCCAGGAGCCCATTGCCACCTGTGATGCGCGCCTGGTGCCGGTGACCGGCGAGCGGGTCGACCGTTTGGTGGAGGAGACTCCGTATTACTTCCATGCCACGATTCCAGGCGGGATGTATCCCAACCATGACGCGGACGTGGAAACCTTCGGCGTCGGCGCCACCTTTGTCACGCGGGCGGACGTGCCGGAAGAGGTGGTCTATCAGGTGACGCGGGCCGTGTTCGAGAATCTGGACACGTTCAAGGGGCTGCATCCGGCGTTCGGAGTGCTGGAGGCGGACGTCATGATCAGCGAGGGCTTGTCCGCACCGCTCCATGAGGGGGCGAAACGCTACTTCCGCGAGGCGGGCCTGCTGGGCGACTGATGCCGGGGCTTTGTGGTGCGGTCACCGGAAAGCCGTGTTGTTGAGGAGCTTGCGTGACGGAGCCGAACACGCAGTCCGGCGAAGAGGCCGCAAAGCGCCTGGCCAGCCTCGAGGGCGGTGAGCGCCATCCGGATGGACTCACCGCCCGCTTCATTTATGTGCTGGCCCTGGCGTGGTCCTGTTTTCAACTCTGGATCGCTTCGCCGTTGCCCTTCATCCTGGGCTTCGGCATGTTCCCGGATACCCAGGCCCGGGCGATCCATCTCACCTTTGCCCTGCTGCTGGTCTACTTGTTGTTTCCCGGGCGACGTGGCCGTGGGCGGGTTGGCATCGCGCCGGTTGTCTACCTGGTTTTCGCGGCCCTGACGTTGTGGATGGCTTTGCTGGGTTGGCAGGGGCGGCCTGTACCGGGGACGCCACATGTGGCCGTGCTGTTGGTGCTGGCGGTCTCTCTCGTCGCTGTGGCGCTGGCGGGGATGCTGGAAACGGAAACCCGGCGGATCCCGTTGCTGGACTGGCTGCTGGCGGCCGCCGCCGGCTGTTCGGCGTTCTACCTTTACCTGTTTCATGCGGACCTGGCCGCTCGCCCCGGCCGTCCGGTGTTGGCGGATCTCATCGTTGCCGGTGTTGGCATGGTCACGCTGCTGGAGGCTGCGCGGCGGGCGCTGGGGCCGGCCCTTGCGGTGATCGCCCTGGTGTTCCTGATCTACACCTTCGGCGGACCGCATATGCCCGATCTGGTCGCCCATCGCGGGGCCTCGTTCTCCCGGGCGGCGTCTCAGTTCTGGCTATCCAGTGAAGGTGTGTTCGGTATTGCGCTGGGTGTCTCCACCAGCTTCGTGTTTCTGTTCGTCCTGTTCGGGGCCTTGCTGGATCGCGCCGGCGCCGGCAATTACTTCATTCAGGTGGCTTTCTCCCTGCTGGGGCACCTGCGGGGCGGGCCGGCCAAGGCCGCCGTGGTGGCCTCGGGGATGACCGGGATCATCTCCGGTTCGTCCATCGCCAATACCGTCACCACCGGCACCTTCACCATTCCCCTGATGAAGCGGGTGGGCTTCCGGTCGGAAAAGGCCGGTGCCGTGGAGGTGGCCAGCTCGGTGAACGGGCAGTTGATGCCGCCGGTTATGGGGGCGGCAGCCTTCCTGATGGTGGAATACGTGGGGATCAGCTATCTGGAAGTGATCCGTCACGCCTTTCTGCCGGCGGTGATTTCCTATATCGCGCTGCTGTATATCGTTCATCTGGAGGCACTGAAGGCGGACATGAAAGGCATTCCGCCGCGGGTGGTCACGCCGTTGTTTCAGAAACTCTTCGTCTTTGCCACGGTAGTCGTGGGCCTGATTGTGCTCTCGGCGTTGGTTTACTACGGCATCGGCTGGATCCGTGTGGTACTGGGGCCGGCGGCGAATCTGGTGGTAGCGGTGCTGATCCTGGCCGGCTATCTGGGCCTGCTCTGGAATGCCGCCCGCTATCCGGAACTGCCCCACGACGATCCGTCCAAACCGGTCTACGCACTCCCCGCGCCAGGGCCCACCATCCACAGCGGCCTGCATTTCATTCTGCCCCTGGTGGTGTTGATCTGGGCGTTGATCGTCGAGCGATTGTCCCCCGGGCTGTCCGCCTTCTGGGCGGTGAGTTTTCTGATCTTCATCGTGCTTACCCAGCGGCCGCTGCTGAACCTGTTGCGTGGCCGGCACCGGTATGGTGAGGCGGTCTTGCACGGTGTTCGCGACCTGCTGGACGGCATGGTCCAGGGGGCGCGCAACATGGTGGGTATCGGTGTCGCCACAGCGGCGGCGGGCATCATCGTGGGCACGGTCTCCATGACCGGGGTCGGTCTGGTGCTGACCCAGGTGGTGGAGGTGATCTCCGGTGGCAATCTGATGCTGATGCTCATGCTGGTGGCGGTGCTCAGCCTGGTGCTGGGGCTGGGCCTGCCCACCACGGCGAACTACATCATCGTGGCCAGCCTGATGGCGCCCGTGGTGGTGGAACTGGGAGCACAGGCGGGCCTGCTGGTGCCGCTGATCGCGGTGCACTTGTTCGTGTTCTATTTCGGCATCATGGCGGATGTGACGCCGCCGGTGGGGCTGGCCTCCTTCGCGGCCGCCGCGGTGGCGCGGGGCGACCCGATCCGGACAGGCGTCTATGCCTTCTACTACAGTCTGCGTACAGTGGCTCTGCCCTTCCTGTTCATTTTCAACACCCAGTTGCTGCTGATCGGTGTGGATAACGTCTGGGATCTGGCCCTGACCTTTGTCAGTGCCACCATCGCCATGCTGGTGTTCGCGGCGGCCACCCAGGGCTATTTCGTCGTGCGGACACGTTGGTATGAAGTGGCAGCGCTGCTTCTGGTGGCGTTCACGCTGTTCCGGCCCGGCTACTGGATGGACCGGGTCGCACCGGAATTCGAGGCCGTCCCGGCGCATCAGGCTGTGGCCTACGTGGACTCGCTGGATGCGGGGGACCGGCTGCGTTTCCAGGTGGAGGGCATGGATGCGGAGGGTCGCGAGGTGTCCCGTCTGGTGATGCTCCGGGTGGATGAGGAAGGGGACGGATTCGACCGTTTGCAGGATGCGGGGGTGATGATCATGGTCTTCGGCGAGCAGGTGCAGGTGTCCAGCGTCAGTTATGGCAGTCAGGCGGATCGGGTGGGGATATCCACCGGACAGCGTATCACCGAAGTGCTGATGCCGGCGGAGCGGCCAGACCCACGGTGGTTCTTCCTGCCTGCACTGGGCCTGCTTGGCACGATCTGGTGGTGGCAACGGCGCCGGGCCGGGCGATCGCCGCATGAGTCCGGTTAGTGCCGATCTCCGACCACCGGTGGGCGTCAGCTTCTGATGGCCTCGTCCAGCCGGAGGATGCGTTCCGCGTCCTCCACGTGGAGGGCTTCCACCATCTTGCCGTTCACCACCACAACACCACGGCCATCGGCCTTTGCCTGCTGCCAGGCGTCGATGACTTCGCGGGCATGGTCGATCTCCAGGCGGGTGGGGCTGAAGATTTCGTTGGCCACCTTTAGCTGATTGGGGTGGATGCACGTCTTTCCGTCGAAGCCCAGGTCGCGGCCCTGGAAACAGGCGTCCCGGAAGCCCTCGGCGTTGTGCAGGTCCAGGTACACGCCGTCCAGGATCTCCAGTCCGTAAGCACGGGCGGCGATCACGGAGCGGGACAGGGCGGCCAGCAGGCCGATGCGGTCCGCGGTATGGCGTACCCGCAGGTCCCGGGCCAGATCCGATGTGCCCATGACCAGCACCTCCAGCCGGGGTGAACAGCGGCAGATATCCTGGATGTTCAGGATGCCCAATGGCGTCTCGGCCATGACCCAGATGGGGAGATCCTCCGGACCACCGGCCTGGTTCAGCACCTCCACCGCCCGGGTGACGTCCTCCATCTCGCTGATCTTGGGTAGCAGTACCGCGTCCGGCGGTCGGCCGGCGACCGCCTCCAGGTCGTCCTGTCCCCAGGGGGTATCCAGGCTGTTCACGCGTACGATCACTTCCCTGTTGCCGAAACCGCCCTGGTGGATCGCGGCGCAGACCTGATCCCGGGCGGCGGGTTTCTGCGCCGGGGAGACGGCATCCTCCAGGTCCAGAATCACGGCGTCTGTGTCCAATGTGCGCGCCTTCTCGATGGCACGCGCATTGGATCCCGGCATGTAGAGCACGGAACGGCGAGGGCGTACTCGCATCGGTATCTCCTGACTTGTGGCCGGTGCAAGTGTAGAGTTCCGGCATGAGGTAAGCGTTGTCGTCGCAGTGTAACCGGAGGGCAAGGTGACCACCCAACCGGATGACAGCCTTTTGCTGGGTACCCTGGTCCAGGCGGTGCCGGGTGAAACCGGTGCCCCGGTCCTGCAGGTCACGGAACGGGGTGCGCTGTGGTTGCGCCAGGGCCGTATCGCGGCGACGGGTACGGCGGACCGGGTGCGCGCTGTGGCCCCCGAAGGCGTAGCCGTTCACGACCACGGTGGCCGGCTGATTCTGCCCGGTTTCGTGGATGCCCATATCCACCTGCCGCAGACCGACATCATTGCCAGTCACGGGGAACATCTGCTGGCCTGGCTGGAACGTTACGCGTTTCCGGTGGAAGAGGCCTTCTCGGACGAGACCGTCGCCGCGGAGGTCAGCGGTTTTTTCCTGGAGGAACTGCTCCGTAACGGTACAACGACCGCCGTGGTGCTTGGCAGCGTGCACCCCCAGTCGGTGGAGGCCCTGTTCCGTGAGGCCCACGCCCGCGGCCTGCGCCTGGTCGCGGGCAAATTGCTGATGGATCGCAATTGCCCGGCGGCGCTCCGGGACGGACCCGGTCTGGGACTGGACCAGAGCCGTGAACTGATCCGGCGGTGGCACGGGGTGGGGCGGCTGCGCTACGCGCTCACCCCCAGGTTCGCACCCGCCTGCAGCGCGGCCCAACTGCGCGGGATCGCCAAGTTGGCCGAGCAGCACCCGGATGTCTACGTGCACAGCCATCTGGCGGAGTCACGCGGGGAGCTGGACTGGGTGCGGCATGTGTTTCCGGAGCAGGCCAGCTATCTGGACGTTTACCGGGACTTCGGTCTGTTGCGCCGGCGGGCGCTGTTTGCGCATTGTATCCACCTGGATCAAAACGAACGGGAACGCATGGCGACGGCGGGTGCTGCCGCCGTTTTCTGTCCCACCTCGAACCTGTTCCTGGGCAGCGGGTTGTTCGATTACGCGGCCTGTCGGCGGGCGGGGCTGCGGATCGCTCTGGGAACGGACGTGGGTGCAGGGACCAGTTTCAGCATGCTGCGCACTGCGGCGGAGGCCTACAAAGTGGCGGCGCTGCAGGGAGCGCCGCCGAGTCCGGCGGAACTGCTGTACCTGATGACCCGGGGCGGTGCGGAAGCCCTTTATCTGGACGATCACATCGGTTCCCTGGAGGTTGGCATGGAGGCGGACTGCGTGGTGCTGGACCCCGGGGCCACGCCGCTCCTGGCGCGCCGGGCGGCCTGCTGCGAGTCGGTGGATGAATTGTTGTTCGCAATCCTGATGCTGGGCGATGACCGTCATGTGGCCGCCGTGTATACCGGGGCAATACGGTACACCCCGGTCGCGGATGGTTGAGGTGACCGTGCCCGGATTCAGTCCCGTCCGTTGGCCACAACACGTCGGGGCCCGTCGTCCGCCAGGCAGACCCGGTTCCGACCCGCCGCCTTGGCCTGGTACAAGGCCCGATCCGCGCGATCCAGCAGCTCGATAACCCCTTCCCCCGGCTGATGGCAGGCAACCCCGATGGACACGGTCTGGGGCAGTGTCGATCCGGGCCGCCGACACCGGTGCTCGACACGCCGCCGCAGGCGCTCCGCCACCTGCACCGCCTGGCGTCCATCCACCCCCGGGACCAGGACCAGGAACTCTTCACCGCCGTACCGGCAGAGGCGGTCGATGCTCCGCAATTCTTCCCCCAGAGCATCCGCCACCGCCCGGATCAGACGATCCCCTGCCAGATGGCCGTGTTCGTCGTTCACCAGCTTGAACCGGTCCAGATCCAGCATCATGACCGCGAGACTGCCGTCGTTGCGCTCCGCCTGCTCCCATTCGTCCCGGAGCAGATGCATCATGTGACGCCGGTTGTACTGGCCCGTGAGTTCGTCGCGGATCGCCTGGGCGCGGATCTGCTCCATGGCATGACCCAGTTCCCGGTTGGTCAGGCTGAGCTTTTCACGCATGCCGCTCACCACACCGGCCAGCACGGCAAAGGTCGGCAGCAGGATGACCAGTGCCATGAGCTGCAGCAGTTCCACGCGCAGGTCCACCGCCTGGGGTCGGACGTGGAACAAGGCGAAGAGCACGCCCACATGCCCGGCCAGTGTTCCGGCACTCATGGCCATGAGCTGTCGCGTGTTCAGGCGGAACACGCCGAACAGGAAGATCACCACGAACATCAGTAACAGCCCGCCCCGGCCCTCATCCACGTGATAGCTGCCCAGCAGCATCATCGCGATGCCGCCCGTCATCTGATGGATGGTAAGGCTGGGTTCCCGGAAGCGAAGATTGAAACCGGTGCGGAACGCCGCGTAGAAAGCGGCATTGATGATGACAGTGGCTGCGGTCACCCACAGGTATCCCCGCAGGCTCATGGCGCCGCTGACCACATAGGCAAGAAACAGCATGGAGGAGAGCGCGTACGATACCAAGGCCAAGAAGAAGCGGCGTAGCCGCAAGGCCTGGTCAGGGTCATCCTCCGGGGCCGTGCGTGCGTGCTCGGCCACCCTTATCCAGAATCGTTTCATGGATCGCTCTCGGCAGAAGGCGGGTGGCGGCCTCCCTGGGCGGGATTCAGGTTGTTGTTGGAATGAGCCGCGGCCTGCCGATGGCCGCAACGCCACACGCCGGGACTCAAGCTACCCTATCGGGCGAGGTCTGTCATCATCTCTCCACAGGAGACTTCTCACCCAGCCCACTCCCGGGAGAGAAGGCGCCGAGAACGGCCAATAGAAGGCGAGGCAATCACCCATCCGCCGTCCAGGTGAAGGTGGCGCTGGCAACGCTGAAGCAGGAGTGCACGGGATGGACGGCCCCGTCCGAGGCTGTGTCCGATGTTCTTGTCTGACCTCAGCTCAGCCCCGAACCAGGAGCATGATGAAGCCACCGACGGCAGCAGCGGCACCGAAGACGAAATACCAGGTGGTGGTGTCCGAGAACCGACCTGTGAATGTCTGGACAATCTGTTCACCGGCGCTCTGAGATGCCTGGTAGCCGAAGTACAGCAGAATCGCGCCGGTAACCAGCAGGACGATTCCGATGATCTGTATATTGGTCATGGTGACTGGCTCTTGCTGGTGACGGACTTCACGAAATCCTATTAGAGAGGAACCGTTGGGCGGGGTCTGTGCGGTGGCACACCCATGGGGCGGCTGATGCAGGACGGCGGGTGGATGAAGGCAATCAGGGCCCTCGCCGGGCTCTGCTGTCAGTCCATGTGTTCATGCGCTTCAAGGGTAGCGGGGACGGGTAGGGGAGTTGACCCGCATCCGGGACAGGAGGACCATGGACTCCTTACCTCTCGTCCGCATCGTCGTTCTTCCGGAGTACCCGTCCCCATGCGTATCTTTGCCAACCCAGTCGGTGCCGGCTGGCTTTGGTTCCACAACCTCGCCACAGCCGACGGCACGCCTGTTGCTTACGATCCCCAGGCGCGGGCGTTTCTGCCTATGCCGCCCTTTTGTGCTAACCGGGAGGTCATCGGCTGCAACTGGATCGCTCCTGAACACGGCGCTTTCTGCCGGTCCTGCGCCATGACGGCGCTGGCCCCGGACCCCTCCATCCCCGGCGCCATCCCCAACTGGGCGGAGACCGAGGCCGCCAAACGCTGGGTGCTTGACAACCTCGGCCGCTGGCACTGGTTCCGGCCGGAGGACCCGGGCACGCGACCGGTTTTCCACATGCTCGCCGAGGGCCCGACGCCCGTGTTCATGGGACATGCCGAGGGCGTTGTGACCATCAGCGTGGCTGAGGCGGACCCGGTGGTGCGCGTCACCCGCCGCCAGGCGCTGGAAGAGCCCTACCGCACCATGATCGGCCACATGCGCCACGAGATCGCCCATATGCTCTGGTGGCGGCTCAGCCTGCGCAACGATTTCCTGGACGCGTTTCGCGCCATGTTCGGCGATGAACGCACCGACTACCCTGCTGCGCTTCAGCGCCACTACGATGACGGTCCTCCCCCGGACTGGCGGCAGCGATTCCTGACCAGCTACGCCTCCGCGCATCCACATGAAGACTGGGCCGAGACCGCCGCGCATCTGCTGCACCTGACCGACATTACCGACAGCTTTGTCGCCGCGGGTCTGTCTTCCCCGGAATTGCCGAACCCTGGTTGGGACCCGTATGCGGAACCGGATGCCGACCGTCTGGTTCATGTCGCGGCTTCCCTCACGGTGGGAGTCAATCACGTTAACCGCTCCATGGGCCTGTCGGACCTTTATCCCTTCGTGCTGTCGGGTGCCGCCCGCCGCAAGCTCGCCTTCGTGCATGACTGGCTGCGCAGAGGGGCCCAGGGGCGTTGACGGGGTCCACGGTCTGGGCACCGCCTACCCCGCCGCCCCGACGGTCTTCCCCCGGGTATGTGCGATAGCATACAGACATGGTGCGTGCCAGGCGCCAGCCTACAGGTTGGAGGGTATTCAAGTCCGCTGTCGAAGCGGGCGTGAATGGAAGCGCCGTACCCCTATGCACCCAGGCACGCCTCCCACTGGGTCGATGGACCATGGAATGGCGTGTCAGGCTCATCAGGAGCCTGAACATGAACCGCCAAGAGCCGAATGGCGACATCGCCGACGACCCGCGGGCATTGAGGCGCGTACTTGACGGATACCGTGAACCACGCCTCGCCCGCAGCCTTCTGGAAATCGCCATCACAATGATTCCCTTCGCCGGTCTCTGGATACTGCTATGGGCCACCCTGAGCGCCGGACACTGGTTCGGCCTGTTGCTGGTCGTGCCCGCGTCCGGTTTCCTCGTGCGCGTGTTCATGATCATGCACGACTGCAGCCACGGATCCTTCTTCCGATCCAGGCGCGTCAATGACTGGGTGGGGCGGGTCATGGGCGTTCTGACCCTGACGCCCTACGACTTATGGCGCCACACCCATGCGCGCCATCATGCCAGCTCCGGCAATCTGGACCGCCCGCGTGTCGGCGGCATCGATACCCAGACCGTGCGGGAATTCCAGGGTCTACCGCGAAGGCAGCGGCTCCGCTACCGTCTGTACCGGCATCCCTTGGTGCTGTTCGGTCTCGGCCCGGCGTACATTTTCCTGCTGGATAATCGCCTGCCCCTGGGTTTCATGCGCCAGGGATGGATGCCCTGGCTTAGCACCATGGGCACCAACGCGGCGATTGTGGTGATCGTCACCGGGACGATGTGGCTGGTGGGCGTCGGTCCCTTCCTGCTGGTGCATCTACCGATCATGCTTCTCGCCGCGTCCATCGGCGTCTGGTTGTTCTATATCCAGCACCAGTTCGCGGATACCTTCTGGGAACATGGCAAGGACTGGACTTTCCACGAGGCGGCGCTACAAGGCAGTTCCCACTACGATCTGCCGGGTGTGCTACGCTGGTTCACCGCCAATATCGGGGTGCATCATATCCATCACCTCTGCAGCCGCATCCCCTTCTACCGCCTACCCGAGGTGCTCCGTGACCACCCCGGGCTCCGCAGCGTCAGCCGCCTGACGCTGCGGCAAAGCCTCGGGGCGGTGCGGCTCTCGCTTTGGGACGAGGAGAAGCGGCGCCTGGTTTCCTTCGGGGACGCCCACGAACGGTCGTCGCCCGGGGGTGGCAGCAGGGCCTGACCGGCCTTTGATATCACTTTGCTGCCGGGAAAGGGGGGATCACGTGGATCGTCCGCCTATACGTTGTGTGATTTCGCAGGAAGTTGCAGCAACAAATTGACCTAACTGCTCAGCTTTTTCCGGGGACAGGCGGGCAGCAGGCCCGGAGAGGGAGATGGCGGCCAGGGGCTCACCGTTGCCATCGAAGAACGGCGCCGCCACGCAGCGCATCCCCAGTACGTGATATTCGTCGTCCACCACGTAGCCGCGGAGCCGGCCCTGCTCCAGCAGCCGGTGCAGGCGGTCCAGGCTGGTGATGGAGTTGGCGGTGTATTCCGGGAGCCCGGTTTCCCGGATGATCGCCTCCACCTCCTCAGCGGAATGGGCGGAGAGCAGCGCCAGGCCAACCCCGGAGCAGGCCAGGGGAACACGGTCCCCGAGCCGGGAAAACGCCCGGATCGTGGCGCTGGATTCCACCTGGGCGACATAGACGGCCCCCAGGTCGCGCTCGATGGCCAGATTGCTGGTTTCCCCGGACCGGCTGGAGAGTTCCCGCATGTAGGGCCGGGCCAGAGAGACGAAGTCCCGCCCACGGATGAATGCGCTGCCAACCGCCACGGTGGCCGCACCCACGCGCCAGAGACCGGTGTTCGCCTCCAGCTCGGCAAAGCCACGGTGCTCCAGTGTGGCGAGCAGGCGGTGCGTGGTGGAGGCGGCCAGCCCCACCCGCCGCGCGATGTCGGTCAGCAGCAAGCCACGGGGTTCCGAGGCAAGACAGTCAAGCAGGGTCAGCCCCCGGCTGAGCGCCTGCACATTACCCTGTCCGTGATTGCCGGTGCGCGGTGTCCGCCGGCTGGCGCGGGCCTTGCGGTCTGCCATCATTCCGTCTTTCATGTCCCCTGTTGTTCACCGGGGATGATACGCAGACGGGACCCGTCTGCGCCAGCACGCCAGAGGCCGTCATGCCGCGATTCTCAGCGAACCTTTCCATGCTGTTCACGGAATTGCCGTTCCAGGAACGTTTTGCCGCCGCCGCCCGGGCGGGATTCTCCGCTGTGGAAATCCAGTTTCCGTACGGCCTGCCGGCGGTGGAGCTTGCGTCGGCCCTTGGCGATACCCGACAGCGGCTCGTACTCCACAATCTTCCGCCGGGGGATTGGGATGGCGGGGAGCGGGGGATCGCCTGTCATCCCGGGCGGGAGGCCGAGTTCCGGGACGGTGTGGAGCAGGGTCTGGAGTACTGTGTGCGTCTGGGTTGCCCGCAGCTCAACTGCCTTGCCGGGATTCCGCCCCCGGGAGTGGATCCGGCGGAAGCCTGGGCGGTGTTCCGGGCCAACCTGCGGCATGCCGCCTCCCGCTTGGCGGCACATCATCGGCGGCTGCTGATCGAGCCCATCAATACCCGGGATGTACCCGGATTCCTGCTCAATCGCAGTGATGCGGCGCTTGCACTGATCCGGGAGCTGCGGCTGGACAATCTCTTTCTGCAGTATGACGTTTACCATATGCAGATTATGGAAGGCGATCTGTCCCGGGGGCTGGAGCGGGCCGGTGACCGCCTGGGGCATGTCCAGATCGCCGATGTGCCGGGGCGGCACCAACCGGGCACCGGCGAGATCCGTTTCCCCCACCTGTTCCGCTGGCTCGCCACCCTGGGTTACGCGGGCTATGTGGGATGCGAGTACATCCCCCTGGCCGGCACCATGGAATCCCTGGGCTGGCTGAAGGAGGCCGGCGGCTGATCAGGGGATCAGCAGCACGTGCAGGCTGCGCGGGCCATGGGCGCCGAGCTGCATGGTCTGCTCCACGTCCGCGGTGCGTGACGGGCCGGTGATGTAGTTCAGCGAGCGGGGGGGGAAGTCCGGCCGCCGGCGCAGTGACGCCCACACGTCCTCCATGTACGGCAGGATGTGTTCCCGCCGCAGTACCACCAGATGGTGGTCCGCCAGGAAATCCAGCGTTGTGGGCGATTCCGGCCCGGAGCAGAGCACCAGAGTACCGGTCTCCGCCATGGCCGCATCCGCCACCGAGAGTGCCACATCCAGTCCCTGGGGATCGGTTCCGGTGGTGATCTCCAGTTGATCGGGCCAGGACAGGTTCTGCAACAGCCGGTGCGGGGCGACGCGGAGTCGGGGCGCCAGGCCGTTGTCGGCGAGGTAATCGACCACCGTCGTCGGAACGGCGTCCAGCGTGTCCACGCCGGTCCAGCTCGCGGAGGCCGCTTGCAGCCGGTCCAGAAAACGGTCCAGCAGCGCCCCTTCCCACTGCGGACGCGGCGGTGAAGCGTCGGACGGGTGATCATGGCCTCCGGATGGCGAACCGGTGCCCCGGTTCCCATTCCTTCCGTCAAGTGCCGCCGCCACGCGGCGGAGAATGTTATCCCGTGCGCTGCTCATACCGGCTTTCGCTCCGTTTGCCGTTTTTTCCATTGTTGCCGGAAACCGGGTCCCTGTGGCGCGGGGAAATCCCTGGACGCCGTCCAGCCACCGGCCAGCGGCAGGCGGCGGATACGTCCGCGCTTTCCTCCCAGGAGGCGCAAAAGGCGGCCGGCGAGCCCGGTGCTCAGAGCGTAGAGCGCGGGCCGCCGGGCAAGCGCGCCCCAGAGCCGCAGCCCCCATCGGGTGCGGCTGTCCGTGATGTTCCGGCGGAACTGCTCGGCGCGGAGCTGACGCAGCAGATCCGGCAGCGGGATCTTCACCGGACATACCGAGGCGCACCGCCCGTTCAGCGTGCAGGCATTGGGCAGATCCCGCGTGTTCTCCAGCCCGCGAAACAGGGGCGTCAGCACGGAACCCATGGGGCCGGGGTAGACCCAGCCGTAGGCATGGCCTCCGATGGCCGAGTACACCGGGCAGTGGTTCATGCAGGCGCCGCAGCGGATGCAGCGCAGCATCTCCCGGTACGGGCCGGCCAGCATCCGGCTGCGGCCGTTATCCAGCAGCACCAGGTGGAACTCCCCGGGGCCGTCCGGATCATCCGCCCGTCGCGGCCCGGTGACGAACGTGGTGTAGCAGGACATGGCCTGCCCGGTGGCGCTTCGGCCCAGCAGTCGCAGCAGGGTGGTGGCGTCATCCAGCGTGGGTACCACCTTGTCGATGCCGGCCACGGCGATATGCATGCGGGGCAGCGTGTGGGTGAGATCCGCGTTGCCTTCGTTGGTTACCAGTACGATGGAGCCCGTCTCCGCCACCAGGAAGTTGGCCCCGGTGATGCCCACATCGGCGCTGAGGAACTTGTCCCGGAGCACCTCCCGGGCTTCGTTGACCAGCTCCGGTATCTCCCGGAGCCGGGCCTTTAGCGCGCCCTGATGGTGATGGGTGTCGAACAGCTCGGAAATCTGCTGGCGCGTCTTGTGCACCGCCGGTGCAATGATGTGGCTGGGGGGTTCCTGGGCCAGTTGTATGATGTACTCCCCCAGGTCGGTTTCCACCACGTCCAGGCCGGCCGCCTCCAGGGCCGGATTGATGGCAATCTCCTCGCCCACCATGCTCTTGGACTTGGTGACCCGTTGCGCATCCGCCTGGCGACAGAGTCCCAGAATGATCTCCCGGGCCTGGGCGTCGTTCTCCGCCCAGTGAACCTGCCCCCCGGCGGCCCGGACAGCGGATTCCAGTTGCTCCAGATGATGGTCCAGTTGGCTCAGCGCCAGATCCCGGATACGCCGGCCGCGCTCCCGCAGCGCCTCGAAGTCGGCGATGTCATGGATGCCTTTGCGGCGCTTGTCAATAAAGCCGGACCGGGCACGGGACAAGGCCTGTTGCAGGGTGGGGTCCCGCAGTGCGGCTTGCGCCTGCGAGCGAAAACGTTCCGGTGAGAGCTGCATGTCAGCGCTCCTTCTCGCCGATGGCCGGGCCGTCCGCAGTGCCGGCGAGCACCTCCGCCACGTGGTAGGCCCTGGTGGGCACACCCAGCCGCTGCATGCGGCCGGCGATATTCATCAGGCAGCCCAAATCCCCTCCCAGCAACATGTCGGCCCCGGACTCCCGGACGCGTTCCACCTTGTTGCTCACCATGCGCTCGGAGATTTCCGGATACTTTACGCAGAAGGTTCCACCGAAGCCGCAGCAGGTATCGGTATCCTCCATCTCCCGCAGGGAAAGGCCCTGAACCGCGCCGAGGAGCTTCCGCGGCTGTTCACGGATACCAAGCTGGCGCAGCCCGGAACAGGCGTCGTGATAGGTGGCGATGCCCTGACAGGGGCCAAGGCTGTCCGCCGGTAAACCGGCCACGTCCACGAGAAAGCGCGTCAGCTCCCAGGTACGACCGGTCAGATCCCGGGCCGCATCCAGCCACTCCGGCTCGTCGGCGAACAGCGTGGGATAGTGGCAGACCATGGTGCCGGCACAGGACCCGGAGGGCACCACCACGTGGGCATAGCCCTGCAATTGCCGGATTGCCCGACGGGCCAGCTCCCGGGCCTGAGCCTCGTCGCCGCTGTTCCAGGCCGGTTGACCGCAACAGGTCTGACCGTCAGGTACCTCCACCCGGTAGCCGGCCCGTTCCAGCAAATCCACCGCGGCCATGCCGACACCGGGGCGGAACAGATCCACCAGACAGGTGACGTAGAGGGCGACGGTGTCCGGGCGGGTTACGGCGGAATCGCTCACGGGCGGTTTCTCCTGTCTGGAGGGGGATCATGGGCCTGGCGTGGCAAGCACCGTGCTTGCGGAACCCGGGGAGTGCTTCGTAGTCTGCAAGGATACATGCGTCCTGTGGAGGAGGAACTCCCATGAGTCTCAGCGCGAAAACGTGTACCCCGTGTCGGGGCGGCGTGGACCCCATGCCGGCGGACCAGGCTCAGGAAATGCTGAAGCAGGTACCGGAATGGTCCCTGACCCACGATGCAACGCGTCTGGAACGGCGTTTCACATTCCGGGATTTCGTCGAAGCCAACCGGTTTGTCGACCGGGTGGGCGAGATGGCCGAGGAGCAGGGGCATCATCCGGACATCACCTTCGGCTGGGGCTACGCGTTGGTGGAGATCTGGACCCACAAGATCGGTGGCCTGCATGAGAACGACTTCATCTTTGCCGCCAAGACGGATGACATCTACCGCGCTTCCTGAATGGTGCGGTCCCAGGTTCCGGAGCGTCCGCCGGATTTGTGCAGCAGGCGGATACCGGTGATTTCCATGCCCCGGTCCATGGCCTTGCACATGTCATAGACCGTGAGCAGTGCCGCCTGTACGGCGTGGAGTGCCTCCATCTCCACGCCGGTACGTTCCACGGTGACCGTCTCGGCCCGGCATTCCAACCCGCTGCCGTCATCCAGCGGCCGGAGAACCAGTTCCGCATGGGTCAGTGCGATGGGGTGGCACAGGGGCACGATGTCCCAGGTTTTTTTGGCAGCCATCAGTCCGGCCACGCGGGCCACGGCGAGCACGTCACCCTTGCGGATCTGTTGCCCCCGGATGGCCGCCAGCGTTTCCGGCGCCATCAGGATCCGTCCCTCGGCGATGGCCACCCGCCGCGTGGCGGCCTTGTCCCCCACGTCGACGATATGCACCTCGCCGCTTTCGGTCAGGTGTGGCAATTGACTCATGGTTGTCTCCGCTCTGACTCCGGCCAGTATACGGTGCGGTGGCGTGGAATCGAACCAGGAGGGTGTCCGGAAGCCGCGGGCGCCGTGTGCCGGGACGTGTAGATCGGAAGCCCTGCTGAGCGGGATTTCCGATAATGCGGCCGTGACGTACGGCTTTGACGTCGGTGATCCGCCCTGCGGGCGGCTACCGACCTACCCCGGGTTGGCGGCGGGGGTACGGTTGATGTCGCCGGATGCGGTGGGTACGTGACGCTCAGGCGGCGGCGATGAACAGGCCGATCACGCAGAGAAAACCGCCTACCCAGCACAGGCTTCGAAGCAGGTGCCAGTCGCCGATGTAGCAGATCCCGTAGATGATCCGCAGGGCGACGAAGCTCAGCGCCAGGGCGTTGATGGTGCTCTGAGTCGCGTCCAGCTGGTGGGCGATGATCACGCCGGCGGCGAAGGGGGCGAAGGCTTCGTAACTGTTCTGCTGTGCCCAATGGGCCCGTCTGCGCCAGCCCGCCTGGTTTTCCAGCCATTCGCGAGGGGCGCGATTGCTGAACCGCTCACCGCCGGCCTTGGCCACACCGGCGAAAACGATGGGCAGGATGGCGGCGACCAGCACCGTCCAGTAGGCAATGGTCATGGTTCCGGTGTCTCCTGAGGTCCGTGCCGGTTACATCCTACATCAGCGCTTGCTTAGGCTGTCGACAGGTATTGGTTGGCAACCTGTTTCGAAGGCGTGCCAACAGAAACGGGCGCCTTCGGGCGCCCGTTGCGGGTTAACCCCGGGTGATGCTTCAGAAATGGTGTTGCAGCGCGATCATGCCCAGGGTGTCGTCGTCGCCATCCTCAAGTTCAGCGTACTCGAACTCGAACCGGGCGTTGGTCCGGTCGGTGAAGGCATGGCGGACGAAGCCGTAGATGTTGAGATCCAGATCCTGGACGTCGTCCAGATCCGCGGATCCCCTGCCGATGCCCAGGCTGGCATCCCAGCCCTGGCCGAAGTTGAAGAAGCCGGCCAGAGTGAAGGCATCCCGCTCATCCCCCGCATCGTCATCGGCGTTGGCGTAGTTGAACCCGAGTTCCACTTGAGGGTTGATGGTCCAGCGGGCACCCAGGTTGTACAGCCGGGCCTCGCTGTCATCGAAGCCGCTGGGAACGTCCACGATCTCCCGCACGTAGACAGCGTTGACGCTGAGCATGTCGTTGAACGAGTACTGGGCCGCGATCTGCACGGAACTCACCCCGCTCTCGTTGCTGGCGGACCCGGCATCGTCCGGGTCCGCAGGATCCAGTTCGTCCCGCTCACCCTCGCCGATGCCCAGCGTGATGTTGAAAGCGAAAGGATCGGAATGTCCCCAGGCGCTGCCGTACTGGTAGCTGATGGCGCTGGATTGCCGGAACCCGAAGGCCAGGGAATCCCGCAACAGGCCGGTGGTGTAGTAGTACGCCCCGTAGCCATGCACATCGTTACGGTTGGTGTTCCAGGCCCCGAACTCATACAGCGCCATCCACTGCGTGCCGACCTTGACCTGGCCCCAGTCACCGCCCAGGGCAACCCAGCCCAGGCGGGTGCCGATGGAGCTGTCAGTCATGCCGGAGTCCTCCACCAGGACGTCCACCGCGTACTCCAGGGTATAGGTCAGTTCCACCTGGTTAGTGAGCTGTTCCCCGCCCCGCAGGCCGATGCGGGACTGCAGGCCGTTACTGAGTGTGAAGTCCTTGTCGTCGGTGTTACCCGCCACCGAGTTCATGCCGGGAAAGATCAGTCCGGTCCCATCGCCGGAATAGCGCTCCAGGCCGATATCGATGATGCCGTACAGGTCGATGTCGAACGCCTGGGCGCTGCCAGCGGTGACCAGCGCGCCACTGCCGAGCATCGATGCCAGTGCCAGCGCATTGAGTCTGACCAGTTTGGATTTCCGCATCTTTCATCCCTCCTGGGTTCTTGTTGCAACAGTAACGGCCGATGGGCCGAAGCCCCGTCCAGGTCAAATTGTAGTCGGACCCGGCGGGTGTTGCGCCGGCACGACACATCCGGTTGCGTGGGCGCAACATCAGGCGACACTCTAGAAGCTGGCAATGGGAACGGCAAGACGGAGACGGGCGATTCAGCCCCGCTGGTTATTTTGCCGCCACTCTCCTGATAGGCTAGGGGAGCGCTGATCGATTTCCATGGCGTTCTTGACAAGGACCACGGCCATTGCCTGCGAACGCCGCCTTGTCAGCCTGCTCGAAGGGCTCCGCAGAGCACCGTGGGAATCGATCAGCGCTTTAGTGGTGGACGGTCCCGCGTATTACGCACGGCGGTCTGCGGGACTATGGACCAGGACAAAACCTCCGTGTCTCCCCGGCCGCGCGGCCGGGGACAGTGGAGTCCGGAGCATGTCGACGTTCTCGTGGTTGTTCGTGTTGGTGGTTGCGATTCTCGTGTCCTTTGTGGCCGGCCGTATGGCTGCGCCCCGGACGGGTAGACTGAAGGCGCTGGAGCAGGAGCGGGATGCCGCCAGTGCGGAACTGCGCCGCTATCGCGAGGAGGTCAGTGCGCATTTCGAGAAGACCGCAACCCTGTTCAACGAGGTCACGGGCCGCTACCGGAATCTGTACGAACACCTGGCCGAGGGCTCCCAGCGGCTGGGGCTGGGGCCGGACGCGCATCTGTTGCAGACGTCGCCGGAGCGGCGGCGCCTGGAGGGCAGCGGCACCCATCAGGAGGGCGACGACGCCGGAACCGGCGTCGCGTCTCCGGCGGACGGGCCGGCGTCAGCGGCGGAACCCGCCTCAGAGGAACGGACTTCCCCGGAGCAGCCCGCCGCGGAGCGCGTCTCAGAGGAACGTATTCCCCCGGAGCAGCCGGCGGAGGCGGGAACGCCATCCCCGGATTCAGCGTCGGAGGAGACAACCCGCTCCCCGGAGGGGCCCGGGAAGGCCGACGGTGAACCTGGGCAGCGGACTGAAGCGGATAGCCGGGCTGCGGATAAACAAACCCCCGATGCCGACGACAGCGCGCCCGCGGAGACTTCCACCGAGGCGGAGCCCCGCCCGCCCAGTGACTATGCACCGGACGATGCAGGCGAGCGGCCTGAGGAGAAAACCCGCCGGAAACGCTGAAGTATCCCCGGGTCCAGCCATTGCCCGCGGGCAGCGCCATGCCAGCCTGCTGGAACGGCTCCGTAGAGCACCGTGGGACTAGATCAGCGCCTCCCTAGATTTCCTCGCCGGTGGCCACCGGGTTGTCCGGGTTCCGGATCCACTCGCTCCAGGAGCCCGGATACAGGCGGGCGCCGGACAGTCCGGCCTGCCACATGGCTAGCAGGGTATGGCAGGCTGAGACCCCCGAGCCGCACATCAGAACCACCTGGTCCGGTGCCTGATCCAGCTGATGCCCGCTGAACAGTGCCCGGAGCTCCTGGGGGCTTCGGAAACGCGTCTCCGGGTCCAGTGCCAGCGTGTACGGCAGGTTGCGCGCCCCGGGGACGTGACCGGCCACCGGGTCCAGGGGTTCGGTGATGCCCTGAAAGCGCTCCCCGGTGCGTACGTCCACCAGCCTCAGGGGCTGGCCCTGTCCCCGGATCACGGCGCGCTGGATTTCCTGCTGATCACATGTGCCCAGTTGCGGGGCCCGGATGGGCAGTTCCCGGGGTACAGGATCCACCTGGCCGGCTTCCAGCCCGCCTCCGGCCTCCAGCCAGGCGCGCAGGCCGCCGTCCAGCACCTGTACCCGTGTATGCCCGAGCCAGAGCAGCATCCACCACAGGCGCGCGGCCATGGCGCCGCCCAGATCGTCGTAGCCCACCACGTGGGTGTCTTCCCCGATGCCCAGGGCACCGAGACGCGCGGCGGCGGCGTCCCGCGCCGGCAGCGGGTGACGTCCGGTGGCGGGGCCGGGCGGGTCGCTCAGATCCCGGTCCAGGCGGGCGTGGACCGCCCCGGGCAGGTGCCCGTCCCGGTAGGCGGCCTCGCCGGCATCCGGCGCGTCCAGTTGGTGCCGGCAGTCCACCAGCAGGGGAGGATCCGCGTCCCGGCAAAGGGTGAGCAGTTCAGTGGCGCTGATGAGCGGCCCCGGATTCATGGCATGGACTCCTACCACAGGATGTGCATTCGTTTTACCGTGCGGTGCGAACGGGCACAATCGGAACCGTGGACCACACACGCGGTCTACGCAAGGTCAGTCTTTGCGGGACAGCGTACGGGTAGATGAAGCGGACGGGATGCAAAGGATAGAGACGATGATGCGTGGAGTTCAGGGAATTGCGGTGATGGCGTTGGCACTGATGCTGGTGGGCTGCGCGACTCAGGTTGACCGGGTCGGTACCGAGGAGGTCATCGATCTCACCGGTCGCTGGAACGACACTGATTCCCGGTTGGTGTCAGAGGAAATGGTGCAGGACCTCCTGGCCCGGGGGTGGATCGAGCGCCATCGCGGGCAGACCGGCGAACAGCCGGCGGTCATCGTCGGCCAGATCCGCAATCTCAGTCATGAGCACATCAACACCAACACCTTCATCCGTGACATCGAACGTGAACTGATCAATTCCGGCCAGGTGGTGTTCGTTGCCGCCGGAGGCGAACGGGACGCCATCCGCGAGGAGCGCACCGACCAGGCTGTCCATGCCCGGCCGGATACGGCCAATCCGCCCGGGGCGGAACTGGGGGCGGACTACATGCTGACGGGCACCATCAATACCATCACCGACACCGAGGGCCGCACCGAGGTGGCGTACTACCAGGTGGATCTGGCGCTCACCAGCCTGCGGGACAACACCCGCGTGTGGGTGGGGCAGAAACAGATCCGTAAGGTGATCCGCCGCGGCCTGTTCCGTTCCTGAGGAAAGCATGTCGCTGCCGGTAAGCGGCCGCGTCTGGTCCGGGACGCTGCGGCCGATTCTGCTGGTGCCGCTACTGATCGCGCTGAGTGGTTGCGCAGCGCTGCGCACGGATTTCGCGGCGGTGGAACGGGATCTGGCCCGGGGTGATGCGGAGGCCGCGCTGCAGCGCCTGGGGCCGCTTCAGGATTCCCGGCTGAATCGCCCGTTGTACCTGATGAACCGGGGCATGATTCTGCGGGTTGCCGGGGACCGGGCAGGCAGCATCGCGGCCTTCGAGGAGGCCAAGACCCGGGTCGGTGAACTGCAGGCGGTGAGCCTCAGCGAGACCCTGGCCGGCTGGACGCTCACGGAGACCGCCAGCAGCTATGTCCCTCCGGTGCACGAGCATCTGATGCTGCATGTGTATCAGATGTTGAACTTCCTGGAGCAGGGTGATCTGGACGCCGCGCGGGTGGAGGCGTTGCAGATTGATCTGGGATTGCGCCGGGTGGATCCGCGGGACGGTGAGGCCCCGGATGGGGGGGACGCCCTGGCCCGCTACCTGAGCGGCATCGTATTCGAGGCCTCCCGGGAGGACAGTGACGCACTGATCGCCTACCGTAAGGCCTATCACGCCTACCGCCGGGGCGGCGGGTCCGTACCTCGGGATCTGCAGCAGAGCCTGGTGCGCCTGACCGATGCACTGGAGTTGCATGACGAGCGGGATGGCTACCTGGCGGAGTTCGGTATCGCGGCCTGGACATCGCAGCAGGATCTGCGTGGCCGCGGCCAGGTGGTGCTACTGGTGCATGACGGGTTCGCACCGCGATTGCGGGACGAGAGCCTGCTGGTGCCGGCACCGGACAGCGGGCATCTCATCCGCGTCGCGCTGCCGTCATTGCATCGCCGTCCCTCCGGGCTTGCCGGGGCCAGCCTGGGTGTGAATGGCATCCGGCACCAGGCGGAGGTGGTGGAGAGACCCGCCGATACGATGGACCGGTGGCTGTCCCGGCAGATGCCTTTGCTGATCAGCCGGGCCGCCAGCCGGAACGTGGCCCGCTATCAGTTCACCCGCCAGGTGGAACAGGACAATGCCCTGTTGGCCGTGCTTCTGAACGTGGCCGGCGCACTGGCGGACAATGCCGACACACGCAGTTGGCGGACTTTGCCGGATCGCGTCTGGCTGGCGCGCCTCTTTGTGGAGCCGGGCATCCATGAGGTGGAGGTGCTGCTGGACGGTGTTGCTGGCGCCGGCGGAACGCGTACCCACCGGATCAGCCCCGGCGGGCTCTTGGTGATCAGCGAGCACTGGCCGGGTGGCGGAAGCGGCGCGACCGCTCAGCCGCTCCGCTCCCGCAGGTAATAATGGCCGGTCACCGCCAGTGCATCATCCAACTCGAACACCAAGGGATCCCCGGTGGGAATCTCCACTTTCATGATCGCCTCGTCATCCAGTTGCCGCAGGTGCTTCACCAGCGCCCGGAGGCTGTTGCCGTGGGCGGCAATCAGAATCGTCTGGCTCTGGCGTAGCGCCGGCGCAATGGTGTTGTCCCAGAACGGCAGAACCCGTTCCAGCGTCGTCTTCAGGGACTCGGCGCCGGGTAGCTGTTCCGGTGACAGGCCGCGGTACCGGGGGTCGAAGCGCGGGTGGCGCTCGTCATCCGGATCCAGCTCCGGGGGCGGGGTGGCGTAGCTGCGGCGCCAGACATGGACCTGTTCCTCGCCGTATTTCTCCGCGGTTTCCGCCTTGTTCAGGCCGGTGAGCGCGCCGTAGTGACGTTCGTTCAGCCGCCAGCTATTGGTGATGGGAATCCACATCTGGTCCAGCTCGTCCAGGCCGATCCAAAGGGTTCGGATGGCACGCTTCAGCACGGACGTGAAGGCTGCGTCGAATGCCAGCCCGTTGGCACGCATCAACTGGCCGGCGGCCCGGGCCTCATTCCGGCCCTTTTCGCTCAGATCCACGTCGTACCAGCCGGTGAAGCGGTTTTCCAGGTTCCATTGGCTCTGGCCGTGGCGGAGCAGGACGAGTCGTTTCATGATGCAGTGATCCTCGAAATCGGCATTGGGAATCGGTGGTCATGACCCTGGGTCACATCCGTGGCGCGGGTATGGCGGGTCGACGGCGGCTAGTTTATCAGCGAATGGCTGTCGGTTCAGGCACGGTCCGTGGTGTCCCCGTTTGCGGCGCCGACGTTCAGCGGATACAGCCGTGCCCCGGTGCCGTTGTGAAGAACCGCGTTGTCCGTCAGGCGGATAGCCCACCGGGCCTCCTTCATCACCGGTGCCATGCCGGTGCCGGTGGCCATCAAGTCATGGCAAAGCTTTTCCAAAGGTTAGTAACATGGGCAGTGTCAGACAGCCGAAGGAGCAACCCGTGGCAGCGGAGATCGAGCGCAAGTTTCTGGTCACGTCCGACAACTGGCGCAGCTCGGTACAGCGGAGCCTGCCCATGCGCCAGGGTTATCTGGCCGGTGGGCAGACCAGCTCGGTCCGGATCCGGGTCAGCGGGGACAGGGCCTGGCTCAACATCAAGGGCGCCACCCTGGGGGTGCGCCGCCGGGAGTACGAGTACAGCATTCCGGTGGATGAGGCCCGGGAGATGCTCGATCACCTGTGCCAGGGGCCGCTGATCGAGAAGGTGCGGCACGAGGTCCGGGTCGGCGGGCATCTCTGGGAAGTGGATGAATTCCTCGGCGACAACGCCGGCCTGATTGTGGCGGAGGTGGAGTTGGACAGCGAGGATGAAGCCTTTGACACGCCGGACTGGGCGGGGGAGGAGGTTTCCCACGACCCCCGTTACTACAATGTGAGCCTGGTGAAACGGCCCTACAGCACATGGTGACCGGGGGCGATACACAGCGGTTTCCGGCAGACGTCTGGCTGCACGTGGACACCGGCGGCCAGTCACTGGCGGTGATGGAAAACGGGCGCCGTCTGGCGCACTACCCGGTGTCCACCGCAGCCGCCGGGCTTGGGGAGGTGAACGGCTCGTTCCGTACGCCGCGGGGATGGCATTGCATCCGCGCGCGCATCGGCAACGGCCTGCCGGCCGGGGCGGTGTTCCGGGGTCGGCGCTGGACGGGGGAGATCTGCGATGATGCGGTTTACCGCCAGGCGCCGGATCGGGACTGGATTCTCTCCCGCATCCTCTGGCTCAGCGGACTGGAACCCGGTATCAATCGCCTCGGTGCCGTGGACAGTATGCGGCGCTATATCTACATCCACGGCTGTCCCGACCAGGTGCCGCTGGGTCAGCCCCTGTCCAAGGGCTGCATCCGCATGCGCAATGCGGATGTGATCGAACTCTTCGACCGGGTGCGGGTCGGTACCCGGGTATTCATTGACGGATAGGAGTGCATCTCATGGGGCTTGGGCCGGTCATGGTGGGCGTCGAGTCGACGCGGCTCACCGCCACGGAATGCGAGCTGTTGCGGCATCCGCAAGTGGGGGGCGTGATCCTGTTCAGCCGGAACTTCGAGAGTCCGCGGCAGGTGCAGACCCTGTGCGCCGAGATCCACGCCTTACGTGATCCGCCGCTGCTGATCGCGGTGGACCAGGAAGGCGGGCGGGTGCAGCGTTTCCGCTCCGGCTTCTCCCGGCTGCCGCCGATGGCAGCGCTGGGGCGCGTGCATGACCGGGAACCGGAGCGCGGGATCGAGCTGGCGCGCGGCATGGGTTGGCTGATGGCCGCCGAGCTCCGTGCCGTTGGTGTGGACATTAGTTTCGCGCCGGTCCTGGACCTGGATCACGGTGTCAGTGAGGTGATCGGGGACCGGGCCCTGCACGCCGACCCTCAGTTGGTGGTCCGATTGGGTGCTGCCTACATTGACGGGATGGAGCAGGGAGGGCTGCGTGCGGTGGGCAAGCACTTTCCCGGTCACGGCGGCGTGACCGGGGACTCCCACCTGGATCTGCCGGTGGATGGTCGCTCCCTGATGCTGCTCCACGAACAGGACATGGTGCCCTTCGAGGAACTCATCCGGCGTCGCAGGCTGGCCGGCGTGATGATGGCGCATGTGGCCTATCCCGATCTCGACAACCAACCGGCAAGTTTTTCCCGGCGCTGGATCGACGGGCTGTTGCGCCGGGAGTTGGGCTTCACCGGCGTTGTCTTCTGCGATGATCTGGGGATGGAGGGCGCGGCGGGCCTGGGCGCCTTGCCCGAGCGTGCCCTGGCAGCCCTGGAGGCCGGTAACGATATGGTCATGATCTGCAATCAACTGGACGAGATCCCCGTGGTGCTGGAGGCCTTGGAAGACCGGACGACGGAAGCCGGGCGTCCGCTGCTGGAACTGCGGGGCCCCCGTGGACGATCGCTGCTGGATCTGCAGCAGGATCAGCGCTGGAAGCAGGCGCGGGATGCGGCCCAGGGGCTGTTGACCATGATGGAGAGCGACAGCCCATGACGGCATCCGGTTCCATGGATCCGGTGACCCCGTATTACGCTCTGGGTCCCGACGCTGTGCTGGACGCACTGGAACGCCTGGGTTTCCGCTGCGACGGCCGTCTGCTGGCCCTGAACAGCTATGAGAACCGGGTCTATCAGGTGGGTCTGGAGGATGCGGAGCCCGTGGTGGCGAAGTTCTATCGCCCCGGCCGCTGGACCGATGCCGCAATCCTTGAAGAGCACGAATTCGCCCTGGAGCTGACGGAGCACGAGATACCCCTGGTGCCGCCGCTCGTGATTGATGGCCGCAGCCTGCATCGGGACGGCGCGTTCCGGTTTGCGGTCTATCCCCGCCGGGGCGGTCGGGCGCCGGAACTGGACCGGCGCGAGCACCGGGTCTGGCTGGGCCGCTTTCTCGGTCGCCTTCACGCCGTGGGCGCGGTCGGGGAGTTCCGGCATCGGCCACGACTGGACATGACCCTGGGGCGCGAAGCCGTGGAGGAGATCCGGGCGCGGAACCTGGTGCCGGCGTTCCTGGTGGAGTCGTATCTGAGCACGGTGGAGACGGTGTTCTCCCGCATTCAGCAGGCCTGGAACCGCGGCAGCGGCGTGCCGTGGATTCGTCTGCACGGTGATTGCCATCCCGGTAACATTTTGTGGACCGATGCCGGCCCGCACTTCGTCGATCTGGACGATACCCTGAGCGGGCCGCCGATCCAGGATCTGTGGATGCTGCTCTCCGGAGATCGCGCCGAGATGACGGTTCAACTGGTCGATATCCTGGAGGGTTACGAGGATTTCTTCGAGTTCGATCCGGTCCAGCTCCATCTGATCGAGGCCCTCCGGACGCTGCGCATCATGCATCATGCGGCCTGGCTGGCACGGCGCTGGGAGGATCCCGCCTTCCCCCAGGCCTTCCCCTGGTTTGGTGAACCACGTTTCTGGGAGGAGCATGTCCTATCGCTGCGTGAACAGGCTGCACTGCTGGATGAGCCCCCGCTAATCGTCTGATGATCATACGCCCTGCTGCCTGCGCCACGATCCGGCTGCTGTTACTTGGCGCTCTGCTGCTGTGTGCCACCACGGGGACGGCGGAGGCCGAGTTGACAGTGCGGGTGGAAGGCATCGATGGGGCGCTACGGGACAACGTGGTCCGGCATATCGGTACGCCCCTGTCCGATGATCCGCGCATCCTCCGCCGCTTCGCCGCCCGGGCCGAGGAGAACGCGCAGCAGGGTCTGCAGGCGCTTGGGTATTACCATGCCACAGTGACCACACGGCTGGAGGGGGAGCCGGACAGCCGGGTGTTGCATGTCCAGGTGGAACCCGGTGAACCGACCCGCATCCGCCGGCTGGATATCCGCCTGGAGGGGGCAGCGGAGTCCGACAGGGCGTTCCTGGACGTGGTGGAACAGATCGAGCTGCGGGAAGGTCAGATTCTGCATCACGGCCGCTACGAATCCGCCAAGCGCTCCCTGGAGAGCACGGCGCTGACCCGGGGGTATTTCGACGGTCGTTTTCAGACCAGCCGGGTTGCCGTCAACCGCCAGCAACGCGAGGCGGATATCACGCTGCACTACGTCAGCGGCCCGCGCTACCGTTTGGGGGTGGTCCGTTTCCCGGACGGGATGCCGGTGACGGATTCCC
The DNA here is from genome assembly GCA_020831885.1 of Ectothiorhodospiraceae bacterium. Lineage (GTDB taxonomy): Bacteria > Pseudomonadota > Gammaproteobacteria > Nitrococcales > Aquisalimonadaceae > LSCE01. The sequence continues at coordinate 34,263 of JAFIFU010000006.1, forward strand.
TGATGCAGCGCCTGGTCCCGTTCTCGGAAGGGGATCCCTACCATTCCGGGAGCGTGGCGAGATTGAACCGCAACCTGCTGAACAGTGGTTACTTTTCCGAGGTTCGCGTGCGCCCGCAGGAGGCCGTGGATGAGGTGATTCCGGTGGATGCCGATCTGACCGCCGCGCGCCCCAACCGCATGGATGTGGGCCTGGGTTACGCCACAGACGTGGGCCCCCGTTTGCGCCTGGGGTGGCGGAAGCCCTATGTCACCCGGGATGGTCACAGTCTGCGCGCCGATACCGAGATCTCGGAGGTGCGCCAGAGCCTGAGCGGGGTCTACAGCATGCCGCTGGATCCGCCGCTGGAGCATCAGTTGCAGTTCGTCGGTGGCTGGCAACGGGAGAAGCTGGATGAGACCGACAGCGAAAAACTCACCGCCGGCATCCAGCGGCAGCGGCAACTGACCCGCGGCTGGCAGCAAACCCTGTTCCTGCGCTGGGAGCGGGAGCAGTTCGAGGTGGGCGGCCGGCGCGACGAGACCACGCTGACCCTGCCCGGTACTACCTTGAGCCGCACCCGTTCCCGGGGCGGCATGGACCCCCACTGGGGAGACCGTCAGACCGCCACCGTAACCGCCACCCATCCGGAGCTGGGGTCGGATCTTCAGCTTTCCCGTTTGCGACTGGAAACCCGCTGGTTGCGGAGCTATGGCCGCCATCGCGGCCTGGTTCGCGGCGAGGTGGGGGCCCTGTTCACCGAGAATTTCGACCGCACACCAGTGTCGCTGCGTTTTGCCGCCGGTGGTGACCAGAGTGTGCGCGGTTTTGCCTACCAGTCCCTGGGCCCCCGGGACGAGGACGGCGATCTGGTGCGGGGGCGTTACCTGGCGGTGGCCAGCGCCGAATACGGCTACCAGGTCGCCCCCAACTGGCGTCTGGCCACATTCTACGATGTGGGCAACGCCTTTGACGATTGGGGTGACTCCCTGAAGGAGGGCGCAGGTTTCGGAGTGCGCTGGATCTCGCCGGTGGGGCCGATCCGGCTGGATTTCGCCTGGGGCATCAGCGAGCGGGGCACACCGTTCCGGCTCCATTTCTCCATGGGGCCGGAGATATGAACCGGGTCCTCCGGGCATTGCGGCTGCTGGCCCACGGTCTGCTGCTTGTCGCGGCCAAGGCGTTGCGCATCGTCTATGTGTTGCTGGTCACCCTGCTGGTTCTGCTGGCCTGGCTGCTGTTCACCACCAGTGGCGCGCAATGGCTGGCGGAGCGGGCAATGAACGAAGAGCCGCGGCTGCACCTGGAGGTGCGTGACGGAAGCCTCCTGCAGGGGCTGGACATCCAGGAGCTGCGCTGGACCGACACGGGCGTTGCGGTTGCGGTGGACCAGGCAGCGCTACGCTGGAACCTGGTCTGCCTGCTGGGCCTCCGGGTCTGTCTGGACCGGCTCCACGGTGAGGGTGTCCAGGTCAGCGTGGACACGACCGCGTTCGGCGATGGTGACGGGCAGCCAACGGATTCGGGAGAGGAAAGGGGCGGGGTGATCCGTCTGCCGGTCACGCTGGGATTCCCCGATGTACTGTTGGAAAACGCCGCGCTCAGCATTGACGGCCATCAGGTGAACTGGCAGCGACTCGCCCTGGGCGGTTCCTTCCGTGGACGCGCCCTGACGCTGGATCATGTGGACTGGGAGACGGTGCATGTCCGGATGGAGCCGGAGCGGGCCGGGGCAGAACCGGCGCCGTCACCGGTCGCGGAGGAGCGGCCGGATATCGCGGCCTTGCTGGATCCCGCAACACGCCAGCCGGTGGAACTGCCCCGTGTGGATAGTCCCATCGACGTGCACCTGATGGATTTCCGACTGCAGGATGCCCGTTTCCACTGGGGCGGACGGGAGGAGCATCTCCGGCTGCTGCGCCTGTCCGGGGCTTTGGAGGATCGGCGCCTGACCCTGGGGCACCTGGTGCTGGAACACCCGCAGCTACGTCTGCGCGCCGACGGACAGGTCCGCCTGGAAGGCGCCTACCCCCTGGACCTGGATCTGGACCTGGAAGCACGGGATCTGCCCGGGCTCGGCGATCTGCGTCTCGAGCTCCAGGCCTGGAATGCGGTGGCGGATCTGGAATTGCGAATGACCGCGTCGGGCCCCGGGGAATTGCGGGTGGAAGGGCGTCTGGCCGCCCTGCAACCGGAACTCAGCCACGCACTGGACATCCGTTGGACCGGTTTGCGCTGGCCGGTGCTGGAGGAAGCGCGGTTCCGATCCCACCGGGGCCGTCTGGAACTGGAAGGCGATCTGCACGGCTATGCCCTCGACCTGGACGTGGCCCTGAGCGGCGAGGACATCCCGGACGGCCAGGTCAGCGCCCGTGGTGCGGGGGATTATCGCGGGGCGGAACTGGCGTTGTTCCGTATCGACGCCCTGGACGGCTGGCTGGAAGCCGCCGGTCGGGTGAGCTGGGAGGAGGCGATACGCTGGGATGCCTGGGTGCGTATGGATGGCATCGATGCGGTGCCCCTGCACCCGGAGGCGCCGGACGGCATCGCCGGCGAGTTGCGCACCCGGGGCGAATTGCTCGGGGATGTGCTGGATCTGGACGTGGAGATCGAACGCCTGCAGGCGCGTATCCCGCGGGAGGATCTGCCCCTGCGGCTGGACGGTGTGGTCCGGCACCGGCCGGATCGCGGCTGGCTGCTGGAGGGGCTCAGACTGGACGCCGGCCTGGGCAATATCGCCGTGTCCGGCCGCGTGCACGAGACCCTGGAGCTGGAGGCGGCGTTCAACCTGCCGGACCTGGCCGCGCTGCTGCCGGACGCGGCGGGGGCGGTGTCCGGCACACTGCGGGCGGATGGTCCCCTGACCGCCCCGGACGTGGATCTGGATCTGGAAGGGGAGCGCTTCTCCTACGGTGAACTGGCGCGCCTTGGGGAGTTGTCGGTGCAGGCGCGTGTGTTGGCCCTTGGCGAGAGGGAAAGTCGGGTGCAGGTGGAACTGAGGGGCCTGGAGGCCCCGGAAGCCGGCGTGGCGGCGGACCGGTTGGCACTGTCCCTGGAAGGGACGCGGAGCAGTCACCAGCTCAGCGCCCTTGTGCAGGGCGCGCCGGTGGAGCTGGATCTCCTGGTCCGGGGCCGGCTGTCCGATGAGTTCGCGTGGGCCGGGGAACTGGTCCGCGCGGCGCTGGACGGGGCAGGCATGGCCTGGGAGCTTGAGGAACCGATGCCGGTGGTCTATCGCCCGGAATCCCGGGACGCGATCCTGGGGGCCCATTGCTGGGTGTATCGCACGGCGCGGCTGTGTGCGGAGGAAGACATCACGGCAGGCGCCGTGGGGGGCGCAGCGGTCAGCCTGGCGGGATACGAGCTGGATTGGCTAAATCCCTGGCTGCCACCGGATCTGCGTGTGGACGGCAGCATCCAGGCCAACGTGAATGCCCGCTGGGGCGACACCCCCTTGCCCCGGGTGGAGGGCGCACTGCGTATTCTGGACGGGCACGCGGAGATGACGGATCCGGATGACCCGGAGGTGGTGGTTGCGCTGGAACTGGACACCTTGGCCCTGGACCTGGCGTTGACGGAGCAGCGGCTGGACCTGCTGCTGGAGCTGCGCTCGGAGGGGCTCGGGGCGGCCGATGCGGAGGCCCGTGTGGCGGTTGGCGGGGATGGCAGCCTGGGAGCGTTGGACGGGCGTGTGCGTCTGACCGGCCTCAACGTGGGGGTGGTGGCTCCGTTCTTTCCGGAGCTGCGGCGCCTGGAAGGGGAGGTGAACGCCGAAGCCCGGGTCGCCGGCACCCTGTACGAGCCCATGGTGCAAGGGGAGCTGCGGCTGGACTCCGGCCTGGTGGAGCCCCTGGCGCTACCCGTGACCATCTCCGAGATCACAGTGCAGGTGGACGTGGAGGGGGACCGGGCGGAGATCGCCGGTGGTTTCCGCAGCGGCGCCGGTGAGGCCTCGCTGAGCGGTCAGGCGCAATGGCAGGGTGGCGCCTGGGGGCTTGAACTGGGGTTGCGGGGGAATCGGCTGGAGGCCGCCTACGAAGACATGATCTGGCTGCGGGTCAGCCCGGATCTGCTCCTCAACGTGGAGCCCGGCGCGATCCGCTTGAGTGGATCGGTGAATGTGCCCCGGGGGGAGATCACCATCCAGCGGCTGCCCGAGGGAACGGTGGGCGTCTCCCCGGATGTGGTGTTCGTGGACGAGGAAGTGGCCGCGGAGATTCCACTGCCGGAAGATCTTCAAACACCTGCCGGTTGGGGTGTGACCACGGACGTGGAGGTGATACTGGGGGACCGCATCGCGTTCTCCGGCTTCGGGCTCAGCGGCCGGATCACAGGTGCCCTGCGGGTGCGGCAGGTGGATGACGGCGTGCTGCAGGCCAACGGGGAGCTGCGCATCGAGGACGGCGGCTATCGGGCCTACGGGCAGCGTCTGCGCATTCGGGAGGGGCAGTTCCTGTTCGCGGGGCCCATCGATGCGCCGGAGATCTACGTGGAGGCCGTGCGCGAGATCACGCGGTCGGCGCCGGGGGTGGCGCAACCCACCACGGTGGTGGCGGGTCTGCGCATCGAAGGGCGGCCGGAGTCGCCGCGGCTCAGCCTGTTCTCGGAACCTGCCATGTCCGATGACGATATCCTGTCCTACATCATCCTGGGCCGTCCCGTGGGCGAGTCCGGACCGGAGGGCGGCAGTATGATGGCGCAGGCGGCGCTGGCGCTGGGTATTGCCGGCGGCGGCGGTTATGCCACCGCCGTGGCGGAAGGGTTGGGCATCGAGGATTTCGAGATCGATACCGAGGGCGAGGGGGACGAGACCCAGTTTGTCGTCAGAGGGCAACTGAGCTCCAATCTGTTCGTCAGCTACGGCGTTGGTGTCTTCCAGCCCGGGAACGAGATCACGCTGCGCTATCGCCTGGCCCGCAGTCTGTACCTGCAGGCGGTGACGGGTCTGGAAAGCGCGCTGGATCTGCTATACAGCTTCGAGTTCTGATGGCGAGCACACACCAGGTCCGCACGGACCACGGGGTCTACCCGTATACGCTGCGCTACACCCGGCGGCGTACGCTGGCCCTGTATGTATTCCCCGGGGGGCGCATCGAGGCGCGTGTGCCCCATGGCACCTCGGTCGGGGTTGTGGAAGACTTCATCCGTGCACGTCAGGGCTGGCTGCGGCAGGCGCTGGACAGCGCACCGTCCGCACCGCGCCGGCCCGGTTACCAGGCTGGTGCGGCGCATCCGTTTCTGGGCCGGACCATCCGTCTGGAGCCACGCCTGGGTGTGCCCGGTGGCTCGCGGCTCCAGGGGGACGCGCTGCACTTACAGGTGCGGGCGCCGGATAATGCGGATGCGGTGGAGGCTGCATTCCGGGCCTGGCTGCGGCGCCAGGCCGCAACCGTGTTCCGCGACCGGATCGACCGCTGGTTCCCGGCCATCGGTCTGCCGGCGCAACGGTGCCCGGCGCTACGGGTCCGTGCCATGCGCAGTCGCTGGGGGAGCTGCTCCAGCGCGGGACACGTGAACCTGAACCTCTGGCTGATCCGCGCCCCGTTGCCCTGCATCGACTTCGTGGTGGTCCATGAACTGTGCCACCTGCGGGAGTTTCACCATGGTCCCGCCTTCCACGCCCTGATGGACCGGGTGCTCCCGGACTGGAGGGAACGGGAGCAGGACCTGGCGACGCATCAGCGCCGCTGGGGGATCCAACCGTAGGCCCGGTCGGGGGGCTCCCGGGTGAACGAAGCAGGGCGCCGGACATGCCCTCTTTCCCGCCGCGGACCAGTCCCAATCATCGCGGGCGGGGCCCGCTCAGGCCGATTCCCTGGCCCGGCTGGTTTTCTTCCGCTCGTGTTCCTTGAGTTGTTTCTTGCGGAGCCGGATGGCCTCCGGCGTCACTTCCACCAGTTCGTCATCGTCGATGAATTCCAGCGCCTGCTCCAGTGTGAACCGGATGGGTGGGGTAAGCAGCAGGTTCTCGTCGCTGCCGGCGGCGCGGATATTGGTGAGCTGTTTGGCTTTCAGCGGGTTCACCACCAAGTCGTTGTCCCGGGAATGAATGCCGATGATCATGCCCTCGTAGACCTCGTCACCGTGGCCGATGAGCAGCCGTCCGCGCTCCTGCAGGTTGAACAGGGCATAGGCAAGTGCCTTGCCGGGCCCGTTGGCGATGAGCACGCCGTTGATCCGTTGCCCGTAGTCCCCCTGTTTCATGGGGCCGTAATGGTCGAAGACGTGAAACATCAGCCCCGTACCGGAGGTGGCGGTCATGAACTCGGTGCGGAAGCCGATCAGGCCCCGGGAGGGGATAATGAAGTCCAGGCGCACCCGCCCCTTGCCGTCCGGGCTCAGGTTGGTCAGCTCGGCGCCGCGGGTGCCCAGCTTTTCCATCACCCCACCCTGGTGCTGCTCCTCCACGTCCACCGTGAGCTGCTCGAAGGGTTCTTCCCGTTTTCCGTCCACGGTGCGGATGATGACTTCCGGTCGGGACACGCCCAGCTCGTAGCCTTCCCGGCGCATGTTCTCGATCAGCACCGACAGGTGCAGCTCGCCACGGCCGGACACCCGGAACCTGTCCGGGTCGTCGGTTTCCTCCACCCGGAGCGCCACGTTGTGCACCAGCTCCCGTTCCAGCCGTTCACGGATCTGGCGGGAGGTGACGTACTTGCCTTCGCGGCCGGCGAAGGGGGAGGTGTTCACCTGGAACGTCATGCTCACGGTGGGCTGATCCACGGTCAGCGGGGTGAGCGCCTCCACGTGCGCCGGGTCACACAGGGTATCGGAGATATTCAGCCCATCGATGCCGGTGAAAGCGATGATATCGCCCGCCTGGGCTTCCGGGACCTCGATCCGCTCCAGGCCGAGGAAGCCCAGCACCTGGAGGACCCGGCCATTGCGGGTCTTGCCCTCCCGGTTGATCAGGGTGACCGGGGTGTTCGGCTTCACCCGGCCCCGTTTGATGCGGCCCACACCGATCACACCCACGTAGCTGTTGTAGTCCAGGGAACTCACCTGCAACTGGAACGGCCCGTCCGGGTCCACGTCCGGAGCGGGGACATGCTCGACGATGGCCTGGAACAGCGGAATCATGTCGCCGTCCCGCACGTCGGTTTCCAGGCTCGCGTAGCCGTTCAACGCCGAGGCGTACACCACCGGGAAATCCAGTTGTTTGTCGGTGGCGCCCAGCCGGTCAAACAGATCGAAGGTCTGGTCCAGCACCCAATCGGGCCGGGCGCCGGGGCGGTCGATCTTGTTGATCACCACGATCGGATTCAGCCCTTGTTCCAGCGCCTTCTGGGTCACGAAACGGGTCTGAGGCATCGGCCCGTCCACGGCGTCCACCAGCAGCAGCACGGAATCCACCATGGACATCACCCGTTCCACCTCGCCGCCGAAGTCGGCATGCCCCGGGGTGTCCACGATGTTGATGCGGTAATCATTCCATTGAATGGCGGTGTTCTTGGCCAGTATGGTGATCCCGCGTTCCCGCTCCAGATCGTTGGAATCCATGATCCTTTCGGTGTCCGCCGCTTTGCCGGACAGCGTGCCGGACTGCTGCAGCAGCCGGTCAACCAGGGTCGTCTTGCCATGGTCCACGTGGGCGATGATGGCGATATTGCGAAGCTTGTCGATCACGTCAGAATCCGAAGTTGCGAAGCGGGCGCGGATGCGCGAATGGATCAGGCTGCTCCCGGGAGGCCGGGAGTCGCGCGCATTATCCAGCCAGCGGCGTCGCTTTACAATGCCGGAAAGGCTCTGCGTTCCCGATTACAGGGCCTCGTGGTTCGCGGTATAGTGCCGGCGTAGCCGGTTCTGACTCGGGGAGCAAGTATGCAACGCGTGGTACTGGTGCGGCACGGGCCGGCGGAGGACGCGGGTGACGGCGTCACCGACATGGCCAGGGGGTTGACGGACAAGGGGCGGCAGAAGACCCGGAAGGCGGCCCGGGGGCTGGCGGCGGTCCTGGGTTCGGTGGATCTCCTCGCCGCCAGCCCGTACATCCGGGCGTTACAGACGGCGGATATCCTGGATGAGCATCTGCACGCAAACCGGCGTCTTGAGTTGTCCTGCCTGGTTCCCGGCGGCTCCCCGGCGGAGGCGCTGGACCGGGTGGCTCAGGAAGATGCGGAGCTTGTGGTGCTCGTGGGGCATGAGCCGCACTTGAGTCTGCTGGCGGGATTGGCCATGACCGGCGAATCGCGGCGGATGCTGGCGTTCAGAAAGGCCGGGGCCGCCATGCTGGAATTCCCTGTCCGGGCCCGGGCGGGGGAGGGGCTGCTCCACTGGCTGTTCTCCCCCTCGCAACTCGGGCGGCATCCCATCGATTCCGCGGACTGACCTATGGATGCCGCGCCGTCATCCGCCGTTTCCAACGGCCGCCGGCTGGTTGCCGCGGTGGATCTGGGCTCCAACAGCTTCCATATGGTGGTGGGTCGCGATCAGCACGGCTCCCTGCAGGTTCTGGATCGCATCAAGGAGATGGTGCGCCTCGCCGGCGGGCTGACCCCGGACGACAATCTCCAGGCCGCCACCCGGGACCGGGCGCTGGGCTGCCTCCGGCGTTTCGGGCAACGGCTGCGGGATATCCCACCGGATTGCGTGCGTGCGGTGGGTACGAACACGCTGCGCCAGTTACGGGACGGCGGCACCTTTCTGGCCGCAGCGGAGCAGGCGCTGGGGCATACCATTGAAGTGGTGTCCGGTTTTGAGGAGGCCCGGCTGGTCTATCTGGGTGCGGCCCATGCGATTCCCGAGGACGGCTGTCGCCGCCTGGTGGTGGACATCGGTGGCGGCAGCACGGAGCTGATCGTGGGTGAGCGCACCAGCCCGTTCATGCTGGAGAGTCTGTCCATGGGCTGTGTCAGCATGACCCGGCGGTTTCTGCCCGACGGCCTGATCAACCGATCCGCGCTGCGGGCGGTGGAGGATGCCGTTCTGGTGGAGCTGCAACCGGTGCGGAAGGCCTATCGGGATGCCGGATGGCAGCAGGTCATCGGCACCTCCGGGACGATACGGGCGGTCCAGGCGGTACTGGAAGGGGAGGGTTGGAGCCCCCAGGGCGTGACCTGGGAAGGCTTGCAGCGGCTCCGGGACGCTCTCCTGCGGGCCGGCTGTCCGGAGCGGTTGCGGTTGCGGGGGCTGAGTGCGGAGCGCCGGCCGGTGTTCGCCGCCGGGAGCATGGTGCTTTACGGCGTGTTCCGGGCCCTGGGGATCCAGCGGATGACAATCGCCGACGGCGCCCTTCGGGAGGGGCTGCTGTACGATCTGCTGGGCCGGATGACGGATCAGGATACCCGGGATGTCACCGTGACTGCCTTGCAGACCCGCTACCACGTGGATCAGGTTCAGGCGGAGCGCGTGGCCCGAAGCGCGGATACCTTGTTGCGGCAGATCTCCGGGGTCTGGGGGTTGGGTGAGGCGGAGCGGCGGGTGCTGCGCTGGGCCGCGCTGCTCCACGAAATCGGGCTGGATATCGCCCACAGCCAGTACGCGAAACACGGCGCCTATGTGGTGGGCCACGCGGACATGGCAGGATTTTCCCGGCAGGATCAGGCGGCCACGGCCTGTCTCATCCGTTGCCATCGGGGCCGGATCCGGGACAAACGCTTCACAGGGTTCCCGCAGGGGGTGGCGATCAGGTTGCGGCGGCTCGCGGTTCTGTTGCGGCTGGCTGTGATACTGCACCGGGGCCGGCATGCCGAGCCCGACCCGCCCATCGGCCTGCAGGCGGACGGCGCGCGACTGATCCTGCGGTTGCCGGCGTCATGGCTTCAGGCGCATCCGCTCACCCTGGCCGAATTGAGGGAGGAGGCGGGGTCCCTGCAAGCCGTCGGTGTGGACCTGGTGACGGAAGCCGCTTGATCAGGCCTGACCGGCAAGGCGCTCCAGCAAGGCGGCCTGGGAGCTCGCCGACACCGCTCCCGCGGATTCCGCCCGTCGGTAGCTTCCTTCGGCGTCCAGCACCCAGGCCTGGCAATCATCGGATAGGTAGGCTTCCAGATCGTCCATGACCTGCCCGCGCAGTTCCGGATTCTCCAGCGGGAAGGCGATCTCCACGCGGCGGAAGAAATTACGCTCCATCCAGTCCGCGCTACTCAGGTAGATGAGGGGCTCGCCCCCATTGTGGAAGCACATGACGCGCGTGTGCTCCAGGAAACGGCCGATGATGGAGCGGACCCGGATGTTGTCCGAGACGCCCGGCACTCCGGGTCGCAGGCAGCACATGCCGCGGACGATGAGGTCGATGCGTACGCCGGCGTGAGACGCCGCGTACAACGCCTGGATGATGCGGGGCTCGGTCAGGCTGTTCAGTTTGACGATGATGCGTGCATCCCCGCCCGCGGCGGCATGTTCCCGCTCCCGGTCAATCAGGCTCAGCAGACGTTCATGGAGGGTGAACGGGGACTCCAGGAGCTTGTTCAGACGTGCCACCCGGCCCAGGCTGGTGAGTTGCAGGAATATCCGGTGCACGTCCTCCCCGATGGCCGGGTCCGAGGTCATCAACCCGTAATCCGTATACACCCGGGCGGTGCGCGAATGATAGTTGCCGGTGCCCAGGTGCACGTAGTTCCTGAGCCGACCGTTCTCCCGGCGCACCACCAGCACCATCTTGGCATGGGTCTTGTGCCCCACGACGCCGTAAACCACGTGGGCGCCGGCATCCTGGAGCCGTGTTGCGAGACGGATGTTCGCCTCTTCGTCGAAGCGGGCGCGCAGCTCGATCACCACGGTGACCTCCTTGCCGGTCCGCGCGGCCTCCACCAGCGCATCGACGATGGACGAGTCGGGGCCGGTGCGGTAGAGCGTCTGTTTGATCGCCAGCACACCGGGATCGGCGGCGGCCTGACGGATGAAATCGATCACCGGCGCGAAGGACTGGAACGGATGGTGCAGCAGCAGCGTACGCTCTCTCAGCAGTTTGAACATGTCTGATGCCCGTTGCAGCGCCGCCGGTATTCCCGGTGTGAACCCCGGATAGGTGAGCTCAGGGCGGTCGGCGCCGTCCACCACCGCCATCAACCGGTTCAGGTTGACCGGACCGTCCACCTGGTAAAGGTCGTCCTCCTCCAGTTCGAACTCCCTGAGGAGGAAACGACTGAGGCGGGGCGGGCAGTTGGCCGCCACCTCCAGCCGGACCGCATCCCCATAGCGGCGGGAGGGCAGCTCGCCTTCCATGGCCACCAGCAGATCGTCCACTTCCTCCTCATCCACATACAGGTCGCTGTTCCGGGTTACGCGGAACTGGTAGCAGCCCTTGATGGACATGCCCGGGAACAGGTCGCTCACGCAGGCGTGAATGATGGAGGACAGGAAGACGAAATCGTTCGCGCCCTGGCTCAGTTCCGCCGGGAGCCGGATGAGCCGGGGCAGCGAACGTGGCGCCTGCACGATGGCCAGGCCGCTGTTCCTGCCGAAGGCATCCTTGCCCTCCAACTGCACAATGAAGTTCAGGCTCTTGTTCAGGATGCGCGGAAAGGGGTGTGCCGGATCCAGCCCCAGCGGGCTGAGCACGGGCAGCAGTGCATCTTCGAAGTATTCCCTGACCCAGGTACGTTGGGTGGCATTCCAGCGGGTGCGGCGGATGAACCGGATGTCTTCGTCCGCCAGTTCCGGTATCAGGACGTCGTTGAGAACGCGGTACTGCTCCTCCACCAGCCGGTGGGCCCTCTGGCTGACCAGGCGCAGCACCTCCTGCGGGGTCCGGTTGTCCGCGCCCACATGGGTGGATCCCATTTCCGCGGCCTGTTTCAGGCCTGAAACGCGGATTTCGAAGAACTCGTCCAGATTGGTGCTGGAGATGCACAGGAAACGCAGCCGTTCCAGCAACGGCACTCGGGGGTCGCGGGCCTGTTCCAGTACCCGGGCATTGAATTCCAGCAGGCTCAACTGCCGGTTCAGATAGAGCTCGGGGCGGCGGAAATCCGGTTCCTTCATCGGTGCTCCGATGGTCTCGTGTCATACTCGTGACAGTCTACCGTCTATCCATGACAACCGGATGACCCGGGTGGGCCGCTTTGCCTCTGTTCAGCGGTGACGGGCATAATGGGCAAGACACGCCCGCCCGGCGCGGTTCTCGGCGACGGAACCGGTGGCTGGCCGCACGGAGGAGATAACAATGCCGAATGCCGAGCACCTGACGCTGGCCTGGAACCCCTGGCTCGTGATCCTGGTCTGGCTGCCCCTGGGCATGCTGTTCGGCTATTTCGCGCGCCGTCCGGTGCATGGTCTGATCAGCACGGTGTTCCAGTCCCTCCGGCTGCTGGGGCGGATGCTGTCCGTGTATTGCGCGCGTTCCGGCCGGGTGCTGGGACGGTGGTGCGAGAATCTGCTCATGGGGCAGGCGCGGGACCGCTCCGCCGTGAGGCTGCGGGATGCCCATCATCGGCTGGAGGAACGGGTGCGGCGCGAGCTGGACACCCTGCCCATTCTGCGACAACGGCTGGGCTGGCAGCTTTCCGCCATGGAGGAGGATTTCCAGCGCAGCACCGAGACGCCGCCGGAGGCGCCGAACTGGGGCCGGGTCATGGAGGCGGTCTCGGGTCTGGGCGAGGAGCATGACGGTGCGGTGGCCCGGACCCTGGAGGATATCCGGGACACCCTGGCGCAATACCGGTCGGACGCCCGCGAACAGCAGCGCCGGCAGCATCATCGGCGCTATCTGCTCCTCTACCGGATGATGCCGCGCTGGCGACGTGTTCAGCGGGCGCTGGAGGCGCTGGATACCAGGCTGGGCGGGCTTGATCTCGGGCTGCGCCTGACCCGCCGGCGCCTGGTGTCCTACCAGCGGTTACGCCAGAGCAGCCGCCGGCAGCTTGCCGTCCTGGCGGCGTCGGTACTGGCCCGGTTCACCGGCGGCGTGTTGCTGCTGATCCCGGCGGTGATGCTGGTCGCGGTTTACGTGGGTCTGGTTTCGGATCCGCTCCGCAGTGTCATGGGGGCAGCCCCCGTTCTGCCGGGCTTGCCCGCCTGGGCCGTTATCGCGGCGCTGCTTGTGGGGCTGCAACTGCTGCTGGGTCTGCTGCTGCTGGACAGTCAGCGCATCACCCGCGTGGTACCGGCGCTAGGGGATCTGGAACAGCCGGCCCGGCGCGGGCTTTTCTGGGGTGCATTCGGCCTGTTGCTGGTATCGGCCGGCGCGGTCGCCGCCGGCTACTACTGGCTGGCCGTGCAGACGCTTGCCGTTGCGCCGCTGCTGTCGCTGGACAACGTGGGAGAGCTGGTGCTGCTGGGCGTATTCGGCGATGCGGCGCTGGCGCTGGCGCTCTTGGTGTTTCCCTTTTTCCTGGCGCTTGTTGCCGTCCCACTGAGCATGTTGCGGTCCACGCTGTCTCCGACGACGGCCATGGTGATGCTGGCGCTGCTCTACCTGGGCAATTTCCTGGGGCGCGCCGTGGCAGTGGCGGCCACCGTGACCGGGCGCATCCTGCTTCGTGCCTATGACGTGTTCATTGCCGTTCCGCTGTGGCTGGAACGCTGGTGGCGGGGCAGGGGGCGGGCATTGGAGGAAGGCCGACCGTCGACGGAGCCGGATCATGTGGCTCCGGCGCCGTCCCTGGTTGCGCTCAACAGTATGGGGCGTTCCGGGGGCGATCCCCCGTAATGCCCGGGGGATTTCGGGAATCGCCATTCCCCTTCAGGTGCCGGACGTTTCCGGTGCCCGGGGATGCGTTCCGAAAGGATGAGCAGCTTGTCGGCGCGGTCCACCCGGCCTGACCGCACCGCGCAGAGAGAATTATGGACGCTGAGACCAATCGCAGGACCCTCACTGCTGAAGACTGGGCCGATGCCGCTCTGGAAGCCATTGCCGACGGTGGCGTGAATGCCGTCGCGGTGGAGCGCCTGGCCCGTCAACTGGGGGTGACCAAGGGCAGTTTCTACTGGCATTTCAGCAACCGCCGGGCCTTGCTGCGCGCCGCCCTTCAGCGCTGGGAACAACAGCAGACGGATGAAGTCCTGGCCCGCGCCGCCGTGGAGACCGATGGCGCCACCAGGATTGACCGGTTGTTCCGAAGCGTGGACGGCAGCAAACGGGCCAGTCAGTTGTATCTGGCCTTCGCGGCGGCAGCCCGGGACCCCATGGTGAGCGAGGTGGTCCGGCGGGTTAACCAGCGGCGCATCGTCTTCATGGAGGAGAACTACCAGGCCATGGGCTTGCCGCCGAAAGGCGCCCGGCAGCGGGCCGTTCTGTCCTACTCCGTGTATCTGGGCACGCTGCAACTGCGGCGCGATGCCCCGGAACTGATCCCCGCCGGCCCGGAATTCCACGAGTATATGGACTGCATCAGCGAAGCGCTGATTCCGGGGTTCGATCCGGCCCGGCGGCAGCCCGGCTGTGGTGGCGAAGGGGCGTCTGAGGGCTGAATACGGGTGTCCCTCAGGGACAGCCGGTATGCTGCATCAGCGCCTGTTCCAGCAGGTCCACGGCGGTGACACCGGCGAAGGCGCGGCCGGCAACCACGATGGTGGGGACTTCCTGCAATCCCAGGCGCTGTGCCTCTTCCACGTGGGAAAGCAGCACCTGCATGGCGGCGGGTGTTTCCCAGGCGGTGTGCAGCAGGGCGTTCAGGTCCAGCTCATCGGCCAGGTCGCGCAGTGTGGCCGGGTCGCCGATGTTGCGTCCTTCCGCGAAGCCGGCCAGGAACAGCCGTTCATGCAGCGCGATGAAACGGGACGGCTGTTGAAGCAGTGTTGTCTGGGCCAGCAGGATAGCGCGCCGTGTGTTGGCAACGATGCCGGCTGGCTGCCAGGGTAATTTTTCCTCTTCCAGCAACCGCCGCAAGGCCGGATCGGGCCGGCGCAGCGACGGCGGCGCTTCCGCGCCACCGGCGGGAACCGAAGGCCGGGTTTCGATGAACCGCCACAGCACATCCAGGTGATAGTGTCGCCGCAGGCGGCCCAGCCGCCCGCTGGCCAGATAACACCAGGGGCAGTTGTAGTCGAAAAACAGGGACACCGGGATTCCGGGCTTGCCATCCATCATCTCAGCTCAGCCGGTTGTAGCCATTCAGTGCCGCCACCCGGTAGGCCTCCGCCATGGTCGGGTAGTTGAATGTGGTATTGATGAAATACATCAGCGTATTGGCCTCACCGGGCTGGGCCATGATCGCCTGACCGATGTGAACAATCTCCGCCGCCTGGTCTCCGAAACAGTGGATTCCCAGAATCTCCAGGGATTCTGTATGGAACAGCAGCTTCAGCATGCCCACGCCCTGGTTTGCGATCTGCGCCCGGGCCAGATCCTTGAAGAAGGAGTGGCCCACTTCGTAAGGAACCTTGGCCTCGGTGAGCTCGCGCTCCGTCTTGCCCACGGAACTGATTTCCGGGATGGTGTAGATACCGGTGGGGATGTCCCGGACCAATTCGTAGTCGCTACTCCCTTCCAGCAGATGGGTGGCGGCGAAACGTCCCTGATCGTAGGCGGCGCTGGCCAGGCTCGGGTAGCCGATCACGTCGCCTACTGCATAGATGTGTGGCTGGGCGGTCTGATAGCTGCCGTTCACTTCCAGTTGTCCGCGCCCGTTGGGCACGATACCCAGGTCCTCCAGCCCCATGTCCTGGGTGTTGCCGGTGCGTCCGTTGGCCCAGAGCAGCATATCCGCGCGCAGCCGCTTTCCGGATTCCATATACATGGTCACGCTGTCGTCGCCGGCTTCCACCTTGCTGTAGGTCTCCCGGTGCCGGATCAGCACCCCGAGTTCCCGCAGGTGATAGCTGAGGGCGTCGGAGATCTCGTCGTCCAGAAAAGTGAGCAGGCGTTCACGGGTGTCAATGAGATCCACCTTGAGCCCCAGGCCCCGGAAGATGGAGGCGTATTCACAACCGATCACCCCCGCACCGTAAATGATGATGCTCCGTGGTGTATGATCCAGATCCAGCACCATGTCGCTGTCGACGATGCGTGGATGCTGGAAATCCACGTCCTCCGGGTGATAGGGGCGGGATCCGGTGGCGATGACGAAATGATCCGCCGTGATCCGGGTGCTCTTGCCCCCCGCATTGAGGATCTCCACGGTATGCGTGTCGATAAAGCGGGCGCGCCCCTGGATCACCGGCACCTCGTTACGGCTGTAGAAACCGCTACGCAGCGTGACCTGTTGACTGATCACCCGCTCCGCAGCCCGCAGGATGCGGGGGAAGGACAGCCGTTTGGGCGCGCCCACATCCCGGAATAACGGGCTGTTGTTGTATTCCATCATGCGGCGCACGGTGTGACGAAGGGCTTTGGACGGTATGGTGCCCCAATGGGTGCAGCCGCCTCCCACCTCGCTGTGGCTCTCGATGATGACGACCCGCTGACCTGCCTTGGCCAGTTTCAGTGCCGCACCTTCGCCGCCCGGGCCACTGCCGATGACAACGGTGTCGAAGTGCTGTTGCTTCATGCGTACGTCCCGTTCCTGGATCGCGTCATGTTCCGGATGACCCGTGTCGCCATGCGCGCGGGGCCCCGGACGGAAAACCAACGAAAAGGCCGCCCGGGGGGCGGCCTTTTGGTGTGCTATCCCCGCATGCCGGTTCAGGCAGCCTTGGACTGCTTGGCCAGGTTGCGGAGCACGTAGTGCAGGATCCCGCCGTTGCGGAAGTACTCCCACTCCTTCGGTGTGTCGATGCGGACCACGGCCTCGAAGGTGGTTTCCTTGCCGCTGTCGTCCCGGGCGGTGACCTTCAGGGTCTTGGGTTCACCGTCCAGGGAGCCGAAGCTGAAGGTTTCCTTGCCGGTGAGGGCCAGGCTGTCCACGCTGTCACCGTCCTTGAACTGCAGCGGCAGCACGCCGAAGCCCACCAGATTGGAGCGGTGGATACGCTCGAAGCTCTCGGCAATCACGGCCTTGATGCCCAACAGATTGGTGCCCTTGGCTGCCCAGTCGCGGCTGGAGCCAGTGCCGTATTCCTTGCCCGCCAGCACCACCAGGGGCGTGCCTTCGTCCTTGTACTTCATGGCGGCATCGAAAATGCTCATCACGTCACCGCTGGGTACATGGGTGGTCCAGCCGCCCTCGGTGCCCGGTGCCATCAGGTTTTTCAGGCGCACGTTGGCGAAGGTGCCGCGCATCATCACCTCATGGTTGCCGCGACGGGAGCCGTAGGAGTTGAACTCCTTCGGTTCCACACCCTTCTCCTGCAGGTATTTGCCTGCCGGGCTGTCCGGCTTGATGGCCCCGGCCGGGGAGATGTGGTCGGTGGTGATGGAATCTCCCACTTTGACAAGGCAGCGGGCGTTCTCGATGGACGGCACCCCCGGCTCTTCCATGGTCATGTCCTGGAAGTAGGGCGGGTTCGCGATGTAGGTGGAGGGGGCCCAATCGTAATTCTGACCTTCGGTGACCTGGATGGACTGCCAACTCTTGTCGCCGGCGAACACATCCGCGTAACGCTCCTGGAACATCTGCCGGCTGATGCTGGTGCCCACCACGTCGGCCACTTCCTTCTGGCTGGGCCAGATGTCCTTGAGGTACACGTCCTTGCCGTTCTTGTCCTGACCGAGGGGTTCGGAGGTCACGTCAACGGTCATGCTGCCGGCCAGGGCGTAGGCCACCACCAGGGGCGGCGAGGCCAGCCAGTTGGTGCGCACGTCCGGGTGCACGCGGCCTTCGAAGTTGCGGTTGCCGGACAGCACGGAGGCCACCATCAGATTGCCGTCCTTGATGGCGTGGCCCACGGCCTCGGGCAGCGGACCGGAGTTGCCGATGCAGGTGGTGCAGCCGAAACCGGCGACGTTGAAGCCCAGAGCGTCCAGGTGATCCTGCAGGCCCGCCTTTTGCAGATATGCGGGTACGACCTGGGAGCCGGGGGCGAACGAAGTCTTCACCCAGGGCTTGGTCTTCAGACCCAGTTCGTTGGCCTTCTTGGCAACCAGGCCGGCGGCCACCAGGACCGCAGGGTTGGAGGTGTTGGTGCAACTGGTGATGGCGGCGATCACCACGGCGCCGTGCATCAGCAGTTCCTTCTTGCCGTTCAGCTCGATTTCCACCGCACCCTGCTCGTGGTCGATCTGGCCGCCGACGGCCGTGTCACCGCCTTCGTTCAGGAAGCGCTCTTCCTCGGCGGTGGCGTGCTCTTCCAGGTGCGCCTGCAGGTTGCTGGCGAAGGTCTGCTTGGCGTTCTTCAGGGCAACGCGATCCTGGGGCCGCTTCGGACCGGCCAGGCTCGGCTCGACGGTGCTCATGTCCAGTTCCAGCACGTCGGTGTATTCCGCCTCGGGGCCGCCGTCCTCCCGCCACATGCCCTGAGCCTTGGCATAAGCCTCCACCAGCGCGATGGTCTGCTCGTTGCGGCCGGACAGTTCCAGATAACGGATGGTTTCGCTGTCGATGGGGAAGATGCCGCAGGTGGCGCCGTATTCCGGTGCCATGTTGGCGATGGTGGCCCGGTCGGCCAGGGGCATGTTGGACAGGCCGTCACCGAAGAACTCCACGAATTTGCCCACCACGCCCCGTTGACGCAGCATCTGGGTCACGGTGAGCACCAGGTCGGTGGCGGTGGCGCCCTCCGGAAGCTGGCCGACCAGCTTGAAGCCGATGACCTGGGGAATCAGCATGGAGATGGGCTGACCCAGCATGGCGGCCTCGGCCTCGATACCGCCGACACCCCAGCCCAGCACGCCAAGACCGTTGATCATGGTGGTGTGGGAGTCCGTGCCCACCAGGGTATCCCAATAGGCCTGGGTCTTTCCGTCCACCTCGCGGCTGAACACCACGTCCGCCAGGTATTCCAGGTTGACCTGGTGGACGATGCCGGTGCCCGGGGGGACGACCCGGAAATTTGAGAAGGCGTTCTGGCCCCAACGCAGGAAGGTGTAGCGCTCTTTGTTACGGTGGTATTCCAGCTTCGTGTTCAGGTCCAGCGCATCAGCGCTGCCGAAGTGGTCGATCATCACGGAGTGGTCGATAACCAGATCCGCCGGGGATAGCGGGTTGATCCGGGCCGGATCACCGCCCAGGGCCTGCATGGCGTCACGCATGGCGGCCAGATCCACCACGGCGGGCACGCCGGTGAAGTCCTGCATGACCACGCGGGCGGGAGTAAAGGCGATTTCGCTGCTGGGCTCGGCCTTGGGATCCCAGTTCAGGAGGGCTTCGATGCTTTCCTTGGAGACACTCACGCCATCCTCGGTGCGCAGCAGGTTCTCGAGCAGCACCTTGAGGGAGAAAGGCAGGCGGTCCAGATTGTACGTGTCCTTCAGGGCGGTCAGCTGGAAGATCTCGTAGGACTTTCCGCCGACGTCCAGCGTCGAGCGCGTGCTAAAACTGTTATTCATCATTCCTCCCAGTCATCAGGCTTGGTAGTCCCCGGGGCCGCACCAGTGAGTGGCCAGCGCGGACGCGCCCCTACGGCGCGCCCAATCATACACGAAAGTGGGTGCCTTTGCGGAACCGTGGCGGCACCGGAGGCGGGCATGACCTCAGGCGGCGGTCTCCAGCCGGTTGATGAGTTCGTGGGTGGTCTGGAGCAGGCGATTGCGATGAAAGATCAGGCGGAACCGGCTGCCGCCGGAACTGCGCCAGAGTGTGGCGGCCCGGACTGCGGCCAGCAGCAGGGCGCGGATCAGATTGGCGTTGCGGCTGTCATCCAGCCACTCCCGCTGCCCCTGAACCATGATCCGCGGCTTCAGCGTGCTGACGGTTTCGCTGTAGAGGTCGGCCAGGCGGCCGAGGACGTTCTCGTGGGCGATATGGAAATACTCCGCCTGGGCCCTGGCCTGACCCAGCCCGCGCCCCAGGGTGTCCAGCAGTGCTTTCTGGCGCAGCAGCTTGCGCTCCAGGTGGAAGATGACCACGGCATAGCGGGTCAGCTCCATGTCTGCCGGCTGACTTAGCTGACGGTGCAACTGGTGCAGCCCCGGGAGCAGCGCCGCGGCGCCGCCGTAGGCGTGGGCCACGTCGCCGTCGTAGGGACGCAGCAGGCCGGTAATACAGGTGACCACCACATCCTGCTCCGCCCGCCCGCTGTGGGCCACGTGCTTGACCTCCCGCAGGGCCTGGAACAGGGCGGCCAGCGCCAGCGTCTGGGATTCGATCCGGGATACCCCGCTCATGCCGCCACGTCCGTTCGGTCCAGGGCGGAGCGCTGCTGGATGATGGCGCCACCCAGGCAGCGCTCCCCCTGGTAGAAGACAATGGACTGCCCCGGGGTCACCGCCCGCTGGGGCTCCCGGAAACGCACCCGGCAGTTGCCCTCGTCATCCAGCTCCACCCGGCATGGCTGATCCGCCTGGCGGTAGCGGGTCTTGGCAACGCAGTCGAAAGCGGCGGCCGGCGGTTCCCCGGCCACCCAGTGGGGCTGATCGGCGAACAGGCCGGCACTGAGCAGACTCGGGTGGTCCGCCCCCTCGGCCACCACCAGGGCATTGTCCTGCAGACGCTTGGCCGCCACGAACCAGGGGCCGGTATGCCCGGGTACGCCGCCGATCCCCAGCCCCTGGCGCTGTCCCAGCGTGTAGAAGCTCAGGCCCTGGTGCTCGCCGATGCGCTTTCCTTCCATGGTGACGATCGGGCCCGGCTCGCGCCGGATATAGCGGGCGAGGAATTCGCGGAAGTCCCGTTCACCGATGAAGCAGATTCCGGTGCTGTCCTTCTTCTCGAAATTGTCAAAACCGGCGGCTTCGGCAATGCGGCGCACTTCCGGCTTCCGCAGGGTGCCCAGCGGGAACAGCGTCCGCGCCAGGGCCTGGTGGGGGACCATGTAAAGGAAATAACTCTGGTCCTTGTTGCGGTCCACACCGCGGAGCAGGGTGGCACGGCCCTGCCTGTCCACCCCGGTGCGGGCATAGTGGCCGGTGGCCACGGCGTCGGCCCCCAGACGCAGGGCGTGACGCAGGAATGCCTTGAACTTGATCTCCCGGTTGCAGAGCACGTCCGGGTTCGGCGTGCGGCCGGCTTCGAACTCGTGCAGACAGTGATCGAACACCTGTCGCCGGTACTCGGCGGCGAAGCTCACCTGATGCAGGGGAATGCCCAGTTCACTGCAGACCTGCTTGGCATCGGCCAGGTCCTGTTCTGCCGGGCAGTGGGTCTCGGTGTTGTCATCTTCCCAGTTGCGCATGAACAGACCTTCCACCCGGTACCCCTGTTCCAGCAACAACAGGGCGGCCACGGACGAATCCACGCCGCCCGAAATGCCCACAATGATTTTTCCATCGGGTTTGATTGTCATGCCCTGAAACACTGTGTCAGGCGGGTCCATCGCTGATGTCCTGCACCAGGTCCACAGGATAGCGGTGGCCGGCCAGATAATCCTCGATATTGCGCAACACCATGGGGCTGCGCAATCGCTGTGTGGCATCCCGGATCTCGTCCAGCGAGAGCCAGAGCGCGCGGACAATGCCCTCGTCCAGTGCCTGGATGGGGTCGTGGCTGAGGGCCGTGCCGGCAAAACACACGCGCAGAAAAGTGGAGCGTTTGGCGGCATGGTACCAACGGTACACGCCTACCACGAACTCCGGGCGGAAGGTCCAGGCGGTTTCCTCCCGGGTCTCGCGCACCGCGGCGTCCACCAGCGATTCCCCGGGCTCCAGATGTCCGGCGGGCTGGTTCAGGACCAGTTGTCCGCCCGAACGCTCCTCCACCATGAGAAAACGGCCGTCCAGCTCAATGACGGATGCGACGGTGACGTGGGGTTTCCAGACCATGAGCGCCAAGCCTAAACGGGTACGGGGTATCTGTCGACTGCCGGGATGCGGGATTCCGCGATCTGTGGTTCCTGCTCGGCCATTCACCTGTTCCGGGTGTCGTCCGCCGGAGGCGACGGGCGGCGACCGTTGGCGGCGACGAAGACCCGGTTACCCTGGGGTTCCCCGCTGCCGTCCACGGGCGGTTCGTGACCGGCGGTGAAGAAGTTCGGATCCATCTGTTCGATGAACCGCCGCGCCTGGGGCGAGAGAAACTTGCCGCTGCGCCACATCACGCCGTAGGTACGTCGTGGGAAGACATCCGGCAGCGGCCGCACCGCAAGCCGTTCCCGGCCGGTGAGACAGATGTCGCTGGCGATGCCGATACCGAAGCCGCGCTCCACATAGGCCTTCATGATTTCCCAGCCGCCCACCTCCAGGCGTACCTGGTAGGGGATGTTGTGCTGCTGCAGCACCAGGTTGACCAGGCGCCAGGTGGTCAGGTGGCGCGGTGGCAGGATCAGGGCCTCGCAGGCGAGATCCTCCAGGGTGATCTCGCTGCGTTGCGCCAGCGGGTGATCCGGCGGCGTGATCAGGGAGGTGGCGAAGGAGTAGACCGGCCGGTAGTTGATGTCGTCCGGCAGGTCCAGCATGGAGCCGATGGCGAAATCCACCTCGTCATGACGCAGCGCCTGGAGCATCTCTGCACCGATCAGGTTGTGTAGTTTCACCGGGCTGCCGGGGTATGCCGCCATGAAGTGCTTGAGCAGATCGGGGATCAGGTAGAGGGTGCTGGATTCTCCCGCGGCGATGTCCAGCCGCCCGCTGTCCAGGGACTGGCTGCGGGCCGCGAAACGGGCGGGCAGCGCATCGATTCCCTCCACCAGCGGCAGGGCGAGCTCGTACAGCGTCTTTCCGTCCGGCGTCAGTGTGATCCGGGGGCCGCGACGCTCGAACACCGTGATCTCCATTTCCCGTTCCAGGGCCTGGATCTGAAGGGATACGGAGGGCTGGCTCAGGCCCAGTCGCTCCGCGGCACGGGAAATGCTTCCTGCCTGGGCGGTGAAGCAGAAGGCGCGCAACTGCTTGATGCGGTTGTTCCGGTAGTACAGGCGCTGGCCGTTCTTCTCATCCATGCCGTGATCCATCAGATCTGTGTGCGTGGCCACATGGTTCAGTGTTTGCCCGCCACATCACCGTCCTGCAGCAGTTCGTCGAGCATATGTCCCGCCTTGCGCGCCTTGGTATGCAGGTAACGCCGGTTGTGGGGCGTGACGCTGCCGTGCAGTGGCCGTCGTTCCACCACCGTCACACCGCCGTTGGTCAGTGCCGCCACCTTGTCCGGGTTGTTGGTGAACAGCAGAACCCGTTGCACCCGGAGTTGGCGCAGCATGTCCACGGCGGCCTCGTAGCGTCGCCCGTCACCGGTGAACCCGAGAATGCCGTCCGCATCCACGGTGTCCACACCGTGGTCCTGGATGGTATAGGCGCGGAGCTTGTTCGCCAGTCCGATCCCGCGTCCTTCCTGGCTCAGGTACAGCAACACACCGCCGCCATGCTCGCGGATGGCGCGGACGCCGTTGCGCAGTTGCTCGCCACAGTCGCAGCGCAGGCTGCCGAACAGGTCCCCGGTCAGGCAGGCGGAGTGAACGCGCACCGGGACCGGGTCCGGCCACTGGCCGGGATTGCCGATGATAACGGCTACGTGTTCCAGGACCCCGCTGGACTCCCGGAACAGGACGAACCGGGTCTGCTCCGCATCCTCCAGCGGCACCGGCGCCTCGCTGATGCGCTTAAGCCGGTGTTCGCGCAGCCGCGCGAGTTCCCGGGCCTGACCCGCCGGAACCCGCAGCAGGGTGTGGTCATCCAACTGAGTCTGCAGCCGCTCCCCAGGCCGGGCGGCGATGGTAACGCTCAGCATGGCCGGCAGCAGGCGGCCGGCCTTCGCCAGCGCCAGGGCCGCGTCCTCCAGCGGCGTTGCCGGACGGCTTGCGCGACGCACGGAATCCGTATCCAGCACCGACAGCGGCGCCGCGCAAAAGGAGAGCAGGTCGGAAACCGTGGCATCCCGCGGCAACTGGATGGACAGTGCCGTGTCCTGCGGGTTGTCCAGCCCCAGGGCCCGTGCACGCTCCGCGGTGATGAGCAGCCGCGCCCGTGTCCCGGCCAGTTCCGGGAGTTCGGACAGATGGCCGGCGGACATGGTCTCGACGGGGACGGTCAGCAGGGCCTGGCCATTCTCCTCGAGGTAGACGGTGTGGCCCCGACGGAGGTCGAAAAGGCCACGTTCTGCCTGCTGCATAGGTTTCCTCGCAAGCGTGCTGTGTATCGGAGCAGGGCGTATTGTACCCGCCTCGGGCGCCAGGGAAACACTGATCTCCGCCTTGGCCGGCGCCGACGGATGCCCCGGCGGGATTTCCGGCGGCGGGCAGGTCCGTGACCGGGCCTTGTTGTCACTTGCCTGCTCCAGTTTCTAGAATTGTGGGATAGATGCCGTATGCTGCCTGCTCCCGGAATCGGGTACGGGCAAGGGTGGCGGCATGGGACAGATCGATGGGACAGTCATGAGTGATGAGGGAAATCCGCGGCGTGACGACGGCCTGGCGGTGGAGGAGGCGAAGCCCAGGCTGAAACGCCCGCCGCTGTACAAGGTCATCCTGCTGAATGACGACTACACCCCGATGGAGTTCGTGGTGGAGGTGTTGCAGACCTTTTTCGGCATGGACCGGTCCCGCGCCACCCAGATCATGCTGCATGTGCATACACGGGGGCACGGGGTTTGTGGTGTGTTCTCCCGGGATGTGGCGGAAACCAAGGTGGAGCAGGTGAACGATTATTCCCGGCAGCATCAGCATCCACTGCTGTGTACCATGGAGGAAGCCTGACGGATTCGAGCCGGAGCCCCGCGTGGGAGCGAGGGAACCGATGCGGTTCCCGCGGGTCCGATGGATACATGAACGGCCGGGCATCGTCGGCCGGAGCGATACAGGGTGAGGGGAACACACATGCTGAGCAAAGAGCTGGAGTTCACGCTGAATCTGGCCTTCAAGGAGGCGAGAGAGAAGCGTCATGAGTTCCTCACCGTCGAGCACCTGCTGCTGGCGCTCACCGATAACCCCACCGCGGCGAATGTGCTCAAGGCCTGCGGTACGGACCTGGCGCAGCTAAAGCGGGATCTGGAGACCTTTCTGGAGGAGACCACCCCGCTGCTGCCGCCCAACGACAGCCGCGAGACGCAGCCCACCCTGGGGTTCCAGCGGGTGCTGCAGCGGGCGATCCTGCATGTGCAGTCGGCGGGCATCAAGGAGGTCACCGGGGCCAACGTGCTGGTGGCCATCTTCAGTGAGCAGGAATCCCAGTCGGTGTACTTCCTCCACAAGCAGAGCGTGACCCGGCTGGATGTGGTGAACTACGTCTCCCACGGCATTTCCAAGGTGTCCGACGAGGATGTGCCGGGGCAGTCGCAGCCGGGCTCTGTGGACAGCGAGGAAGAGGCCGGGGAGAACAGCAGCAAGTCCCCGCTGGAAAACTTTGCGGTGAACCTGAACGAACGTGCCCGGAAAGGGCAGATCGACCCGCTGATCGGCCGGCAGCCGGAGGTGGAGCGGACCATCCAGGTGCTGTGCCGCCGGCGCAAGAACAATCCGCTGTTCGTCGGCGAGGCCGGGGTGGGGAAGACTGCCATTGCGGAAGGGCTGGCCAAGCTGATCGTCGAGGGTGAGGTGCCCGACGTGCTCAGCAGGTCCGTGATCTACTCGCTGGATATGGGCGCGCTGGTGGCGGGCACCAAGTACCGCGGGGATTTCGAGAAACGGCTGAAGAGTCTGTTGCACCAGCTGCGGAAGGTGGCCGGCGCCATTCTCTTCATCGACGAGATTCACACCATTATCGGCGCCGGCGCGGCCTCAGGCGGCGTCATGGATGCCAGCAACCTGCTCAAGCCGGCGCTTGCCAGTGGCGAGCTGAAGTGCATTGGCTCCACCACCTATCAGGAGTACCGGGGTATCTTCGAGAAGGACCGGGCACTTGCGCGGCGATTCCAGAAGATCGACGTGCCGGAACCCAGCGTTGCGGACACGTACCGGATCCTGAGGGGGTTGAAGAGCCGGTTCGAGGACCACCATCGGGTGAAATACACCGATCCGGCCTTGCGCGCGGCGGCGGAACTGGCCGGAAAACACATCACCGACCGGCGGCTGCCGGACAAGGCCATCGACGTGATCGACGAGGCGGGTGCCCGGCTTAACCTGTTACCCCCGTCCCGGCAGAAGAAGTCCATCGGGGTCGCGGATATCGAGGCCGTGGTGGCCAGCATGGCGCGGATCCCGCCCCGGCGCGTGTCCAGTTCGGACATGAAGGTGCTGGAGACCCTGGAGCGGGATCTCAAGGCGCTGATCTACGGTCAGGATCAGGCCATCGGGGCGCTGGCCTCCACCATCAAGATGTCCCGCGCCGGCCTGGCCGCACCGGAGAAGCCCACCGGGTGTTTCCTGTTCGCCGGACCCACCGGCGTGGGGAAGACCGAGGTCACCCGGCAACTGGCCAGCCTGCTGGGGGTGGAGTTGATCCGCTTCGACATGTCCGAGTACATGGAGCGGCACACTGTCTCCCGTCTGATCGGTGCGCCCCCCGGCTACGTGGGCTTTGACCAGGGCGGCCTGCTGACGGAAGAAGTGATCAAGCATCCGTACTCGGTGGTGCTGCTGGACGAGATCGAGAAAGCACACCCGGATGTGTTCAACCTGCTGCTTCAGGTGATGGATCACGGGACACTGACGGACAACAACGGCCGCAAGGCGGATTTCCGCAATGTGATCCTGGTAATGACGACCAATGCCGGGGCGGAGGACATGAGCCGGCCGTCCATCGGTTTCATGCGGCAGGATCACAGCTCTGATGGCGTAGAGGCCATCCGCAAGGGGTTCAGCCCCGAGTTCCGCAACCGGCTGGATGCCATCATCCAGTTCAACGGCCTGGAGCCGGATATCGTTCGCCGGGTGGTGGACAAGTTCGTCGAAGAGCTCAGCCTGCAGTTGGCCCAGAAGCAGGTTGATCTCAAGGTCGACGAGGGTGCCCGGGAGTGGCTGGCGGAGCACGGCTACGATCCGAAGATGGGCGCACGCCCCATGGCGCGTCTGATTCAGGAACGGATCCGCAAGCCCCTGGCCGAGGAACTGCTGTTCGGGCGCCTGGCCGGTGGCGGCGAGGTCATTGTCCGTGCCGGCAGCGACGGACTGGAATTCCAGTTCAGTCGGGAACCGGAAGAAGCGCTGCATTAGGTTGAGTCCGGAGCACCCGCCTTGTCCCAATGGCGTTCAGCGCTTAGGCAGGGAAGGCCGCCGTCGAGCACCCGTGATGAACACCCGTTCCGGTCCGCTGGGACGGGTGTTTCCATGCGTGGCCGGACCGGGGCGGCGTCAGCTGTAATCCAGGGGTTACCGGAAATTCGGGTTCAGCGGGCGCGGTAGGTGATGCGACCCTTGGTCAGGTCGTAGGGGGTCAGTTCAACCGTGACGGTATCGCCGGTGAGAATGCGGATATAGTGCTTGCGCATCTTGCCGGAGATGTGTGCCGTCACGACGTGGCCGTTCTCCAGCTCCACCCTGAACATCGTGTTGGGCAGGGTTTCAATGACCTTGCCCTGCATCTTGATATGGTCTTCACGAGCCATTCGCCACTCCTCTGTTGCCTGCGTTTGCCGGTCCGGAAATATGGGGCCCGACCAGCGAAAATCCAAGAGTCTACCAGATTCATGCGGCACCGCCACACGGCGTCGCGTGCGGGCATTCCGTGCCGGACTCAATCCGTTCCGCCGGCATCCAAGGGTGTCCACCGCCCGCCGCTGTAGACCTCCGCAGGACGGAACCGGGTCTTGTAGCGCATGGTCGGGGCCTCGGCGATCCAGTAGCCCAGATAGACATGGGGAAGACCCAGGCGTTCGGCTTCCCGGACCTGCCAGAGGATGGACAGCGTGCCCAGGCCACGCTCTGGGGGGCCCGGCCTTAACAACGTGTACCCCGCCCCCACCCGGGGTGACACCCTATCCGCCACGGCCCCCCCCAGCCGGCCGGGCCCGTCACGGAACTCGTAGAACACGGTCTTCGCCCAACCCGCGGTGAGAAACTCCATAAAGCGCTCGGGCTGGGGGTCATCCATGCCGCTGCCAGGGTGGCGATGGGCCAGATAGCGGTGGTAGAGGGCGAAATGCGCCTTGTCGAAAACGGGGGGGCGCGGCACCACCTGCAGGTCCTGATTGCGCTTCCAGCAGCGGCGCTGGCTACGGTTGGGCCGGAATCCGGTGACGGGTATGCGCAGGGACAGGCAGGCGGCGCAGCCCGGGCACGACGGCTGGTAGACGAATTCCCCGCTGCGGCGCATGCCCTGGCGCAGCAGCATTGCATAGGTCTCGTTGTCCAGGGGGTACTCCGGATCAACGAAGGCGGTGCGGGCCAGGCGGTCATCCAGATAGGAACAGCTATGCTCCCCGGTGGCGTACAAGAGCAGTCGACGCCGCTGCGCGGGTCCCGGGATGGTCATGCCCGTGACTCCTGTTCTGCGGCCCGCAGCGGATGAAAGCCGTCATCGAAGGTCCAGCCCATCCCGTCCGGGCGCTGCTGCAGCGCAGCATCCAGCTCCCGGATGAAGCGTGCGCGAGGGATATCGACGGCACCCAGCGTCGCCAGGTGGGACGAACTCACCTGACAATCGATGAAACGCGCCCCTTCGGTCTGGAGATGGCGCACCAGCCAGACCAGTGCCACCTTGGAGGCATCCGTGCGGCGGCTGAACATGGATTCGCCGAAAAACGCGGCACCCAGGCCCACGCCGTAGAGTCCGCCCACCAGTTCGTCCCCGTCCCAGACTTCCACCGAGTGGGCAAGGCCCTGCTGATGCAGGCGGGTGTAGGCGTCCAGCATGCCGGTGGTGATCCAGGTGCCGGCACTCTGACGCCGCGGTGCCGCGCAGGCCTCCATCACCGCACGGAAGGCACGGTCCATGGTGACCCGGAAGCCGGCGTTGCGGATGCGTTTGGCCAGGCTGCGGCTGACCCGCAGCTTGTCCGGATACAGGACCGCCCGCGGGTCCGGTGACCACCAGAGGATGGGCTGGTCCTCCTCGAACCAGGGAAAGATCCCCTGGCGGTAGGCATTGACCAGACGCTCGGGGGAGAGGTCCCCGCCCACGGCAACCAGCCCGTTGGGTTGCGTGAGGGCGGTTTCCACCGGCGGAAAATGCAGGCGATCGTCGTTGCTCAACCAGAAAAGCCGTTGCTGACGCATGGTCTTACGTCTCTGACGAAGCCGCTGTGTGCTCTTTATAAGGGCTGTGACCGGTCATTTCCAGATGGTAGCGTTGCACCATCGGCGTTTCCCGGTCCAGGAAATCCGCGATGGCGTGCCGGAAGCCCGGGTCAACGATCCAGTGAGCCGACCAGGTGCGTGTGGGCAGGAAACCCCGGGCGATCTTGTGTTCGCCCTGTGCGCCGGGCTCGAATCGCTGGATCCCTTCCCGGATACAGTGTTCGATCCCCTGGTAGTAGCAGGTTTCGAAGTGAACCCCGTCCAGTTCCCGTTGGCAACCCCAGTAGCGGCCGTACAGGACAGTCCGGCTGCGGAGGAACAGGGCGCCTGCCACCAGTCTGTCGCCATCCAGCACCTGGCCAAGCTGTACCCGGGGGCCCAGCAGGGTGCCGATGTCGCGGAAGAACGGCGCGGGGAGGAGCCCCAGATTGCCGTGCTCGAGAAAGGTCTTCTCGTAAAGCCGGTGGAAAGCTCCCCAGTGCGTGTCCGGGACGGCGTTGCCGGGAACCATGCGGAAGGACAGCCCGGTGTCGGAAGCCTGCCGGCGCTCCCGGCGGATGTTCTTCCGCTTTTTCGAGTTCAGGGTGGCCAGGAAGTCGGCGAAACTGTCGTAACCCCGGTTATGCCAGTGAAACTGCACGCCCTGCCGGAGCAGCCAGCCGGCCTGCTGGAACTCCCCGACCTCGTCCGGGCGCGGGAACAGGCAATGAGCGGAAGACCAGCCCTGGCGTTGGCAGAGTTCCCGTACCGCAGTGGTGAACAGTGGCACCAGGTCCCGCAAGCGCTGGCCCGGCGCGTGGAGCAGGCGCGGACCGGTCACCGGACTGAACGGAACCGCCAGTACAAGTTTCGGGTAGTAGTCCAGCCCGCTCCTGGCGTAGGCGTCGGCCCAGGCCCAGTCGAACACGAACTCGCCCCAGGAGTGTCCTTTGAGATAGGCCGGCATGGCCGCAAGCAGTTCTCCCCGATCCGATTCCAGCACCAGGTGCATGGGCTGCCAGCCGTTTGCGGGAATCACCACCTGATGCCGCTCCAGCGCCGACAGGAAGGCATGGGACAGAAACGGGTTGTCCGTGCCCGTCAGGGCGTCCCAGCGCGCTGGTGGAATGGCGTTCAGGCCGGAGAGGGTGCGTACGCGCATGGAGAAATCATCTCATACTTGGTCAATCCTGTCCGGCGTCGGTCCGCGGGTGCAAGCCCCTTCACCCGGTGCGCCCGTCGCGGGCGGGGCATGCGGATTCCGCGTCCGGATGAAAACAGTGACTCTTCCGCCGGTCCGGAAGTTTCGGAGGGGTGCGCTCCGGCGGGGGCATCGTGGTACATTGCTGACGCCGCCGCGTCTTCCGGACGGGATGGCCCTGTCGCTGAACTGCGACGTGTGTGATTTGCATTTTTCTGCCAAAATAGTAACTTGCCGCTTTAATTTCATCTCAGGTGTGAAGGTCGGGCCAGGCGTGGCGAAAACCCAATCGGACAACAAACTGCCATCTCTCCTCGGGCATCATGTCAGCCGTGGCCTGCGGGAAGGCCTGCTGTTTCTGCTGCTGGCCCTGGCGATCTATCTGCTGGCAGCGCTGGTGAGTTACCACCCCAACGATCCGGGCTGGAGCTACAGCGGCAGCGGTCACCCGGTGCAGAACCTGGGGGGGGTGGCCGGCGCCTGGCTGTCCGACCTGCTGCTCTATCTGTTCGGCTACATGGCCTACCTGTTCCCGGTGATGGTGGCGTTTTCCGGCTGGCTGGCCTGGCGCTGGCATCGGCTGGACGGCCATTTCCACTGGGGGGTGTTTGCCTTCCGCGGCCTGGGGTTCGTGTTCACGCTGCTTTCCGGCGCCGGACTGGCGGCCCTGCACGTGGACGCCATTCCCCAGACCGTGCCGCTTCATGCGGGCGGTATCCTCGGTGATATCGTCGGTGGCTTCCTGGGGCATGTGTTCAGCTTTCTCGGCGCCACCTTGCTCCTGCTGGCCCTGTTTCTGGCCAGTGTCACGGTCTTCACCGGCATGTCCTGGCTCTCGCTGATGGATCTGACCGGGCGGCTGACCCTGCAGGGTCTGGCCTGGATGGGGAATCAGCTCGGGCGGGTGCGGGACCTGCTGGAAGGCCGCAGGGCCCGCCGCGCCCGGGCCGAGGCCCTGGCCCGGGACAAGCAGAAGCAGCGGGACCGCAAACCGCCCCAGATCGAACCCACGCTATCGGCACCGAAAACCGGCAAGCGGGTGGTCAAGGAGCGGCAGATCCCGCTGTTCAAGGGGGAGGTCCGTACCCCGGATGGCCTGCCCCCCGTGAGTCTGCTGGATCCCCCCCCGGAACAGACATCCGGTTACTCCCGCGACGCCCTGGAGGCGATGTCCCGCCAGTTGGAGCTGAAACTGGCGGATTTCGGCGTGGAGATCCAGGTGGTTGCTGTCCAGCCGGGCCCGGTGATCACCCGGTTCGAGGCGCAGCCGGCGCCCGGCGTCAAGGTCAGCCAGATCAGCAATCTGGCCAAGGATCTGGCCCGGGCCCTGTCCGTGATCAGCGTTCGCGTGGTGGAGGTGATTCCCGGCAAATCGGTGATCGGGCTGGAGATACCCAATGAGAACCGGCAACTGATCGCCTTCAGCGAAATCATTCGTTCCGAGGCCTGGGAGAAGGCGGGATCACCGCTGTCCATGGCGCTGGGTAAGGACATTGCCGGGGCGCCCACTGTGGTGGATCTGGCGAAAATGCCTCACCTGCTGGTGGCCGGTACCACCGGTTCGGGGAAATCGGTGGGGGTCAACGCCATGATCCTCAGTCTGCTCTACAAGAACAGCCCGGAAGACGTCCGGGTCATCATGATCGATCCCAAGATGCTGGAGCTGTCCATCTACGATGGCATTCCGCATCTGCTGGCCCCGGTGGTCACCGACATGAAGGAGGCGGCTAACGCCTTGCGTTGGTCGGTGGGCGAAATGGAACGTCGCTACCGGCTCATGGCGGCCCTGGGGGTGCGCAACATTGCCGGCTACAACCGCAAGGTGCGGGATGCGCTCAAGGCCGGTGAACCGCTGAAGGATCCCCTGTGGCGTCCATCCGAGCTGGACCCGGACGCGGAACCGCCGGAGCTGGAGACCTTGCCCTACATTGTGGTGGTGGTGGACGAATTCGCCGACATGATGATGATTGTCGGCAAGAAGGTCGAGGAGCTGATCGCGCGGCTGGCCCAGAAGGCCCGGGCCGCCGGCATCCACCTGATCCTGGCCACCCAGCGTCCGTCCGTGGATGTGATCACCGGCTTGATCAAGGCCAATATTCCGACGCGCATCGCCTTCCAGGTGTCATCCAAGGTGGATTCCCGCACCATCCTGGACCAGCAGGGCGCGGAGTCGCTGCTGGGGCACGGGGATATGCTGTACCTGCCCCCCGGCAGCGGCATGCCCCAGCGTGTGCATGGCGCCTTTGTGTCCGACAACGACGTCCACCGGGTGGTGGCCTTTCTGAAGGAGCAGGGGGAGCCGCGCTATATCGATGGTGTGCTGGAGGAAACGGCGGAAAGCCTGCCCCTGCCCGGGATGCCGGGCGAGAATCCGGACGCCGGCGGGGAATCCGATCCGCTGTACGACCAGGCGGTGCGGGTGGTGACCGAAACCCGCCGCGCCTCCATCTCCGGCGTGCAGCGCCGGCTCAAGATCGGTTACAACCGGGCGGCGCGCCTGGTGGAGGAAATGGAGGCGGCCGGCGTCGTGGGCCCGTTGCAGCCCAACGGCAGCCGGGACGTGCTGGCGCCGCCTCCGCCCAAGGACTGAACGGAACCGGCGGATGGCTCACCGGTCCATGATCAAGGGAATCGATCAGCGCCTCCCAAGGTCCGGCGAACATGCGAGGAAACCCCATGACCCGATGCGTCACGCTGCTCATCGCGGCACTCCTGCTTCCATTTCCCGCGCAGTCTGATCCCCTGCAGGAGCTGGAACACTATTTCTTCAGCGTCAGCAGCCTGGAAGGGCGTTTCATCCAGGAAACCCGGGATGAGGACGGCCGCCTGCTGGAGCGCAGCGAGGGCAGTCTCGCCTTGCAGCGCCCCAACCGGTTCCACTGGCACTATGAAGAACCGTTCGAGCAGGATCTGGTCGCCGATGGCGAGCGGCTCTGGGTCTACGACCGTGACCTGGAGCAGATCAGCGTGCGTCCGCTGGACGACGTGCTGGGCAGTGGTCCGGCATTGATGCTGAGCGGCGAGTTCACGGCGCTGGAGGAGCATTTCCGGCTCCGGGTGGAGGATGGCTGGATTCAGCTTGAACCCCGTGAGGAAGGGTGGGAGGTCAGCGGTATCCGGCTGCAGATGGAGGACGGCCTGCCCAGGCGGGTGCTGGTGGAGGACGGGCTGGGGCAGATCAACGAACTCCAGCTCGAGGACCTGCGGCAGAACGTGGGCTTCCCGCGGGACCGGTTCCACTTCCGAATTCCTGAAGGCGTGGATGTGATCGGGGACACGGGGGAATGGGATTGATGGATCCGGCCACCGTGACCCGGCCGCTGGCGGATCGCATGCGGCCGACGCGGCTGGACGACTTCGTCGGTCAGGCCCACATTCTCGGGCCGGGAAAGGCTTTGCGGCGCAGCATCGAAGCGGGGCATCCCCATTCCATGGTTCTCTGGGGGCCTCCCGGCACCGGCAAGACCACGCTGGCCCGGCTGGTGGCCCAGGCCAGCGGCGCGCAGTTCCTCACGCTGTCCGCGGTGATGAGCGGGGTGAAGGACATCCGTGCCGCCGTGGATCAGGCCCGGGTGGCCCAGGGGCAGGGCCGAGCCACGGTGCTGTTCGTGGATGAGGCGCACCGCTTCAACAAGAGCCAGCAGGATGCCTTTCTGCCCTTCGTGGAGGACGGGACGCTGATCTTCATCGGCGCCACCACGGAAAACCCCTCCTTCGAATTGAATAACGCGTTGTTGTCCCGGGTTCGCACCTACGTGCTGCGCAGCCTGACCGCCGAGGATCTGGCAGAGCTGGTGCGGCGGGCGCTGGCGGATCGGGAACAAGGGCTCGGGGAACGGGGATTGACCATCACCGCCCCGGCGCTGGACCGCCTGGTCGCCGTGGCCGATGGCGATGCCCGACGCGCGCTAACGCTCTTGGAGGTGGCCTCGGACCTGGCGGAATCCGTCATCGATGACGCGGTGATGGATGAGACCACGGCGGCGGGGTTGCGCCGCTTCGACAAGGGCGGAGAATCCTTCTACGACCAGATCTCGGCGCTGCACAAGGCGGTGCGCGGGTCCTCCCCCGACGGCGCCCTGTACTGGCTCTGCCGCATGCTGGACGGCGGCTGCGACCCCTTGTATGTGGCGCGCCGGGTGGTGCGCATGGCCTCGGAAGACATCGGCAATGCGGATCCCCGGGCCTTGACGCTGGCGCTGGCCGCTTGGGACACACAGGAGCGACTGGGCAGCCCGGAAGGCGAATTGGCCATTGCCCAGGCCCTGGTTTACATGGCCTCGGTTCCCAAGAGCAATGCGGTGTACAAGGCCTTCAACCGGGCCATGAAGGACGCCCGGGACCGGGGCTCCCTGGAGGTCCCGCTGCACCTGCGCAATGCGCCCACCAAGCTGATGAAGGAGCTGGGCTATGCCCAGGGTTACCGTTATGCCCATGACGAACCGGACGGCTATGCCGCCGGTGAGGACTACTTTCCGGAGGGCATGCCCGCGGTGAGATATTACGAACCGGTGGATCGTGGGCTTGAGATCCGCATCGCCGAGCGGCTGCGGCGGCTGCGGGAGTTGGACGCGAAAGTGCCCCCGGCACGACGCCGCAAGCCGTCCTGACGCCACCGGAAGACGTGTCACGTCTCCGCCGCCAGCCGGGATGACGCTGTTCCGCCCCGGGTCCGCCTCCCGCGGACTTCGAAGCCCATGCCGGAACGGGTACAATCCCCGCCACGCTTGCCGCCCCGGCGGCTCATTCCTGACAACAAACGGACGAGAACACCATGCTGGATCCGCGTCAGCTACGCAGCCATCTGGAAGCCTTTGCCCAGGCCCTGGGCCGCCGTGGGTATGTGCTGGACGTCGACCTGTACCGGGAGCTGGACGAACGCCGTCGCACCCTGCAGGTGCAGGTGCAGGAATTGCAGAACGAACGCAACCGGCAGTCGAAGTCCATCGGCAAGGCCAAGGCGGCAGGGGAGGATATCCAGCCGCTGGTGGATCAGGTTGCGGATCTGGGTGATCGGCTGAAGGCGGCGGAGCACGAGTTACAGCAGATCCAGCACAGCCTGGACACCTGGCATCTGGAAATACCCAATCTGCCGGATCCCGATGTGCCGGACGGAGACAGCGAGGAGCATAATCTGGAGGTGCGGCGCTGGGGCGAGCCGCCCCGGTTCGATTTCCGTCCGCTGGACCACGTGGAGCTCGGGGCCCTGCACCAGCTCCTGGATTTCGACGCCGGTGCCAGGCTGGCCGGATCCCGTTTCGTGGTGATGCGGGGGGCTATTGCGCGGCTGCACCGGGCGCTGATCCAGTTCATGCTGGACGTGCACGGCCGTGAGCACGGTTACGAGGAGGTCAATGTCCCGTATCTGGTGAATGCCGACGCCATGCGGGGCACCGGGCAGTTGCCGAAGTTCGAGGAAGACCTGTTCGCGGTGGCCGGTGACCATCCGTACTACCTGATTCCAACGGCGGAGGTTCCGGTGACCAACCTGGCCCGGGATGCCATCATTGACGACGCGCAGATGCCCCTGCGTTTCGTCTGCCACTCGCCGTGCTTCCGATCCGAGGCGGGCAGTTACGGCAAGGACGTCCGGGGCATGATCCGCCAGCATCAGTTCGAGAAAGTGGAACTGGTTCAACTGGTGCGGCCCTCGGAATCGGATGCCGCCCTGGAAGCCCTCACCGGACATGCGGAGCTCATCCTCCAGCGGCTGGGCCTGCCGTACCGGGTCATGCTCCTCTGTGCCGGCGATATGGGCTTCTCGGCCGCCAGGACCTACGATCTGGAAGTGTGGCTTCCCGGCCAGAACCGCTACCGGGAAATCTCCTCCTGCAGCAATTTCCGGGATTTCCAGGCCCGGCGCATGCAGGCCCGTTGGCGCAATCCGGAAACCGGCAAGCCGGAACCCCTGCATACACTCAACGGCTCCGGGCTGGCTGTGGGGCGCTGCCTGGTGGCCATCCTGGAAAATTACCAGGAGGCGGATGGCAGGGTCCGGGTGCCGGATGCCCTGCAGCCGTACATGGGGGGGGTGGGCTATCTCTGGTAGCCCCCGCACGGTGCCGTCATGTCCGGTCGTCAATGCCCGGTCGTGCGTTATTTGACACCTTGTGGAGTGCCGGACCTTGAACCATAGTTTCAGCGACCCTGATCGGGGTATCGCCTCCTGGTCGGGGCAAATGGTTTGCGCTTCGTGATTGCGTGACCCTGCGGAAACGATTGAAGAGGTCAGAAGAGATGGGACGGCAAACATCGGCTCAATCGCTGTTCGAAGGTATGACCGCGATGCAGAAACAGTTCTGGAACCAGTGGCTCGGTTCCGATGGCGCTTCGCCTGTGGGCGAGCAGCTGGAGCAGAGTTATCAGCAGCAGCTTGATCTGGGAGAAAAATTCGTGGATCAGGCCCTGGAGCTGCAGAGTGCATGGGTTCATCAGGTCTGTGGCGCGCTGAAAGGGAACAGTGGTACGCCGAAGGAGCTCAAGGACATGATGGACCGCATGGAAGAAACCATGGACGGCATGCTCAAAATGCGGGGCGAGTTCTGGCACGGCTGCTTCCGCCAGGCCAGGGAGTTGCACATGGGCAAGATGCCGCTGCCCAACGGGCCCGATACCTGGATGCGTCTGCTGGAGACCATGCAGCAGCAGGCCCAGGAAGCGATGAACCGGACCCAGGATGCCATGAGCAAGGCCGCCGGTGACGCGGAAACGGGCGGCACCCCGCACCCCCAAAATGCCGCCGGGGGCGGTGGGGAAAAGACCTTATTGCCCCGGGCCCTTTCACCCCCGCGCGGCTTAAACGGCTACAGTTCCTTCAGATACGGCGCCAACTCCGCGAACAGCCGGCCGCGTTCCTCCTGTGTGCGTGCCTCGATCGCCCGGTGCACCACATCCTCCGTCAGGTGCGGCGCGAATGTGCTGATGAAGTCATACATGTAACTGCGCAGGTAGGTTCCGCGGCGGAAGCCGATATTGGTCACGCTGTGCTCGAACAGATGTGAGGCGTCGATGGAACGTAGCCCGCGATCCCGTTCCGGCTCGAAGGACATGGACGCAATGATGCCGACCCCCAGACCCAGCCCCACATACGTCTTGATCACCTCGGAGTCGGTTGCGGTGAACACCACGGTGGGCTCCAGGCCCTGCGCATTGAACGCCTGGTCCAGCTTGGACCGCCCGGTGAAGCCGAACACGTAAGTCACGATCGGGTAGTGGGCCACGGACTCCAGCGTCAACGGCCTCTCGTCCAGCAGCGGGTGCCCCTCCGGCACGATCACGCTGCGGTTCCAGCGATAGCAGGGCATCATCACCAGGTCCTCGAACAACTCCAGGGCCTCGGTGGCGATGGCGAAATCCACCTGACCCCGGGCCGCCTGGTCGGCGATCTGCATGGGGGTGCCCTGATGCATGTGCAGGCTCACATTGGGAAACCGCTTGCGAAACGAGGTCACCACCGGGGGCAGTGCGTGACGCGCCTGGGTGTGCGTGGTGGCAATACTCAGGCTACCGCGCCCTTCATCCTTGAACTCATCGGCAATGGCGCGGATGTTCCGGACATCTTCCAGTACCCGGCTGGCCGCCTTCAGGATCTCCTCGCCGGCGGGGGTGACCCGGGTCAGGTGCTTGCCGCTGCGCTCGAAGATCTCCAGGCCCAGTTCCGATTCCAACAGGCGGATCTGCTTGCTCACGCCGGGCTGCGAGGTGAACAGGGCCTCCGCCGCCGCGGAGACGTTCAGATCCCGACGGGCCACTTCGCAGATGTAGCGTAACTGATTCAGCTTCATGGATTTTCCACTATTTGATCTACTATTTTGGATTTTTATGACATAAGAGAATATAAATCAAGCAAAAGAATGTTTCTGCTCCGCGGCCGCTACCGGTAAGGTGCTTCTGTCATGAGCGGCACAAGAAGATGCTTCCGATGAGTCAGCACAATGCCGGCGGCGGCCGGGGCGAGGTTTACCTGATCGGCGCGGGGCCGGGCGATCCGGAGCTGCTGACCCTGAAGGCGTTGCGGCTGCTGCAGCAGTCGGATGTGGTGCTCTACGACCGCTTGGTGGCACCGGCGATCCACGCGTTCATACCCGCCGACGCCGAGCGGGTTGATGTGGGCAAGGGGCGGGACCGGCATCCGGTCCCCCAGGATGAGATCAATCGGCTGCTGCAGCACTACGCGCTGCGCGGGCACCGGGTGGCGCGGCTCAAGGGCGGGGATCCGTTCATCTTCGGCCGCGGCGGAGAGGAGATCCGCGGCTTGCTACAGGCGGGCATCCCGTTTCAGGTGGTGCCGGGCGTCACCGCCGCCAGCGGCTGCGCGGCGTATGCCGGAATTCCGCTCACCCATCGGGACCATGCCCAGTCCTGCGTCTTCGTGACCGGGCATCGGCGGGATGACGGAGCGCTGGATCTGAATTTCGGCGCCCTGGTTCAGCCGCGGCAGACCATCGTCTTTTACATGGGGCTGCATACCTTGCCGGAACTCAGTCGGGGGCTGATGGATCACGGCCTGTCCCCGGACACGCCGGCGGCGGTGGTGGAGCAGGGCACCACGGACCGGCAGCAGGTGGTCACCGCCTCGATCCGGGATCTGCCGGAGCGCGTGCGGGTGGCCGGTGTGCGGGCGCCGGCCCTGGTGATTATTGGCCAGGTGGTGCGCCTGCGCGGCGAACTGGACTGGTTCGGCGATGCCGTCAACCAAAAGGGCCCCGCGAGGACGGGGCCCTGAACCCGGACAGCCGGTGGCCGCGATCAGTCGTCGCCGCCGAACACCCCGAGCAGATGCAGCAGGCTGGTGAACAGGTTGAACAGCGCCACGTACAGGGTGACCGTGGCCATGATGTAGTTGGTTTCTCCCCCGTGGACGATCTCACTGGTCTGGTACAGGATCAGCCCGGACATGAGCAGGATGAACATCACGCTTACCGCCAGGGACAGGCCCGGGATGCCGAACACCAGGGCGCCCAGTCCGGCCAGGAACGCCACCAGAATACCGGCGAACAGGAAACCGCCCATGAAGCTGAAGTTCTTGCGCGTGGTCATGACGTAGGCCGACAGGCCCAGGAAGATGGCCGCGGTGCCGCCGAAGGCCGTCATGACCAGTTGGCTGCCGTTGGAGAACGCGGCCATGTAATAGCTGAGCAGGGGGCCCAGGGTGTAGCCCATGAAGGCGGTCAGGGCGAAGACCGACAGAATCCCCCAGGCGCTGTTGCGCAGGGCGTTGGTGAGAAACAGCAGGCCGAAATAGCCGCCCAGCACCACGATGAAATGCAGGGGTGGTGCATTGGTGACCATGGCGAAGCCGGCGGCCAGCGCGCTGGCCAGCAAGGTCATGGCCAGTAGCGTGTAGGTATTGCGGACAACCTTGTTGATCTCCAGCGCCTGTTGTTGCCCGGCGCTGATAACGCGTTCCTGATGAGCCATGCGTAACCTCTCTCCTGTCAGTGTCGCAAGCGGCGGCCTGTTGCTTGTTGTTTCCGGGGCACGCCCGCCGATCCGGTTATACATTCTATACATCGTAACGCCATCCTGGCACCCCATCCCGGCATGGCGCACGACACCCCGTATCAAGAAAGTGCTGATCTGTTGCCGGAACAGATCAGCACTTTCTTGAAGACATCGGTGGTTGGTCGGCAGTTCCCCGCTTGTCACCCGGATGCGTCGGCGGCACCATTGGGGAGCGCCTGCAAAGGAGACGCCGACATGCCCGTCACCTTCCAGAACAAGCTGGTCCTGGCCATCTCGTCCCGGGCACTGTTCGACATGTCGGAAAGTCACCGGGTGTTCGAGCAGGAGGGGGTGGATGCGTACTGCCGCTACCAGATCGAGCACGAGGATGAGATCCTGAAGCCCGGGGTGGCGTTTCGACTGGTGCGAAAGCTGCTGAGCCTGGATCAATCCCCGACCCGGGTGGAGATCATACTCCTTTCGCGGAACAACGCGGATACCGGCCTGCGCATCTTCAACAGCATTGAGCATTACGGGCTCAACATCACCCGGGCGGCCTTTACCAACGGCGAGCGTCCGTGGCGGTATGTGGCGCCCTTCGGCGCCCATCTGTTTCTCTCCGCAGACCCGGAGGATGTGGCCCAGGCGCTGGAGCTGGGCCATGCCGCGGCGACCATCCTGCCCCGCCCCGATCAACCCTGGGACAGCGAGCCCCCGGCGGACGAGGAACTGCGGATCGCTTTCGACGGCGATGCGGTGCTGTTCGGCGACGAAGCGGAACGCGTGTTCCGGGACACCGGCCTGGAGGGGTTCTCCGCCAACGAGCGGGCCCGGGCGCGCGACCCCCTGCCCGGGGGGCCGTTCAAAACCGTGCTTGCCGCCCTGCATCAGCTCCAGGTGGATTTTCCCCAGGATCGCTGCCCCATCCGGACCGCGCTGGTCACGGCACGCAGCGCCCCGGCCCACGAGCGGGTGATCCGCACGCTCCGGCACTGGAACATCCGCATTGATGAGGCCCTGTTCCTGGGCGGACTGCCCAAGGCGGAGTTTCTGGAAGCCTTCGGTGCGGACATTTTTTTTGACGATCAGCAGGGGCACTGTCAGTTGGCCAGCCATCGGGTGGCCACCGGCCATGTTCCCCACGGCGTGGCAAACGAACCCGCGGCCATTGCCGGTGATGCCGCACCGGCCAGGGCCGGCGCGCATGAAGAGACAGAACCGTGACCGGATTCCCTTGCACGGCTTACCAAAAACGCTTACCTTGAGCCCCGATTTTGCCCCGCCCCCCTGCGTGAGAGGAGGGCGGCACAGACTGCCGGACGCGGTATCCGGCAGCGAACCGGGCAGGTCCGTGCCAGCGGCCGGGCTTCGGTTGACCGAACACACTGGAGAACACCGTGCAGATCGTTTGCCTGGATCTGGAAGGCGTCTTGATACCGGAGATCTGGATCAAATTCGCCGAGCTCACCGGTATTGACGCCCTCAGAGCCACCACCCGCGATATTCCCGATTACGACGTCCTGATGCGGCAGCGGTTGCGCATTCTGGACGAACACAAGCTCGGGATCGGCGACATCCAGCAGGTGATTGCGCGGATGGGCCCGCTGGACGGTGCGGCGGATTTCGTCGAGTGGGTGCGCTCCCGCTATCAGTTGGTGATTCTGTCCGATACGTTCTACGAGTTCGCGCGACCGCTGATGCGGCAGTTGGGCTGGCCCACATTGTTCTGTCATCAGTTGGATGTCACGGACACCGGCCGCATCAGCAATTACCGGCTGCGGATGCGGGACCACAAACGCGCTGCGGTGGAGGCCTTCCGTGGGCTGAATTTTCACACCGTGGCGGCCGGCGACTCGTATAACGACACCAGCATGCTGGGCGCCGCCCATGCCGGTATTCTTTACCGGCCGCCGCAGAACGTGATTGACGAGTTTCCGCAGTTTCCGGTCACCCGGAGCTACGCGGAATTGCAGACTGCCATCGAGCAGGGGTTTCAGGGCTGAGGCCAGGGCCAGGCACCATGAATAAGCAGGACAGCGTACGCGTCGCCATTCTGGCGGATACCCACGGATTCCTGGATCCGCGCATCTCCGAGCGGGTGTCAGACTGCGACTATGCCATCCACGCCGGGGATGTGGGCGGGGCCGATGTGCTCTGCGCCATGCAGCCGCGGCTCCAGGTGGTGGCCATCCGCGGCAATAACGACACCCTGGAGAAATGGTCCGATTCGGAATCCCACTTCCTGGAGAACCTGCCGGGGCAGGCCACCGTGGATCTGCCGGGGGGAATCGTGGTGGTGGTGCACGGCGATGATCACCGGTCACTGAACGAGCGCCACCGCCATCTGCGGGAAACCTATCCGGAGGCCCGGGCGGTGGTTTACGGCCACAGCCACAAACTGGTGATGGACTGCGATGCCCAGCCGTGGATCCTGAATCCCGGCGCCGCCGGGCGTACGCGCACCCAGGGCGGCCCCTCCTGTCTGATTCTCCATTGCCATGAGAACAAGGCCTGGGAAATCGAGGCCATTCAGCTCCCGGCCAGGAAGTACCCGAATCGCGACAGCCAACGGCGGCGCAACGCCGGCTGAGGTGGCATGGCCCCGGCGGCGGACAGCGGACCGAGCACCAGTCTGGATGATCTCGAGGCGGCCCTGAGGGACTGCCTCGGGCCGGAGCGTGAACCGTTCCGGCGTCGGTTGCAGGGGCTGCGTCGTCGGGCCCGGCAGGGCAAACCCTTCGACCGCGGGCTGCGGGCGCTTCAGCGCGACGTCCAGGCATCTTCTGCCCGACGTGCCGCCCGCATGGCCGGACTGCCGGTACCGGATTATCCCGCCGACCTTCCGGTGGTGGAACGCCGCCAGGATATCCTGCGCGCCATTGAGCGGCACCAGGTGCTGGTGATCTGCGGGGAGACGGGCTCCGGGAAAAGCACCCAACTGCCGAAATTGTGCCTGGAACTCGGCCGGGGGGTGGACGGCATGATCGGCCATACCCAGCCCCGGCGGCTGGCCGCACGCAGCCTGGCTGCCCGTGTGGCCGAGGAACTGCACACGGGGGTGGGGGAGGCCGTGGGCTACAAGGTGCGGTTCACCGACCGGGTCGGCCCGCGCACCCATATCAAGCTACTGACCGACGGCATGCTCCTGGCGGAAATCCAGGGCGATCCGGAACTGCGGCAGTACGACACGCTGATCATCGACGAAGCCCATGAGCGCAGCCTCAATATCGACTTCCTGCTGGGTTATCTCAAGCGCCTCCTGCCGCGGCGTCCCGACCTCAAGCTGATCATCACCTCCGCCACCATTGATCCCCAGCGCTTCTCCCGGCATTTCGACGACGCCCCCATCATCGAGGTCTCCGGCCGCACCTACCCCGTGGAGGTCCGCTACCGGCCGTTGCGCAGCGACGACGAGGAGACCCGGGACCGGGACATGATCACGGCGATTCTCGATGCCGTGGATGAGCTGAGCCGGGCCGGGCCGGGAGACATCCTGGTCTTCCTGAGTGGCGAGCGGGACATCCGGGAAGCGGCGGAAGCGCTGCGCAAGCATCATCCACCCCACACCGAGGTTCTGCCGCTGTACGCGCGGTTGTCAGCGGCGGAACAACAACGGGTGTTTGCCCCGCATCCGGGGCGGCGCATCGTTCTGGCCACCAATGTGGCGGAAACCTCGGTCACGGTGCCCGGTATCCGCTATGTGGTGGATACCGGGGTGGTGCGCCTGAGTCGTTACAGCTATCGCACCAAGGTCCAGCGGTTGCCGGTGGAGCCCATCTCCCAGGCCTCCGCCAATCAGCGCGCCGGGCGCTGCGGGCGTGTGGCCCCCGGCATCTGTATCCGGCTCTACAGCGAGGAGGATTTCCTATCCCGTCCCGCGTTCACCGACCCGGAAATCCTCCGGACCAACCTGGCCGCCGTGATCCTGCAGATGGAAGCGCAGGGGCTGGGCTCAGTGGAGGATTTCCCCTTCGTTGAGCCGCCGGACCGCCGTTACATCAATGACGGTTACAAGCTGTTGCATGAACTTGGCGCGGTGGACGCCCACCGGCGGCTCCTGGACCTGGGGCGGCGTCTTGCCCGGCTGCCGGTGGATCCCACGGTTGCGCGCATGCTGCTGGCCGGGGACCGGGAGGGCGCCCTGCGCGAAGTGCTGGTCATCGCCGCCGCGCTCAGCGTCCAGGATCCCCGGGAGCGCCCACTGGATGCCCGCCAGGCGGCGGATCAGGCCCATGCCCGGTGGAAGGACACCCATTCGGATTTCAGCAGCTATCTGAAGCTCTGGGATGACTGGCAGGGGGCGAAACAGGCCCTCTCCCGCAACAAGCAGCGGGGCTGGGCGCGGGAGCACTTTCTGTCCTTCATCCGGTTGCGGGACTGGGAGGACGTCCACCGCCAGCTCAAGGAGTTGGTGACCAGCATGGGGCTGCGGCTCAACACGGAGCCCGCGGCCGGGCTGTCCGTGCACCGGGCGCTGCTCACCGGCCTGCTGGGGCGTGTGGCCACGCGTGGTGAGGAACAGGAATACATCGGGGCGCGCAATC
Source organism: Ectothiorhodospiraceae bacterium (assembly GCA_020831885.1). Classification (GTDB taxonomy): domain Bacteria; phylum Pseudomonadota; class Gammaproteobacteria; order Nitrococcales; family Aquisalimonadaceae; genus LSCE01. Next base: position 78,306 of record JAFIFU010000006.1, read on the forward strand.
TGAAGCTGCTGATCTTTCCCGGCTCGGGTCTGGCCAAGCGGCGCCCGAAATGGATCATGGCAGCGGAGCTGGTGGAGACCAGCCGTGTTTTCGCCCGCACCGTGGCCGAGATTCAGCCGGCGGATGTGGAACGCTACGGCGCGCACCTGCTCAGCCGCAGTTACAGCGACCCGCACTGGGATCCGGAGCGGGGCCAGGTCCGGGCCTACGAGACGGTGAGTCTGTACGGTCTGGTTCTGGCCGCCCGGCGGCCGGTCAACTACGGCCCCATCAACCCCGCGGAGTCGCGGGAGATCTTCCTCCGCCAGGGGCTGGCGGAGGACCGGGTACGCTCCCGGGGCCGCTTTCTGGCACATAATCGTGGGTTGATCGCCTCGATTCAGGCGCTGGAGGCGAAATCCCGCCGGCGGGATGTGCTGGTGGACGTGGATCTGCTGTACGCCTTCTACGCGGAACGCGTTCCCGAAGGGGTGGTGGACCTGAAGCGTTTCGAGGACTGGCGGCGCCAGGCCGAGCAGGAACAGCTCCGGTTGCTCTACATGCGGCGCGAGTACCTGATGCAGCATCGGGCTGACCAGGTGACTGTGGAGCGCTTTCCGGACCATTTCCCGGTGGGCGAGCTGCGGCTGCCGCTGGAATACCATTTCGAACCGGGACACCCCTCGGACGGGGTCACGGTCCGGGTACCGCTGGCCGCGCTGAATCAACTTCCCCCGGAGCCTTTCGAATGGCTCGTTCCCGGGCTGCTGGAGGACAAGGTGGTGGGCCTGATACGCGGGCTGCCCAAATCCCTGCGCAAGCATTTCGTCCCGGCGCCGGATTTCGCCCGCGCCGTGCTGGACAAGCTGAACCCCGGGGAAGGCTCCCTGCTGGACGGCGTGCGGCGGGAACTGCGCCGGATGACCGGTGTGGATGTTCCGCCGGAGCAGTGGGACCGCATCCGCCTTGACCCGCATTTCCAGATGAATTTCCGGATCCTGGATGCCGCCGGGGAAACCCTGGCCGTGGGACGGGATCTCGCTGCCTTGCAGGCGCAGCTGGCTGATCGGGTGGACGACAGTCTGAGCGACCTGCAGGGTGCCGATCCGCGGTTCGAACAGGATGGAATCACCCGCTGGGATTTCGGCGAGCTGCCGCAGGCCCTGGAGCATACCCAGCAAGGTGTGATCATCCGTGTGTATCCCGCGCTGGTGGATACCGGCCGGGATGTGGCTCTGCGTCTGCTGGATTCCCCTGACAGCGCGGAACGGGAAAGCCGCGCCGGCGTCCGGCGGCTGATCATGCTGTCCCTCCGGGACCAGGTGCGCCACCTGCGTCAACGGCTGCCGGAGCTGGACCGTATGGCGCTGCAGTACCGGCCGCTGGGGAGCAGCGACCAGTTGGTGGAGGACCTGCTGGCGGCCACCGTGGAGGAGGTGTTCCTGCAGGACCGGCCACTGCCCCGGAACGCGGATGCGTTCCGGGCGCTGGTGGAGCGGGGTCGGGCAGCACTGGTACCGGGGGGGGAGCGGCTGGCAGACCGGATGGCCAGGGTACTGGAGCGCTACCACACCCTGCGTCAGGCGCTGAAGCGCCCCCGGGGGCTGGAGGGCATGGAGAGTTTCCGGGACATGGCGGAACATCTGGATCATCTGATCTTCCCCGGTTTCATGCTGGCGCTACCATCGGAGTTGATGGCGCACCTTCCGCGTTATCTGGAGGGTTTGGGCTACCGGCTGGAGAAGCAGGCCAGCGACCCGCGCCGGGATGCCCAGCGCACCCGCCAGATCCGGCCCTGGTGGGAACAGTACCTGGAGCGGGCCGAGCGCCACCGGCGGCAGGGGATTCGCGATCCGGCACTGCAGGCCTTTCGGCTGATGCTGGAGGAGTACCGGGTGTCACTGTTCGCCCAGCCCCTGGGGACCGCCGTGCCGGTGTCGGAAAAGCGCCTGCGCCAGGCCTGGGCGGAGGTCCGCTAGACAGGTTGTCCACGGAGCTGCGCGCCACGCCTGGCATCGCGAACAATCTGACGGTAACGCGGCAACGTGAAGACTTCAGCGCTTCCCACGGCCCACGCCTGACAGCCCCGCCCGGCTTGGTGTAATATCCCCGCCTTTCCGGGGCACGGGTCCCGGTTTCATTTCCGACACCAGAAAGCGGATAGCCATTCATGGAAATCAATCCCTTACTGAACAAAGCTCAGGATCTTCGGGAGCGCGTGGATGCGCTGAGGGGGTATCTTTGACTATCCCGGCAAGCAGGAACGGCTGGAAGAAGTTCTGAGGATTCTCGAGGACCCGGATATCTGGAACAAGCCCGATGAGGCCCAGTCCCTGAACCGGGAACGCGCCCAGCTGGAATCGGTGGTTCATGAGCTGGATACCCTCACCACCGGGCTTTCCGACATGGATGAGCTGATCGAACTGGCCGGTGCCGAGGAGGACGAGGACACCATCCAGGCCGTGGCGGCGGATCTGGATGCCCATGAGCAGCAGGTGGCCCGGCTGGAATTCCGCCGCATGTTCGCGGGTGAGATGGATGCCGCCAACGCCTTCGTGGATATCCAGGCCGGATCCGGCGGCACGGAGGCCCAGGACTGGGCGGAAATGCTGCTGCGCATGTACCTGCGCTGGGGCGAACGCCGGGGCTTCAAGACCGAGTTGATCGAGGCTTCCGCCGGCGAGGTGGCCGGTATCAAAAGCGCCACGATCCGCTTCGAGGGTGAGTACGCCTACGGCTGGTTACGGACCGAGACCGGGGTGCACCGGCTGGTGCGCAAGTCACCGTTCGACTCCGGCGGGCGGCGCCACACCTCCTTTGCCGCGGTCTTCGTCTCGCCGGAAATCGATGACAGTGTGGAGGTGGATATCAACCCGGCGGATCTGCGGGTGGACGTCTACCGGGCCAGCGGCGCCGGCGGCCAGCACGTGAACCGGACCGAATCGGCCGTGCGCATCACCCATCTGCCCAGCGGCATTGTGGTCCAGTGCCAGAACGACCGCTCCCAGCACAAGAACCGCGCAACGGCCATGAACCAACTGCGGGCCAAGCTCTACGAACTGGAAATGCAGAAACGCCGGGAACAGGCCGAGGCGGTGGAGGACGAGAAGTCCGATATCGGCTGGGGCAGCCAGATCCGTTCCTACGTGCTGGATCAATCCCGCATCAAGGACCTGCGTACCGGGGTAGAGGTGGGAAACACCCAGGCCGTACTGGACGGGGATCTGGACAAATTCATCGAAGCGAGCCTCAAGGCCGGGCTGTAGAGTCCAGTCCGGAACGGACCAAAGACGTGTCATTGCAACGGGATCACGCATGAACAGCAAGGTGCAGGAAACCGACGAGAACAAGCTCATCGCCCAGCGTCGCGAGAAGCTCGCGGCATTGCGTGAACAGGGCCAGGCGTTTCCCAACGATTTCCGCCGGGACAGTTACGCCGGTGACCTGCAGCGGGACTACGCACAGCATGAGAATCCACAACTGGAGGCGGATCCGGTTCCGGTGCGCGTGGCCGGGCGGATGATGGCGAAACGGGTGATGGGCAAGGCCAGCTTCACGCATCTGCAGGACATGAGCGGCCGCATCCAGTTGTTCCTGAGCCGGGATGATTTGCCGGAAGGCCGTTACCAGGAGTTCAAGAGCTGGGATGTGGGCGACATCATCGCGGCGGAAGGCACATTGTTCCGGACCCGGAAGGGCGAGCTGTCGGTGAAGTGCACGGATATCCGGCTGCTGACCAAGTCGCTGCGGCCCCTGCCGGAAAAATACCATGGCCTGACGGACCAGGAAGCCCGCTACCGTCAGCGCTACGTGGATCTGATCGTCAATCCGGACGTGCGGGAGACCTTCGTGCTGCGCAGCCGGCTGATCCGGCAGATACGCGATTTCTTTGACCAGCGCCGTTTCCTGGAAGTGGAAACGCCGATGATGCAGCCCATTCCGGGCGGGGCCACGGCCCGTCCGTTCATCACCCATCACAATGCCCTGAACAGGTCATTGTATCTGCGTGTTGCGCCTGAACTTTACCTGAAGCGCCTGGTGGTGGGCGGCTTTGAGCGGGTGTACGAGATCAACCGCAATTTCCGTAACGAGGGCGTGTCCACCCGGCATAATCCCGAGTTCACCATGCTGGAGTTCTATCAGGCCTACGCGGACTATCACGACCTGATGGATCTCACCGAGGCGCTGCTGCGTGAGTTGGCGGTGAGCCTCAAGGGGGATACCGTTTTCACCTACCAGGGCGAGGAAGTGGACTTCGGCAGGCCGTTCGCCCGGATGACCGTGCGAGAGGGCATCCTGGCGTTCAATCCGGACCTGTCCGCCGACGACCTGGATGATATGGAGCGGCTGCGGGCGCGGGTGCGGGCGGCCGGAGGGGCGGTCCGGCCCGGTGACGGGCCGGGCAGGCTGCAGTTGGAGTTGTTCGAGCAGACCGTGGAACATCGTCTGCGCAACCCCACCTTCGTCACCGAGTACCCGGTGGAGGTATCGCCGCTGGCCCGTCCATCCGACCGTGATCCCTTCGTCACCGACCGGTTCGAACTGTTCGTGGGTGGCCGGGAGATCGCCAACGGCTTCTCCGAGCTCAACGATGCGGAGGACCAGGCGGAGCGTTTCCGGCGTCAGGCGGCGGAGAAGGAGGCCGGGGATGACGAGGCCATGCACTATGACGCCGACTTCATCCGCGCCCTGGAATACGGGCTGCCCCCGACCGCCGGTGAGGGTATCGGCATCGACCGGCTGGTGATGCTGTATGCGGACCAGGCCTCCATCCGTGATGTGCTGCTGTTCCCGGCCATGCGCCCGGAGGGCGCGCAGGACCAGGAGGGCTAGGGCCGTGGAACACCGGCAGGGCCCGGGGAGTCACCCACCGTCCGTCTCCCCGGTCCCGACCGGGTAGGGTAGCTCGGCGAAACCCAGCTTCAGCCCGCCGCAGTCCAGATCCTGCCGGCCATGATAGCCGGTGCGCAGCACGGCCAGCAGTTCGATGCCATCGGGGCCCGCCGCCGCCATCACCACATCGCCCGCATGTTTGCCGTCGGCCGCGGTGACCCGGTCCCCGGCGGCCGGCACATGGCCGTCAACAGGGCTGCGCAGCCGGTACATGCGACGGCTGGGTTTGCCCAGGTAGTGCATCCGTGCCACCACTTCCTGCCCCGGATAGCAGCCCTTGCTGAAGCTCACCCCGTCCAGCAGGTCCAGATTGACGTGCTGGGGCACAAAGGCCTCGCTGGTCCGGGGTTGGATCGCGGGAATGCCGGCCCGGATGTCCAGCAACCGCCAGGCGGCCGGGGCGCAGGGCCGCAGGGCCGTGCCCAGGTTCCCCCAGATGGCGGTTATCTCCTCCGCGGGAGCCAGAAGCAGGGTCCGCCCGGAATCCCCTGACAGCTGGACCGTCATCAGATCCCCCGCCCGTTGGACCTGCATATCCCCGCCCTCACGACTGCCGGTCAGTTCGGTGAGCGCCTCCAGGGCGCCGCTTCCGTGCAGGCCCAGCACGCCCCAGCCAGCGGAGACATCCTCGATCCCCACCCGGGCGCGCAGGACGAACATCCGCAGCCGCCGGAGCAGGGGTTCCACCAGGTTCCGCTGGGTCAGCAGAAGGAAACCGCCGTCCAGCCGCAGCACCAGGAACACCGCATACAGCCGGCCTTTCGGGTTGCAATAACCGGCCAGCCGCGCGCCGCCCTCCGGCATGTCGGAGATGCTGTTGGTCAACTGCCCGTGCAGGAACGCGGCGGCGTCGTCACCGGTGACCTGCAGGATGCCCGTCTCCGGCAGGGGGACCACGCCGTTTTCCAGCGTCAGGGCCGCCGCCTCGTCCGCCGGGTTGCCGAAATGCAGCAATGTGTTCTCCTGGTCGAAGGCGGCGCCGTCTTCGCCAAGCAACTGGTTCCAGTCCACCATCATGCGCCCTCCGGTGTGGTTCGGGTTGCGGTCTCGGTTGCCCGGGCATGCTATGGCATAATAATGCCGCCTTCCAGGCACGCGTGATCCGCCGGGGAATCGATCAGCGATTTCCTGACGGGTCAGTCTGACCGGATTTTCCGCCCAGGAGCCGCTCATGCGCGATACACAGACACCCAGTCACCGCGAACCCGGGACGAAGGACAAGGACCGGCCCCGCCAACCGGCCATGGAGCCGGGAAAACCCGAGACCTGGCCGAAGGAGATCGGCGGCCAGGCGGGACCGGAACCCACCCGATACGGTGACTGGGAAAAGGGCGGCCGTTGCACCGATTTCTGAAACGCCGGCCACGGTGCATGGCATCCGGAAGGCCCACCGGCCGTGGGTCCGCTGTCGCCGGCGAACCACGCCCCAACTTGCATCCCCCGCAGTCTCGGTTTAGTTTAACCGCGCCTGACGACCACGATCATCCAGTGGAGCTAGTCTTCCCATGCAGACCCAGAACCGTCCGCTGTCTCCCCATCTTCAGGTCTACAAGCCCCAGCTGACATCCATCATGTCCATCAGCCACCGCGCCAGCGGCGTCGCCCTGTCGCTTGGCATTCTGCTGCTGGTGTACTGGCTGGCCGCCGCCGCCGCGGGCCCCGACGCCTTTGCCCGTGCTCAGGGCATCGTCGGCAGTTTCCTCGGGCAGGTGATCCTGTTCCTGTTCAGCTATGCGTTGTTCTATCACCTGTGCAACGGGATCCGGCACCTGTTCTGGGATGCCGGCAAGGGCTTCGAGCTCAAGACCGCCTACGCGTCCGGCTACGCGGTGCTCGCGGTTTCCGCGGCGCTGACGTTGCTGGTCTGGATCATCGCATTTGCCACCGGGGGTGCCTGAATGAGCCTGAGAACGCCAATCAAGATCGCCCGGGGCCTCGGGTCCGCGAAGGACGGGGTGCATCACTGGTGGGTGCAACGCGTGACCGCGGTCGCGCTGGTGCCGCTGGTGGTGTGGTTCGTGTTCGCCGTCGCCTCGCTGTCCGGGGCGGACTACGCATCGGTCCGCGCCTGGGTCGGCCAGCCGTTCACCACCGTCATGCTGGTTCTCCTGATCGCGGTGGCGTTCCACCACGCGCAGCTCGGCCTGCAGGTGGTTATCGAGGACTACGTCAGCGCCAAGGGGCCGCAGATTGCCGCGCTGATTCTGGTCAAGTTCCTGGCGGTGCTGATGGCCGTGATCGGCATCGTCGCCGTGCTTCGCATCGCTTTTGGAGGCTAGCTGCATGTCTAGCTACGAGATTATCGATCATACCTATGACGTGGTCGTCGTGGGCGCCGGTGGCGCCGGCCTTCGGGCCACCTTCGGCATGGCCCAGCAGGGCCTGAAGACCGCCTGTCTGACCAAGGTGTTTCCCACCCGCAGCCACACCGTTGCCGCCCAGGGCGGCGTGTCGGCCGCGCTGGGCAACATGGGGGAGGACGACTGGCGCTGGCACATGTACGACACCGTCAAGGGGTCTGACTGGCTGGGGGATCAGGACGCCATCGAATACATGTGCCGGGAGGCCGTGCCCGCCATCATCGAGCTGGAACATTACGGCGTGCCGTTTTCCCGGACCGAGGAAGGAAAAATCTACCAGCGGCCGTTCGGTGGCATGACCACCCGCTTCGGCGAGGGAACCGCGCAGCGCACCTGCGCCGCCGCGGACCGTACCGGGCACGCCATTCTGCACACGCTGTATCAGCAGGCGCTGAAGCACGAGGCGGAGTTCTTCATCGAATACTTCGCGCTGGATCTGATCATGGATCAGGACGGGGCCTGCCGCGGCGTGATGGCGCTGAACATGATGGACGGCACCATTCACCGTTTCCGTGCCCACCAGACGGTGCTGGCCACCGGCGGCTATGGCCGCACCTATTTCTCCTGCACCTCCGCCCATACCTGCACCGGCGACGGCAACGGCATGGTGCTGCGGGCGGGGTTGCCGCTGCAGGACATGGAGTTCGTTCAGTTCCACCCCACCGGGGTATACGGCGCGGGCTGCCTGATCACCGAAGGTGTGCGCGGTGAGGGTGGCTACCTGACCAATTCCGAGGGCGAGCGTTTCATGGAGCGCTACGCGCCCAACGCGAAGGATCTGGCCTCCCGTGACGTGGTCAGTCGCTCCATGACCATCGAGATCCGCGAGGGCCGGGGCGTGGGTGCGGAGCAGGACCACATCCATCTGCACCTGGAACACCTGGGGGCCGACGTGATCAACGAGCGTCTGCCCGGGATCGCGGAGACAGCCCGAATTTTCGCCGGGGTGGATGTGACCAAGGAGCCCATACCGGTGCTGCCCACCGTGCACTACAACATGGGCGGCATTCCCACCAACTATAAGGGGGAAGTGGTCACCCTCAAGGATGGCAATCCTGATCAGGTGGTGCCGGGCCTCATGGCGATCGGAGAGGCTGCCTGTGTATCCGTGCACGGTGCCAATCGCCTGGGTTCCAACTCGCTGCTGGATCTGGTGGTGTTCGGACGGGCAGCGGCGCACCGTGCGGCGGAACTCGTGCGGGAACAGGGCGAGAACCACCGGCCGCTTCCTGCGGATTCCGCCGACTTCGCCCTGGACCGGCTGGACCGGCTGCGTAACGCCAAGGGCGAGCGCAAGACCGCGGATATCCGTCTGGACATGCAGAAGACCATGCAGAACTATGCCGCCGTCTTCCGCACCGGCGAAAGTCTGGAAGAGGGTTGCAAGCTGATGCAGGAGGTGTTCGCGTCGTTCGAGCAGGTGTCCGTGTCCGACCGTTCACTGGTCTGGAACTCCGATCTGATCGAGACGCTGGAGCTGGACAATCTGCTGGGTTGTGCGGTGACAACCATCCAATCCGCCCGCAACCGTCAGGAGTCCCGTGGGGCGCATGCCCGCGAGGACTTCACCGAACGGGACGACGAGAAATGGATGAAGCACACCCTGTCGTGGATCGACGAGAAGGGCCAGGCGCGTCTGGACTACCGTCCAGTGCACATGTACACGCTCACCGACGAGGTCGAGGTGTTCCCGCCCAAGGCTCGTGTCTACTAGGCCCTGCAAACAGCGACGAGGTTGAATCGCAATGGCACAGTTCAAGCTTCCGGCGAACTCCAGGATCAGCGAAGGCAAGACCTGGCCGGCTCCGCAGGGGACCGGGAACATCAAGCGTTTCCGGGTCTATCGCTGGAATCCGGATGAAGGGCAGAACCCGCGCCTGGACACTTATCAGGTGGACATGGACAGCTGCGGGCCGATGGTTCTCGACGCGCTGATCAAGATCAAGAACGAGATCGACCCCACGCTGACGTTCCGGCGCTCCTGCCGTGAAGGCATTTGCGGGTCCTGCGCGATGAATATCGATGGCACCAACACGCTGGCCTGTACCAAGGCCTGTGACGATGTCAGCGGTGACGTGCGCGTCTATCCGCTGCCGCACATGCCGGTGGTCAAGGATCTGGTGCCGGATCTGACGCATTTCTATGCCCAGTACGCTTCCATACAGCCCTGGATGCAGACCCAGACGCCGGCCCCGCCGGACCAGGAACGGCTGCAGAGCAAGGAGGACCGTGCCAAGCTGGACGGCCTCTACGAATGCATACTCTGCGCCTGCTGCTCCACCTCCTGCCCGAGCTACTGGTGGAACGGCGATCGTTATCTGGGGCCGGCCATTCTGTTGCAGGCCTACCGCTGGATCGTGGACAGCCGGGATGAGAGTACCGGCGAGCGTCTGGACGACCTGGAGGATCCGTTCAAGCTTTATCGCTGCCACACCATCATGAACTGCACCAAAACCTGTCCCAAGGGGCTGAACCCGGCAAAGGCTATCGGCGAGATCAAGAAGCTGCTGATCGAGCGTCGGACCTGATCCAGCGGGGCGGGATCGTGGCCACCCGCCCCATGGCCGTTTGCGGAATGCTGTCATGAATGAGCTGTCACGGCTGCGCTGGCGCTGCCGGCGGGGCATGCGGGAACTGGACCTGCTGCTGGAGCGGTTTCTCGACGGCGGCTACCAGCAACTGAGCGAGGCAGAGCAGGCGGATTTCGACCGCCTGCTGGACTGCCAGGACGACGTACTGTTCGGCTGGTTCTATCAGGGAGAGGAACCGGAGGATGCAGGGATCGCACGCCTGGTGGCTCGCATCCGGGCACACTATCACGCTTGAACTCCGGCCCTCGATCCTCCGCCGGTGCCTTTCCATGGGCCTGATCCTGCTCACGCTCCTGCTCTGGGGCGGCTTGCTGCTGTTTACCCGGAATCCCGGTCTGCTGCTTCCGGCGGGCGTCACCGGTGTACTGATTCTGATGGAATGGCGTACCGTGTGTCGGGATCGGGGGGAGACGCTGATCGTGGATCCGCGCAGCGGCAGTATCCAGACACCGCGGGATGGCGCCCGTTTCCACCTGGTCGGCGCGCTGTGCCTGCCCTGGATGGCAGCACTGCAATGCCGGCACGCGGGCCAGCGCTGGCCGGTGCCGGCGCGGGTGTTCGTGGTATGGCGCGACAGCTTGCCGCCGGGCCTGCATCGGGCACTCCGGCGCTGGCTGCGGCAACAGGCGTGTCAGCCGGGAGCGGGGACCACCGGGTCCGTCTGACCCGGTGCCAGTACGGTGGGGGTGGTGTTGGCCGCCGTGCGTTGCTCCGGGTAATCCAGGGTGAAGTGCAGCCCCCGGCTTTCCCGGCGGGCCTGAGCCGAGCGGATGATCAGTTCCGCCACCATGGCCAGGTTGCGCAGTTCCAGCAGGTCCGGCGTCACCCGGAAGTTGCCGTAGTATTCCTGGATCTCCCGCTGCAGGAGATCGATGCGGCGACGCGCCCGTTCCAGACGCTTGTTGGTCCGCACGATGCCCACGTAGTCCCACATGAAACGGCGCAACTCGTCCCAGTTATGGGAGACCACCACCTGCTCGTCCGAATCGGTGACGCGACTTTCGTCCCAGGGGGGCAGGGAAGAAGGCGTATGTACCGGATGCATGCTGCCGGCAATGTGCTCGGCCGCCGCAGTGCCGTAGACCAGGCATTCCAGCAGGCTGTTGCTGGCCAGGCGGTTGGCTCCGTGCAGGCCTGTGTAGCTGCATTCCCCGATCGCGTACAGCCCGCCCACCGCCGTGTGGCCATGGCGGTCCACCATAACGCCGCCACAGGTGTAATGGGCGGCAGGAACCACCGGGATCGGTTCCCGGGTGATGTCGATTCCCAGTTCCAGGCAACGGCGATGGATGGTGGGAAAATGGTTCCGGATGAAACCGGCGTCCAGGTGGCTGATATCCAGATAGAGGCAATCCGCGCCCAGGCGCTTCATTTCATGGTCAATGGCCCGGGCGACGATGTCCCGCGGCGCCAGCTCACCCCGTTCGTCGAAACGGTGCATGAAGCGCGAACCATCCGGAAGGCACAGGATTCCGCCTTCCCCGCGCAGCGCTTCACTGATGAGAAAAGTCTTTGCATCAGGGTGATACAGACAGGTTGGGTGAAACTGGTTGAATTCCATGTTGGCAACCGCACAACCGGCCCGCCAGGCCATGGCGATGCCATCGCCGGTGGCGCCGTCCGGGTTGCTGGTATACAGGTACACCTTGCTGGCGCCGCCGGTGGCCAGCACGGTCTTGCGGGCGGCAACGGTGATGACCTGCTCCTTTTGCCGGTCCAGCAGATAGGCGCCGTAGCAGCGGTTCTCGCCGCCATCCACGTGCCGTGCCGTGATCAGGTCCACGGCGATGTGGTGCTCGTAGACCACCACGTTGGACCGCTGTCGGGCCAAGCCCTCCAGGGTGGTCTCCACCGCGGCACCGGTGGCGTCCGCCGCGTGGACGATGCGCCGGTGACTGTGGCCGCCCTCCTGGTGCAGATGGAGGGTGGTGCTGCCATCCGCGTGCTCCAGTGTGGAGAAGGGCACGCGCAGATTCACCAGCCATTCGATGCAGGCCGGCGCCCGGTCGGCAACCATGTGGGCTGTCTCCGGATCGCTCAGCCCCGCGCCGGCGCTCAGGGTGTCCGCCACGTGGGCCTCGATGGAGTCCGCGTCGTCCAGGACTGCCGAGATGCCTCCCTGGGCGTAGAGGCTCGCGCCCTCACGAAGGGGCCCCTTGGAGACGATGGCAATCCGGAGCTGTTCCGGCAGGCGGAGCGCGAGCGTCAATCCCGCGGCGCCGCTTCCAATGATGAGAACGTCGTAATCCACCCTGTGAACGGTCCTCTGCTGGAACGATGGCAACCGGTGACGTGCCCGGCTTGCGCTTGCAGGCCGACTTGGCTATCGGCTACTCTCGTGGCGCGTTGGCCGGTGCGCTGGCCAGGTCCCGTCATGGACGGCTCCCGGCGGACTCCTGCCTCGCGGGTGGTGTCCCCGATCGACCGGCGGACTATCTAATCACAAACCGGTAACGCGTGCGAACTATCGATGTTCACCAGTGTCTACAGCGCAGAAGCCCGAAGCGCCCGGATGCGGGAGGGGCGGGCTGAATGAACGCCGCTCCCAGCGACCAGGAGCTGGTCACGCGCGTACAGGCGGGAGAGAAAGCCGCTTTTGATCTGCTGGTGCGCAAATATCAGCACAAGCTGATCAAGATGATCTCCCGTTATGTGAACGATCCCAGCGAGGCGCAGGATGTGGCGCAGGAGACGTTCATCAAGGCCTATCGGGCCTTGCCCAATTTCCGCGGTGACAGCAGTTTCTATACCTGGATCTACCGCATTGGGGCGAACACCGCCAAGAACTACTTGGTGGCCCAGGGGCGGCGTCCGCCCGGTTCTGATATCGACGCGCAGGATGCGGAACAATATGCCGCCGAATCGTCTCTGAGAGAGACGGACACTCCGGAGGGGCTGGCGCAGCGGGACGAGATCGAGCGAACCGTGTTTGATGCCATCGAGGCGCTTCCGGACGATCTCCGCACGGCGATCACGCTGCGCGAGCTGGACGGCTTGAGTTACGAGGAAATCGCACAGGCCATGGATTGCCCTGTCGGAACGGTGCGTTCACGCATCTTCCGGGCAAGGGAGGCCATCGACAAGCGGTTACGGCCGTTGCTTGAGGGTAGATAGGACAGGTGAATCCATGACGCGAGGGTACGATGAAGCGGAACGGGTCTCAGCCCTGGTCGACGGCGAGCTGCAGGGTGGGGAGCTGCAGGCGCTATTGAGCAAGGCCAAGGCGGACGAAGAACTGAAGCTCAGGCTGGAGCGCTATGCATTGATCCGGGACGCGCTGCATCGAAACCTCCCGGAGCAGGTAGTGGCGGACGGGAGCCTGGCACACCGGGTTTCCCGGGCACTGGAAGCGGAACCCGCCCATAGTCCTGCGCCCCGGGCGGATGATCGGGCGGCGACGCCGGCGCCCCGCTCCCGACGCTGGATGGCGCCGTTTGCCGGCATGGCCATGGCAGCCTCGGTTGCGGTGGTCGCGGTGATGATCTGGCCGGATGACGAACGTCCCGCCGGTGCCAGTGGTCCGGCAGTCATGGTGGACAGCAGTGCCCAGCCGCGGGTACAGGGCATCCAGACCGTCTCCACGGAGAGCATACGCTGGGATCGGCTGGATCCGGACGTGCAGGCACGCCTGGATGGTTACGCCATCAGCCATGACGAGCAGGCGGCGACCCGGCAGGTGGGGATCATGCCACGCCACGTCCGGATAACCAGTCACGGTGCGGCCGGGCAGTAGGCCGTGATGCGGCTGACTGGAAAGCTGTTCTGGCTGGTGCTCCTTTCGCTGGCCCCGGCGTCACTCGCCGCCGAGTCCCCCCCGTCCCCCGAATCCCTGCTCCTGCAGATGGCGGGCGCGGCTGCGTCCGTTTCCTTTCACGGCTTGCTGGTGTATGGCCAGAGCGATCGTCTGGATGCCATGGAAGTCGTCCGCGCGGCGGAAGCCGGCCAGGAGCGTGTCTACAGCCTCACCGGCCAGCCCCGCGAGATGCTGCGCCAGGATCGCGAAACCCGCTGGGTGCTGCCCAGGGAGCGCACCGTACTGGTTGACCGGGCCCAGCGGCGGCAGCGGCCCGGCAGTATCAGCCGGGAACAGATCGCTGAACTGCCGGCATGGTACCAGCTGAAGGTGCGGGGCACCGATCGCGTTGCCGGACGGGTCAGTCGCGTGCTGGACCTGGAACCCCGGGACGCTTACCGCTACGGCTACCGGCTCTGGTTGGACAAGGAGACCGGGCTGTTGCTGCGATCCGAATGCCGGGATCAGGACAGCCGGGTGCTTGAGCATTTCATGTACGTCCAACTGGAGCTGGACGACGAGGACATATCTTCCGCGCTCCAGGCGCGGATTCCTGATTCGGGCTTCCGCGTCGTTGACGCCGGAACCGCGAGTATCGACGACCCGGAGCAGAACTGGCTCGCCCGGGATCTGCCGCCCGGGTTCCGATTGCTGGCGGCCAACCGGCGCAAGCCCCCGGGCGCGGATGAGTCGGTGCTGCATTATCTCTATGGTGACGGACTGGCTGCCGTGTCGGTTTACATCACCCAGGCACCCAAGCACGAACTGGAGGGTTACGCCGAGCGGGGTAACACCCGTATGGCCGGGCGGACGGTGGCCGGTCATCATGTCACTGTGGTGGGTGAGGTGCCCCGGGTGACGGTTGAACGCATTTTGGATGGCATCGGCGGGACGGAGGCGCAGTGAGCGGCGAGATCGGTATCGTCGTGGAGGTCCGTGACGATCACGTGGTGGTGGAGACGCAGCGGCAATCGACCTGCGGCGGCTGTTCGCTGCGCCCGGGCTGCGGTACAGCCTTGCTCGAGCGCATGCTGGGAGCGCGTCGCAGCCGGGTGCGCGCATTGGCGGACCTGCGTTTGAAGCCCGGTGACCGGGTCAGTCTCGCGCTTTCCGATGCTGCACTGTTGCAGGCATCCGCCCTGATGTACGGGCTGCCCGTGCTGGGCCTGCTGTTGGGAGCGATGGTGCCCGCTCTGGCCGGCTCGCCGGAGTGGCTGGTGACGGCCGGGGGGCTGGGCGGGCTTGCCGCCGGGCTTGTGGGCGTCCGGCAATGGGCCCACCGGCTGCGCCACGACTCGCGGTTTCTGCCGCTGGTGACCGGCTTGCACGCCGAGGACAGCGAATGGCGTACGGACGCTTCCTGAAGGAGCCGGGGCACCGTCAGGGAACGACCCGGCTATCGGATGGTCCTCACTTCAGGCACGTCAGTGATAATGAGGGTACTTTTCATGGCGCAACGACTACTCACGGCAACCGCCAGCGGTCTGGTTCTGCTGATCATGAGCCTGGCCACCAGCAGCCTCCACGCCAGCGCCCTGCCGGCCTTTACCGACCTGGTCCGGGAGAACACCCCGGCCGTCGTCAACATCAGCACCACCCAGTCCCGCGGTGAAGGCGAGGGTCGGGGCCTGGAGATGCCCGAGTTGCCGGAAGATCATCCATTCCACGAATTTTTCGATCGGTTCCGTCGCGGTCCCGGTGGCGAGGGGCCCGGACCGTTCGACGCCCGGTCCCTGGGTTCCGGTTTCATCATCAGCGACGATGGCTATGTGCTGACCAATTACCACGTGGTGCAGAATGCCGATGAGGTGGTGGTGCGGCTGAGCGATCGGCGCCAGTACGTGGCCCAGGTGGTCGGGCACGACGAGCGCAGCGATGTGGCACTGCTGAGAATCGATGCCACCGACCTCCCCACCGTTTCCATCGGCAGTTCGGGCGATCTGGAAGTGGGGGAGTGGGTGCTGGCCATCGGTTCCCCCTTCGGCTTCGAGCATTCCGCGACGGCGGGCATTGTCAGCGCCAAGCAGCGCAGCCTGCCCCAGGACAACTACGTGCCCTTCATCCAGACGGACGTGGCCATCAACCCGGGCAACTCGGGCGGACCGCTGTTCAACCTGGACGGCGAGGTGGTGGGCATCAACTCCCATATCTACAGCCGCACCGGGGGTTTCATGGGGCTATCCTTCGCCATCCCCATCGAGTTGGCCATGGACGTGGTGGAGCAACTGCGCACCACCGGGCGTGTCTCCCGGGGCTGGCTGGGTGTCCTGATTCAGGATGTCAGCCGCGATCTGGCCGAGTCCTTCGACATGGATCGGCCCTACGGCGCCCTGGTGGCCCAGGTAGTGCCGGAGAGTCCGGCTGCCCAGGCAGGTCTGGAGGTGGGCGATGTGATCATCCGCTTCCGGGGCGAGGAGGTGACCACTTCTTCAGCGCTGCCGCCCATGGTGGGCCGGACTCCGGTGGATACCGAGGCCGAGGTCACCATAATCCGTGATGGTTCCGAACAGAGCCTCACCGTTGTGTTGGGAGAACTGCCGGAGGACGATGCCCAGGCCCGCGGGGCCCGGCCCGAGGCGGAAACGGAACCGGACACGGCGGAGTTGCTGGGAATGCGCCTCCGGGAGCTGGATAACGAGCAGTTGCAGGAACGGGGGCTGGATCGAGGCGGTGTCCTCGTGGAGCGGGTCGGTGACGGCCCCGCGGCCGGCGCCGGTGTGCGGCGGAACGACGTGATCCTGATGCTCAACCAGAAGGAGACCCCGACCGTGGGGGATCTTGAACGTGTTGTGGAGGATCTGCCACGGGATCGTTGGGTTCCCATGCTGGTACACCGGGACGGCAGTCCGCGTTATATCGGATTGCGACTGCCCGAAGACGGCTAAACGGGTAGAATGGGGCCGGCAGCGGCCGGCCCTGCCCGGTACCGAGCTCACGACGTGCCCCTGCCGGGGCACGCTTTTTTTGCGGTGACGCACACTGGAAACTTATGAAGCGGATACGCAACTTCTCCATCATTGCCCATATCGATCACGGAAAGTCCACCCTGGCGGACCGGCTCATCGAGCGTTGCGGCGCGCTCACCGAGCGGGAAATGGCCGAGCAGGTGCTGGATTCCATGGATCTGGAACGGGAGCGGGGCATTACCATCAAGGCGCAGAGCGTGGCGCTCCGGTACACGGCGCGGGATGGAGAAACCTATCAGCTCAACATCATCGACACCCCCGGGCATGTGGACTTCTCCTATGAAGTCTCCCGCTCCCTCGCCGCCTGCGAGGGCGCCCTGCTGGTGGTGGATGCCTCCCAGGGGGTGGAGGCGCAGAGCGTGGCGAATTGCTACACGGCGGTGGATCAGGGTCTGGAAGTGATCCCGGTTCTGAACAAGATCGACCTGCCGTCCGCGGATCCGGACCGCGTCAATCAGCAGATCGAGGAGATCATCGGGCTGGACACGGATGACGTGCTGATGATCAGCGCGAAAACGGGTCAGGGTATCGAAGACTTGCTGGAAGCGCTGGTGCGCCGGATTCCGGCACCCAGCGGCGACCCGGAAGCGCCCCTCAAGGCCCTGATCATGGATTCCTGGTTCGACAACTACCTGGGCGTGGTCTGCCTGGTCCGCATCGTGGACGGGCGCCTGAAGAAGGGCGACAAGATCCAGGTCTGGTCCACCAAACGGGAGTTCCAGGTGGACCAACTGGGGATTTTCAATCCCAAGAAAACCCCACTGGACGCACTGGAAACCGGCGAGGTGGGCTTCGTGGTTGCCGGTATCAAGGACATTGACGGGGCCCCCGTCGGGGATACCCTCACCCATCCGGCCCGCCCCTGCGCGGAACGCGTGCCGGGGTTCAAGGTGGTGCAGCCCCGGGTGTTTGCCGGTATGTTTCCGGTGAGTTCCGATGATTACGAAAGCTTCCGCGACGCCCTGGGCAAGCTGCGGCTGAACGATGCCTCGCTCCAGTATGAGCCGGAGAACTCCCAGGCGCTGGGCTTCGGTTTCCGCTGTGGTTTTCTCGGCATGTTGCACATGGAGATCGTGCAGGAGCGCCTGGAGCGGGAATACAACCTGGACCTGATCACCACCGCACCGACCGTGGTCTACGAGGTGCTTACCACGGCCGGCGAGACGCTGAGTATCAGCAATCCGGCTTCCCTGCCGCCGTTGCACAAGATCGAGTCCATCCGGGAACCCATCATCCAGGCCAATATCCTGGTGCCCCAGGAGTACGTGGGCAATGTCATCGCCCTGTGCGAGGAGAAGCGTGGGGAGCAGAAGGACATGCAGTTCGTGGGCAATCAGATCTCCCTGGTCTACGAGCTTCCCATGAGTGAGGTGGTGCTGGATTTCTTTGACCGCCTCAAGTCAGCCAGTCGCGGCTTTGCCTCGTTCGACTATGAATTCAAGCGCTTTCAGGACGCCAATCTGGTCCGGCTGGACGTGCTGATCAATGGTGACAAGGTGGATGCCCTGGCGGTTATTATCCATCGGGAGGACGCGCAGCGGCGGGGCCGGGATCTGACCGAGCGGCTCAAGGAGATCATCCCCCGGCAGATGTTCGAGGTGGCCATACAGGCCGCCATCGGCAACCAGATCGTGGCGCGCTCCACGGTGAAGGCCCTGCGCAAGAACGTCACCGCCAAGTGCTATGGCGGGGACATCTCCCGCAAGCGGAAACTGCTGGAGAAGCAGAAGGCCGGCAAGAAGCGGATGAAACAGGTGGGCCGGGTGGAGATCCCCCAGGAGGCCTTCCTGTCGGTGCTTCAGGTGGATAACAAGAACAACTGAGCCTAACGGCGGCCGAAAGAAGGAAGACAATGCTGAACTTTGAAGTCTTGCTGGTGCTGGCGACCCTGGTGACGGGCGTCATCGTGGGGGTCGCCTGGCTGTTGCGGCGGGGCCGCGCCCGGGATGGCGACGGGGAGCGGACGGAGAACTGGGCGGTTGAGCTGGCCCGATCCCTTTTCCCGGTGCTGCTGGTGGTGCTCGTGGTGCGCTCCTTCATCGTGGAGCCGTTCCGGATACCCTCCGGCTCCATGATCCCGACCCTGGAAGTGGGGGATTTCATCCTGGTGAACAAGTCCGCCTACGGTGTGCGGCTGCCCGTCACCAATCAGCGGGTACTGGGCGACGGGCGGCCGGAGCGGGGTGAGTTGGTGGTGTTCAAGTATCCGCGCAACCCCCGTCAGGACTACATCAAGCGGGTCATCGGCGTGCCGGGGGATCATATCGTCATCCTGGACAAGACCCTGTACATCAACGGGGAAGCCGTTCCCCAGACCGAACTGCGGGCGTTCAACGAAGGCCGGGACTGGGGTGCCACCGTGCTGGAGGAACAGCTGGGTGACGTGGAATACAATATCCTGCACTATCCGGGAAGGACCATTGGTGATGGAGAATACCGGGTACCGGACGGCCATTATTTCATGGTGGGTGACAACAGGGACCGCAGTGCCGACAGCCGCAGTTGGGGATTCGTCTCCGAGGAACTGCTGGTGGGGCGGGCCTTCTTGATCTGGATGAGCTGGGATGGCGAGAATCGACGTATCAACTGGAGCAGGATCGGTGAACGGATTCGCTGACCGGCAACGGGGGCTGTCCGCCATCGGGCTGCTGGTGGTTCTGGTGGTGGGGCTGAGCCTGGTGGTGATGGGCATCCGCCTGGTGCCGGTCTATCTGGAATCGCTGGAGGTGGGGAGCATTATCGAGAGCGTGGCGGACGACCCGGCAATGCGCGGTGCAAGCCGCGCCGATATCCGCCGGGCCCTGGACCGACGCTTCAGCGTCAACACCATCCGGGGCGTGTCCCGGGACGATATCACCTTTGCCGAGACGGCCACGGGCATTGAGATCGTTGTGGATTACGAGGTGCGTGTGCCCCTGATCGGCAATCTGGACGCCGTGGCCAAGTTCCGGAAGTCGGCAGTGGTACCCCAGTGACCCACGATTCCATGCAGCCGTTGATGGACGCCCTGCAATACCGGTTCCGGGATCCGTCGTTGCTGGACGAAGCGCTGACACACCGCAGCGTCAGCGAGCGCAATAACGAACGGCTGGAGTTCCTCGGGGACAGCATCCTCAATTTCGTCATCGCCTCGGAGTTGTTCGTGCGGCGGCCGGAGGAACCCGAGGGAGCCCTCAGTCGGCTCCGGGCCAGTCTGGTGAACAAGGACACCCTGGCCGCCATCGCCCGTCAGCTTGAACTGGGGGAATGGCTGCGCCTGGGCAGCGGGGAGCGCAAGAGTGGCGGCCGCCGCCGGGATTCCATTCTCTCCGACGCCGTGGAGAGCATTATCGGCGCGGTGTACATGGACGGCGGCTATGGCGACAGCCGCGCCCTGATCCTGAGACTTTACCGGGATCGTCTGGAGGAATTGCCCGAAGCCAGCGAACTGAAGGATCCGAAAACCCGTTTACAGGAATTCCTGCAGTCCACCCGGCACGCCCTGCCCAGTTACCAGGTGAACCGGGTGAGCGGAAAGTCCCATGATCAGACCTTCAGCGTTTCCTGCCATGTGGAAGGCCTGGACATCGTCACCACCGGTACCGCCGGCAGTCGGCGACGGGCGGAACAGGTGGCGGCAGAGGCCATGCTACGGCGGTTAACGGAACACGTGTGTTACGGGACACGAGAGAAGCGCTGATCAGTCTTTTCTTGATGGGACGGGATATCTGCGCATGAGCGAGACGGTAGAAGAACCACTGCGTTGCGGGTTTGTGGCCATTGTCGGCCGGCCCAATGTGGGCAAGTCCACGCTGCTGAACCGGATCCTGGGGATGAAGGTCAGCATCGTGTCCCGCAAGCCCCAGACCACCCGCAACCGGATTCTGGGTATCAACACCCGTGACCGTTTCCAGGTGGCCTACGTGGATACCCCCGGTCTGCATTCCCGGGAACCCCGGCGTCTGAACCGCATGTTGAACCGCAGCGCCACGGCAGCGCTGCAGGGCGTGGATCTGGTGGTGCTGGTGCTGGAGGCGGGGCGCTGGACGCCGGATGACGAGCTGGTCCTGACGCAGATACGACAGGCGGGGGTGCCGGTGATCGCGGCGGTGAACAAGGTGGACCGGATCGCGGAGAAGACCGCTCTGCTTCCCTATCTGCAGACTCTGTCCCAGCGTCACGATTTCCAGGCGCTGGTGCCCATCTCGGCAGAACGCGGCACCAACGTGGAAGCCCTGGAGGCGGAGATCGTCCGGCGGCTTCCCGCGAGTGAAACGCTGCTTTTCCCCGAGGATCAGATCACGGACCGCAGCGAACGTTTTCTGGTGGCCGAACTGATCCGCGAGCAGTTGATGCGGCAGCTCGGGGAGGAGGTTCCGTATTCCACCACGGTGGAAATCGAGCGTTTCCGCTATGAGCGCGGCGTGGCCCATATCCATGCGGTGATCCTGGTGGAGCGGGATGGCCAGAAGGCCATTGTCATCGGCAAGGGCGGGCAGCAGCTCAAGCGCATCGGCCAACGGGCCCGCCACGCCATCGAGCAACTGCTTGGACGTCGGGTGTTCCTGGAGCTCTGGGTCAAAGTCCGCGAAGGCTGGGCGGACGACGACCGCGCGCTGCGCAGCCTGGGCTACGAGGAAGGCTGAACGGCCGGGGAGACCGCCCATGCGCCAGGACAAGGGGCGGCTTCTGGCCGCCTGGGTGCTGCATCGACGGGCCTACCGGGACACGAGTCTGATCGTTGAACTGTTCACCGCGGACCAGGGACGGGTTGGGCTCGTGGCGCGGGGCGCACGGGGAAGCCGTAGCCGGTGGCGGGGCCTGCTGGAGCCGTTCCAGCCGGTGGTGGCGGAATGGCGGGGCAGGGGAGAATTGCAGACCCTGGTGCAGGCCGAGCCGGCCGGCCCGGCGCTGCGGCTGCCCGGGCGAAGGCTGGCCAGCGGCTTTTATGTCAACGAGCTGATGTTACGCCTGGTGCGTCGTGGGGATCCTGCGCCGGAACTCTTCGCCGCCTACAGCCAGGCCCTTCGAGGGCTTTCCGAGGAAGCACGGCAGGAGGGCGCCGTGCTGCGCGTGTTTGAGCGGGACTTGCTGCGGGAGCTGGGTTATGCGCTGGAACTGCGCCACACCGCCGGCGGCGATGCCGTGAGCCCGAAAGCCCACTACCGCTATGATGCGGATGCGGGGCCCGTGCCTGTCGCCGGGCCGGGCCCGCGCACGGTCAGCGGGGCGGCGCTGCTTGCCCTGGCCGACGGGTACCGGGCTGGACCGGACCGGTTATTGCTTGATGAGGCCCGGAGCTTGATGCAGGCCGTCCTGGCGCCTCACCTGGGCCAGCGACCACTGCAGAGTCGACAGCTCTATCGGAATCTGCTGAAAAGAGGAGATCGGGATGAGTGAAACGGTGGCACACGGGGTGCTCCTGGGCGTCAACGTGGATCATGTGGCCACGCTCCGGCAGGCCCGGGGAACCCGGTTTCCCGACCCGGTCAAGGCAGCGCTGGATGCGGAACAGGCCGGGGCGGATGGCATCACCGTGCACCTGCGGGAAGACCGGCGCCATATCCAGGATCACGATGTGGAGCGCCTGGTCGGCATGGTGACCACTCGTTTGAACCTGGAGATGGCGGTCACCGATGCCATGCTGGCTATCGCCACGCGCTTGCGCCCGGCGTTCTGCTGTCTGGTTCCGGAGCGGCGGGAGGAACTCACCACCGAGGGCGGGTTGGATGTGGCCGCTCAGCAGGCGCGGATCACCGGGGCATGCCGGCAACTGGAGGCAGCGGGTATCCAGGTCTCGCTGTTCATCGACCCGGAGCCCCGACAACTGGAAGCGGCTGCCGCAGTCGGCGCGCCCTATGTGGAGATCCACACCGGGGCCTATGCCGATGCCGGTGACCAGGCGACGGCGGCGACGGAGCTGGCGCGCATCCGCCGCGCGGTGGAGCAGGGCCGCGCCCTGGGGCTGCACGTCAATGCCGGGCACGGTCTGAATTACCATAACGTGCAGCCGGTGGCGGCGATTCCCGGTGTGCACGAGCTGAACATCGGACATGCCATCGTGGCCCGGGCCGTGTTCAGCGGGTTCCACGAGGCCGTGCGGGAAATGAAGCGGCTGATCGTGGATGCGCAGCGGTGATGATCGCAGGCATCGGCACGGATCTGGTCCGGATCGAGCGGGTGCGCCGGGTACTGGAGCGCCATGGCGAACGCTTCGCCCGTCGCGTTCTCACCGAGGCGGAGCTTGTCCAATGGCGCCGGCATCCGCTTCCGCACCGCTTCCTGGCCAAACGTTTCGCGGCCAAGGAAGCCCTGGCCAAGGCGCTGGGCACTGGCATCGGTGCCACGGTGTCCTTCCGGGATCTGGAGATCGGTCATGATTCCCACGGCCGGCCCCTGGTGCATACAAGCCGGCGCCTGGATCGCTGGTTGGAAAGCCGGGGCTGGTGCAACTGCCAGGTGAGTATCAGCGACGAACAGGATCTGGCCCTTGCTTTCGCCGTGGTGGAGTCAGTGGAGGCCGGCGGAGCCTGACAGACGGTCCGGTTCGGTGTCGCCGACCAGGGCATGAATCCGTTCCAGCAGCGTGCTCACGCCGCCGGGGACATGCACCCGTTCGCCCCGGATCAGCACCTGCTCCAGTTCGTGGCAGGCTGCCTTGAGTTCGGGAACCTGGCAGACACTGGCAGCCCCATGCAGCTTGTGAACCTGCTGGCGGAGTCCTTCCAGATCCCCCTGGCGGTACTGGCGTTGAATCGCCCGCTTGTGCCCCGGCAACTCCCGGAGCAGCATGTCCCGCAGCTCGTTGGTCAGGCGCGTGTCCTGATCATCGCCGGCGTCCGGCGATGGAAGGCTCGGGAGTTGCTCCCGGCTCCGCGCGCTGCATTCCCTGACCTGTGCCAGTATCTGGGCCTCGCTCACCGGTTTGATCAGGCAGTCGTCCATGCCCTGCTGCAGAAGGCGCTCCCGTTCGCCATGCATGGCGTTGGCGGTAATGGCCACGATGCGGCTGGGTTTCCGCTTGCGGCCCTGGTGCCGGCGAATGCGGGCAGCGGCGGTCTCACCGCTCATGGTGGGCATGTGGATATCCATGAGAATCAGATCGTAGTCCTGCCCCTTGCACAGCGTGACGGCCTGCAGGCCGTTCTCCGCCTCGTGGACCTGCACCCCGTGACGCCGCAGGATGGTGCAGACCAGCTTGCGATTGATCGCATTGTCATCCGCCACCAGGGCCGTGACATCCCTGTGGTCCTCCGGTTTCGCTTCGGTCCGGGTGGGATCGTCGCCGGTGTTCCGCTGCGGCAGCAGGGCCTCCGGCGCAACGGCACGGCACATCTCCCGGTACAGCGTCTGGCGCCGGGAAGCCTTCGGCAGTGCGGCGAACGCCCCCTGCTGAAACAGGCTGCGGAGCTCGTTCCGGTCCACTGTGCTGGCCAGTACGATGATGGGAAGCTTCAGTTTCGGCAACCGGTTCATCAGCCCGCCGAACACGCGGGCGTTGAGCTCCTCCCGCGTCTGGCCGATCACGGCCACGTCCCAACGGCTTTCCGCCTGAATCAGTGACATGAACACACCCCGGTCTTCCGCTTCGGTCACCTTCATGCCCCAGGATTCGAACAGATGCCGGGCCGCCAGACGGGACAGCACGGATTCGTCGTACAGCAGGGCCCGTTTCTCCCGTGCCGGGTTGTCCCGGCTGAGCATGCGTTTCTCACTCGCATCCACCCCGGGCTGGCGCGCGCAGCGCAGGGTGAACCAGAAGGTGGAGCCCTGATCCGGCATGCTCTCCAGACCGATGTCACCGCCCATCTGCTCCAGTAGCTTCTTGCAGATGATCAGCCCCAGGCCGGCGCCGCCGAAACGCCGGGTGATCGAGGTATCCGCCTGGCTGAAGGCATTGAACAGCTTGTCCTGATCATTGGGGGAGAGCCCGATCCCGGTATCCGTCACGGTCACGCGCAGCAGTGCCTCCCGCTCATCCGCCTCTTCCAGCATCAGCCGGACCACCACGCGGCCCCGGGGCGTGAACTTGATGGCGTTGTGCACCAGGTTCGTGAGCACCTGCCGGATGCGGATGGGATCGCCGTAGAGCTTGAGCGGCACATCGCTGTAGACCAGATGAATCAGCTCCAGGCTCTTGCCGTATGCGGCCGGCGCCATCAGTGACATGACCTCTTCGACACAGTCCCGCAGATCAAAGGCCACGTTGTCGATGACCAGCTTGCCCGCTTCCATGCGCGAAAAGTCCAGGATGTCGTTCACCAGGGAGAGCAGGTTGGCACAGGATTCCCGGATGGTGTTGACGTAGTCCCGCTGCTCGTCATCCAGGCGGGAGTGGGACAGCAGATCGGAAAATCCCAGTATCCCGTTGATCGGTGTCCGGATCTCGTGGCTCATGTTGGCAAGGAACTCGGACTTGACCTTGCTGCCCTCCAGGGCACGCTTACGGGCGATATCCAGTTCCACGTTCTGGATTTCCACCGCTTCCAGGGTTTCCCGGAGCTCCCTGGTGGCCTGCTCGATCTGATCGTTGAGCGCCTGATGGGAATGCTCCAGCGCGATGGCCATCCGGTTCACGTCCCGGGCAAGCCCCGCTATCTCGCCGTCGGCCAGCAGATGAACCCGCGCCCGCAGATCCCCCGCGCCCAGACGCCGGACCACATTCCCCAACCGCCCCAACGGGGCGACCGCCTGGCGCCGGGTCCACAGGCCCAGCAGCAGGGACACCGCCAGGGCCACCAGCATGCTGCCTGCCAGCAACCCCATGCCGCCGAATTCACGGACCATCACCGGCCAGACCTCCGTGTCCACCAGCACCCAGCCCACCGGTCGGCCGGCATTCTCCATCAACTCGCTGAAATAGAGAATGGGCTGGTGGGGCATGATCGCCAGTTGATAGGTCGGCGCCGGATCCCGACCACTGAAGGTTTCGTACAGGCGGGTGAGCAGGGGGGCGAAGGGATGATCATCCGGGGAACGCTGCTGCTCGGCCAGGACGCTGCCATCGGCGGCCAGCAGGATCACCCGCCGGATCTCCGGATCACCCAGTGCGGCTTCCGCCATCTGCTGCAGTGCGGCGCGGTCGCCGGTGGCCAGGGCAGGGCGGGAGGCCGGGGCCAGCTGCCGGGCGAGCTGTTCGCCCCGGTGTTCCAGCTGCTGGCCGATGCTGGCGAGCTGCTGGTTCATCAGGAACAGCACCAGCGCCGCGCCGGTCAACACGGGCGCGGCCACGGCCAGCAACATGATCCGACTTCCCAGGCTCCAGCGCATGGGTATTCTTGAAAGGTGGCTGCGGGTAGTTGCGTCATGCTACACCGATCCCGGCGGAGGCCACCAGTGGCGTGCCCCTTGCCGTACCCGCTTCAACGCCGTGGGCTTTCCTGAGACAATGCCAGCCTGACTCCGGATGAAGGACTGTTGGCAGATGAATTACCCGACCGTTGAGGATTTCGTCGGCAACACGCCGCTGGTTCGCCTGCAGCGGCTGGCCGGGGAAACGAGCAACACGGTATTGCTGAAGCTGGAGGGGAACAATCCGGCCGGCTCGGTGAAAGACCGCCCCGCCGTGAGCATGATCCGCCGGGCGGAGGAGCGGGGTGAAATCCAACCCGGGGACACCCTGATCGAGGCCACCAGCGGCAACACCGGCATCGCCCTGGCCATGGCCGCGGCGATCCGCGGCTACCGCATGGTGCTGATCATGCCCGAGAACATGACGGCCGAGCGGCGCGCTTCCATGCGCGCCTACGGCGCCGAGTTGATCCTGGTACCCCAGAGCGGCGGCATGGAAGAGGCCCGCGATCTTGCCCTGCGGATGCAGGCGGAAGGCAAGGGCAATGTCCTGGACCAGTTCGCCAACCCGGACAACTGGCGGTCCCATTACGAGGGAACGGGCCCGGAGATCTGGCGCGACACGGACGGGCGGGTCACCCATTTCGTCTCCTCCATGGGAACCACCGGCACCATCATGGGCACGTCCCGCTATCTGAAGGAGCGGAACCCGGACATCCAGATAGTCGGCGTGCAACCGCTGGAGGGATCGCAGATTCCCGGTATCCGCCGCTGGCCCGAAGCCTATCTGCCGAAGATCTACGAACCCTCCCGGGTGGACCGTATCATCGACGTCACCCAGTCCGACGCCGAAGAGATGACGCGCCGGCTGGCGGCGAAGGAAGGGATCATGGCAGGCGTCTCCTCCGGTGGCGCACTGGTGGCGGCGCTGCAGCTTTCCGCGGAGCTGGAGAACGCCACCATCGTCAGCATTGTCTGCGATCGCGGCGACCGTTATCTCTCCAGCGGGGTGTTCCCGGACTGACGCCATGAACGTATTCGCCTTCGATATCGAGACCATCCCGGATGTGGATGGTGGCCGGCGACTGCTGGATCTGCCCGACACCCTGTCCGACGCCCAGGTGGCGGAGGCCTTGTTCGCCCAGCGCCGGCAGGCCACGGGCGGTTCGGATTTCCTTCGTCTGCATCTGCACCGGATCGCCGTGATCTCCGTCGCCCTGCGGACCGGGGAACGCTTCCGGGTCTGGTCGTTGGGAGATGGCGACGATGATGAAGCCGGGATTCTCCGGCGCTTCTTCGAGGGCATCGAACGCTTCACGCCGACCCTGGTCTCCTGGAACGGGAGCGGTTTCGACCTGCCGGTGATCCACTACCGGGCGATGCTGCATGGCGTGCCGGCCCCGCGCTACTGGGAAACCGGTGCCAGCGAGCAGAGCTTCCGCTGGAACAATTACCTGAACCGCTTCCATGATCGTCACACGGACCTGATGGATGTGCTGGCCGGCTACCAGCCCCGGGCCAATGCCCCGCTGGACGAGATCGCCACCCTGTGCGGCTATCCAGGCAAAATGGGGATGAGCGGCGGCCAGGTCTGGGAGGCGATCCTGGCCGGGCACTTCGACCAGGTCCGGGACTACTGCGAGACGGATGTGCTGAATACCTACCTGGTCTTTCTCCGTTTCCAGTTGATCCGCGGGCACCTGGATGCCGCGGGGTATGCGCGGGAATGCGGGGTTGTCCGGGAGACGCTGGCACAGGAAAACCGGGCGCATTTCCGCCGCTTTCTGGATGCCTGGCCGCCTTCGCCCCTGGAACAGGCGCCGACGCCGGCGGAGGGAAGCTGAGCATGGGCAGGCGTCGCGGGCCGCGGTTGCCGAAAGAGCCCGTCCGGTTGCAGATATCCGGACTGAGCCATGAGGGGCGGGGTATCGCGCAACCAGACGGCAAGACCGTGTTCGTCCACGGCGCGCTGCCGGGGGAAACGGTGATGGCCCGCTATACCCGCCGCCATCGTCGGTACGACGAGGCGGTGGTACTGGAGGTGGAGCAGGCTTCTGATGAGCGGGTGGAGCCCCGTTGCCCCCATTTCGGCACATGCGGCGGGTGCAGCCTCCAGCATCTGCCGCCGGAGCGGCAGATCGCCTTCAAACAGGACGTGCTGCTGGAGCTGCTCCGCCACGTTGGGCGGGTGGAACCGGAGACCGTGCTGCCGCCGCTGCAGGGCAACTCCTGGGGGTACCGCCGCAAGGCGCGCCTGGCGGTGAAGGACGTGCAGCGGAAGGGCCGTGTACTGGTCGGGTTCCGGGAAAAGCACAGTCCCTATGTGGCGGACATGGATCGCTGCGAGGTGCTGGATCCCCGTGTCGGGCATCGCCTGGAGGCATTGTCGGGACTGATCGCAGGGATGAGCCG
The DNA here is from genome assembly GCA_020831885.1 of Ectothiorhodospiraceae bacterium. Classification (GTDB taxonomy): domain Bacteria; phylum Pseudomonadota; class Gammaproteobacteria; order Nitrococcales; family Aquisalimonadaceae; genus LSCE01. The sequence continues at coordinate 106,570 of JAFIFU010000006.1, forward strand.
GCCGGACCGGATACCCCAGATTGAGGTGGCCATCGGCGACAATGGGGTCGCCCTGGTGTTCCGCAACCTGGAACCGCTGACCGTGGGCGACCGGGAACGGTTGGCGGACTTCGGGCGGGACAATGACATGATGATGCTGGAACAGCCAGGCAACGAGCACACCGTGGCACCGATATGGCCCCCGTCCCCGGAGCTCCATTACGTGGTCGCGGGGGAGACGCTGTACTTCCGCCCCACGGATTTCACCCAGGTGAACGCGGAGCTGAACCTGAAGATGGTTGACCGCGCCCTGGACCTGCTGGAGCCGGGGCAGGGCGACCGGATCCTGGATCTGTTCTGCGGCCTGGGCAATTTCACACTGCCCCTGGCCCGCCGGGCGGCCGCCGTCGTGGGGGTGGAGGGGGATCCGGCGCTGGTGGAACGGGCCCGGGAAAATGCCCGCCACAATGGCCTGGACTGCGCCGAATTTCACGTGGCCAACCTGGCCGAACCGGTGGACCACCTTCCCTGGGCGCGCGCCGCGTTCAACAAGGTGCTACTGGATCCGCCCCGCTCGGGGGCACAGGAGGTGCTGCCGCAGGTGGCCGGGTTCCGGCCGGAGCGCATCCTCTATGTCTCCTGCAACCCGGCCACCCTGGCCCGGGATGCCGGCGAGCTGGTGCATCGCTACGGCTACCATCTGCGCAGTACCGGCGTCATGGACATGTTCCCCCATACGGCGCACGTGGAAAGCATCGCCTGCTTCCAGCGGGGCGGGGACTGAGTACGGTCGCAGCCGCCCCCCGCCGGACGCATGGAAAAGCTGGCTCAGGGAGGTTCTGGGAATGCAGTTCGATATCATTGAACAGGAACAGGTTTTCCGGGGGTTTTTCCGGATGTACCGGTTACGGCTCCGACACAGCCTGTTCGCCGGCGGGATGAGTCCCGAAATCACCCGTGAGCTGTTCGAGCGCGGACATTCCGCCGCCGTACTTCCCTACGACCCGGAGGAGGATGCCGTGGTCATGGTGGAGCAGTTCCGGGTCGGAGCGCTGGAACACCCGGGCGGCCCCTGGCTGTTCGAACCGGTGGCAGGGATCCTGGAGCCCGGGCATTCGGCGGAGGAAACCGTGCGGCGGGAAGCCCTGGAGGAGGCCGATGCCACCCTGGGTGAACTGGAACACATCTGCGACTATCTGGTAAGTCCCGGTGGGGCGTCGGAACGGGTCAGCCTGTTCTGCGGCCGGGTCAGCGTGAACGGGCTGGGCGGCATCCACGGCGTGGACGACGAGAACGAGGATATCCGTGTCCATGTGGTGCCCTTCGACGAGGCCGTGAACATGTTGCAGACAGGAACGCTCAACAGCGCCATGCCGATCATCGCCGTGCAGTGGCTGATGCTGAATCGGGAGCGGTTGCAGGATCTGTGGAGCTGAGGGCTGCTCAGAGATGGAGCCTGCGCAGGGATGGAGCCGGTTCCGAGCGGTCCCAGCAATCCTGGAACAACTGACGGAGGCGCCGGCAGCTTCCGCGGTGATGGCGGCGGCCCGATCCCTGATAACCCGTCCCCGGCCCCCAGTACAGGTAGCTCTCGCCGTCCACCAGCAGCATGGCGATCTCCTCGTTGCGATCTTCCTCGGCCAGGCGACGGATCTCGATAAAGCTGCTGAGCTGCCGGCTGAGTTCGATCAGCCGGTGGCCGCGGCTCACCACCGCGTCCGCATCGGCCACCAGCACACGGACACGGGCGTGGCGTCCGGCGTTCACCACCATGCGGCGCAGGGCCTCCAGACAGGGCGGGCGATCGTACAGGGCCGGATCCAGCAGCGGAGACAGCAGATCCACCTGGTGGCGGGCGGCCTGCAGCAGTGCCTGTACGGTGTCGGCAGCCTGCTCCTGGGTGGTGACATGCAGTCGTTCCACTTCTTCCATGAGAGCCCTCCCCGGGATGTCTGTCCGCGTCATCATGCGCAGCGGTGCGCTGTGCCGTCTCCTACGTGATCCGGCATACCATGCGCCGGTGCGGTAAACCCGCATCGTCGAAAACCGGACCTTCCGCCAGGAAGCCGAACCGCTGGTAGAACGCCAGCGCGTGGGTCTGTGCGTTCAGCTCCACCCGGGTCAGCCCAAGGGCCCCGGCATGGCTCAGCATATCCTGGACGATCAGCCCGCCGATCCCCTGACCCCGCCACGGCCCCAGTACCGCCAGTCGGCCGATGTGTCCGTCCGGCGTGAGACGGCCGGTGGCTATGGCCGAACCGTGTTCGTCCAGGGCGAGCCAGTGTTCGGAAGCCGCATCAAGCGCGTCCAGTTCCAATGCTTCCGGCACACCCTGTTCCATCACGAAGACCGCGTGGCGGATGGGGGCAGCCTGGCGTCGGAGCTGCTCCCAGTCGCCGTGCCGCAGTCTCCAGTTGTCATCCATCTGCATCGCTGACCAGTTCCCAATGTCCCTGATTGATCAGATCCAGCAACAGCCCCATGCAGTCGGGCCGGTCCAGCCAGGGTCGGAGCGCAGCCATGGACAGCACGCGCTCCGAGGCCAGCCGGCTTAACAAGGCGAAGGGTTCGGGCTCCAGGCGGAACTCATCCCCTTCCATATAGCACCAGCCGCTATCGCCGTCTTCCAGCAGGACAACCCGCAGGGCCGGATGGCTGGCGAGCCTGCCGCCGGCATTCAGGTGGGCGCGCACGGATTCCGCGCTTACCGCCTGTTCCGGGGCGCGGCCCTGGAAGCCCGGCTTGCCCCGGCTCGCGGCACGGGCAAAGGCGCGCTCCAGCAACCCGTCGTCCAGCCCTTCCAGACACTGCCGGAGCAGCGTACACCCCTGCCGCCGGCTGCCGGCATCCAGCAAGGCCGGGTGGGTGGCGGGCGCCCGGCCCGGGTCAGCGAAAACCCGTTCCGGCTCCCCGCTTTCCAGCAGCATCTGCAGGAGTTCGGCCAGCAGATCCCGGTCCGTGGGGGCGCGGAAGCCGATGGACCAGGTCATGCAGGCGTCCACCGCCACCCCGTGATGGGGCACGCCGGGGGGCAGGTAGAGCATGTCCCCCGGTTCCAGAATCCATTCGTCACTGGGTTCGAAGCGCTCCAGCAACCGCAGCGGCGTGTCATCCCGCTCCCGGCGGCAGGCATCCGGTCGCCGGTCGATCTGCCAGCGGCGCCGCCCTTGCGCCTGAAGCAGGAACACATCGTACTGGTCCACATGGGCGCCAACCGAGCCGCCCGGCGCGGCATAACTGACCATCAGATCGTCCAGGCGCCAGGCCGGCACGAAACGGAACGCATCCAGTACCGCCTGCAGGTCCGGCAACAGCTTGTCCACGTCCTGAACCAGTAAGGTCCAGTCCGTTTCCGGCAGCGCCAGGAAGGTCTGTTCGGGGACCGGACCGTGTTCCAGTTGCCACAGGTCCCCCGTGCGACGGATCAGGCGCGACTCCACCTCCGCTTCCAGCGCCAGCCCGGCCAGGGTTTCCGCGTCCAAGGGCGAACGTAGGTCCGGCCAGGCCTGCCGTACCAGCAGCGGCTGTCGCTGCCAGTGGTGGCGCAGAAAACGTTCCGGACCCAGTCCGCCCAGTAGCGTGTGCGGGGAAGGCAGCGGAAGCAAGGCTCAGATATCCCGCGCCTGCTGCTCCGCGTTGCCGATGTAGCGGGCCGGCGTGAGCGCGGCCAGCTCCCGGCTGACGGCTTCGGGCAGATCCAGCGTGGCGATAAAGGCCCGGAGTCCCTCCTGATCCACCCGTTTGCCCCGGGTCAGGGCCTTGAGCTTCTCGTACGGTTCCTGGATGCCATGGCGCCGCATCACGGTCTGGATGGCTTCCCCGAGTATCTCCCAGTTGGCGTCCAGATCCGCGGCGATACGGGCCTCGTCCACCGCCAGCTTGCCGATGCCCTTGAGCAATGCCTCGTAGGCGATCAGGCTGTGGGCCAGGCCGACGCCCACGTTGCGCAGCACGGTGGAGTCGGTGAGATCACGCTGCCAGCGGGATATGGGCAGCTTGGTGCCCAGATGGCCGAACAGGGCGTTGGCGATGCCCAGATTGCCCTCGGCGTTCTCGAAGTCGATGGGGTTGACCTTGTGGGGCATGGTGGAGGAGCCCACCTCGCCCTCCACCAGTCGCTGCTTGAAATACCCCAGACTGATGTAACCCCAGACATCCCGAGCGAAATCCAACAACACGGTATTGACCCGGGCCAGGGCGTCGAACAGTTCGGCGACGTAGTCGTGGGGTTCGATCTGGGTGGTGTAGGGGTTCCACTCCAGGCCCAGACCCTCCACATAGGCCTGGGCGAAGGCAGGCCAGTCCACTTCCGGGTAGGTGGCGATGTGGGCGTTGTAGTTACCCACGGCGCCATTGATCTTGCCCAGTACCGGAACGATGGCCACCTGGCGGCGCTGCCGCTGGAGCCGGTAGACCACATTGGCGATCTCCTTGCCCAGTGTGGTGGGGCTGGCGGGCTGGCCGTGGGTGCGGGACAGCATGGGCACGGCCGCGGTGCTGTGAGCCAGTTCCCGCAGGCTGCGGATGATGCGATCCAGCGCCGGAAGCACCACCTCGTCACGGGCGCCCCGGAGCATCAGTCCATAGGACAGGTTGTTGATGTCCTCGGAGGTGCAGGCGAAGTGCACGAACTCAGTGATGGCCTGGAGTTCCGCATTGTCCGCCATGCGTTGCTTGAGGAAGTATTCCACCGCCTTCACATCGTGATTGGTGGTGCGCTCGATGGCCTTCACCGCCTGCGCATCCTCCACGCTGAACTCACTGACCAGGCGGTCCAGGATCCGGCGTGCCTGGTCCGAGAGAGGCGGGACCTCGGGAATGCCGGGTTCCGAGGCCAGGGCCTGGAGCCAGCGGACCTCCACGATGACCCGGTAGCGGATCAGGCCGTACTCGCTGGCAATGGGTTGCAGGGGTTCCGTCTTGCCGCCATAGCGGCCGTCCACCGGGGAGATGGCGGTGAGTCTGCTCAGTTCCATGCGTGCTCCGCTGTCTGTCGGATCCCGGTCGCTGGCGCGTTCCGGGGTAATCGGTTGGAGCGAATTCTAGCAGGTTCGGGTGGCTGGGATTACCCTGTGCGGTAGCGATGCACAGTGGGTGTTGCCGGGTCCGGCGGCGGCGGTCCGCCCCGGGTGCCGGTCTGACGCCTGGTCCCACAACAGGGGAGACACAACGATGAGCGACTATCGCACCGAGCGGGACAGCATGGGTGAGCTGCAGGTGCCGGTGGATGCCCTGTACGGGGCACAGACCCAACGCGCGTTTGAGAATTTCCCGATCAGCGGCCTGACCATGCCGCGCCAGTTCATCCGCGCCCTGGGCCTGATCAAGGCGACGGCGGCGGAAGTGAACCGTGATCTGGGGCTGCTGGAGGCTGGACCGGCCGGAGCCATCGCCCGGGCGGCGGAGCAGGTGGCCGCAGGCGAGCATGACGCCCACTTTCCGGTGGATGTGTTCCAGACCGGATCCGGGACCAGCTCCAACATGAACGCCAACGAGGTGATCGCACAACTGGCCTCACGGGAGGCGGGGGCGGGGCGCATCCATCCCAACGACCACGTGAACATGGGGCAGAGCAGCAACGATGTGATCCCCACCGCGATACATGTGGCCGCGGCGCTGGCGGTTCAGGAGCACCTGCTGCCGGCCCTGGATCATCTGCAATCGGTGATCGATCGGCGGGCGGCGGAACTGGACGCGGTGGTCAAGACCGGGCGCACCCATCTGATGGATGCCATGCCGGTGACGCTGGGCCAGGAGCTGGGGGGGTGGTCCAGCCAGATCAGCGCCGGCAGCGAGCGCTTGCGGGACAGCCTGCAACGGGTGCTGGAACTGGCCCAGGGCGGAACCGCCGTGGGTACCGGCATCAATGCACACCCGGAATTCGGATCCCGTTTCGCCGCCCGGCTGGGGGAACGCTGCGGCCTCCATTTCCGCCCCGGCCGGAACTATTTCCAGGGACTCAGCAGCCAGGACGCCGCGGTGGAACTGTCCGGCCAGCTCCGCACACTGGCCGTCTCCCTGATGAAGATCGCCAACGACCTCCGCTGGATGAACAGCGGCCCCCTGGCGGGCCTGGGCGAAATCGTCCTGCCAGCGTTGCAGCCCGGGTCCAGCATCATGCCGGGCAAGGTCAACCCGGTTGTACCGGAAGCCGTGACCATGGTGTGCGCGCAGGTCATGGGCAACGATGCGACCGTGGCCATCGCCGGTCAGTCCGGCAATTTCCAGTTGAACGTGATGCTGCCCGTGATCGGCTACAACCTGCTGCAGAGCGTGGAGTTGCTGGGCAACGGCTCCCGAATTCTGGCGGACCGGGCCATTGCCGGTTTCACCGTCAACACCCAACGTCTGGAACGGGATCTGGGCCGCAACCCGATCCTGGTCACGGCGCTGAACCGTACGGTGGGCTACGAGAAGGGCGCGGCCATCGCCAAGCAGGCCTATCAGGAGGGCCGTCCCGTCATCGATGTGGCGGCGGAGATCAGCGGGCTGGACCGGGAAACGCTGGAACGGCTGCTGGATCCCCGGGCCCTCACCCGGGGCGGTATCCCGGAATAGACCGGCGATTCCCTCATTCCGCCGCCGGCTGCAGGCACAGGAAGAACTGATCGGCGCTCCCGGGTGCCAGATCCCGGTACATCCACCGCATCCGGAAGTCCGCCGGGGGATTCAGTGCGGCACCCGAGGTGATGGTGGAAAACGTCTGGCCGCCGACCACCCGCTGGCGCCAGGTGAGGAACAGCGCATCCACCGCCCGTGCCGCCACCAGGCTATGGAACACCCGCGCGCCGGTGATGCTGTACACCCGCCGGTAGCCCAGCTCCCCAACAGCGCGAATGGCACGTTCGCCCGCCACCCGGGGCCCCGGGCACAGGCGGATCACCTGCAGTCCGGTGTCCTCCAGGCGTTGAACCCGTTCCTCGGGGGCATCCTCGGTGGTAAGCACGCGGATCCGGCGCCCCTGGGCAACCAGTGCCTCCGGTGGCTGGAAATTCAGAGAGGCGCTCAGCACCACCACATCCGGTTGATGGAACATGCCCCGGGCGCGACGCCATGCGCGCAGGTCCGCAAACGCTTCCCCGGAACCCACCGGCAGCACATCCTGGGCCGCGCCGGCGGTGAGATCCCGGAAGTAGCGACCGCTGGTGATCAGGACGTCGGCCCGGGCGGCCAGTTCCTGGAACAGCCGCCAGTCCCTGGGATCGGCGATGCTGGCCGGCACGCTTTCGGTACCGGAGTTCTCTCCAGCGAGGGAGATACGCCCGTCCAGGGTGGTGACGAAGTTGGCGTACACGAATGGCCCGTACCGCCCGGAATCCGGCAGATCCGCGCCGAGATAGAGGCCCTGCAGCGGCTGAGGCGCTCCGGGTTCGGGAAGAATGCGTTGTACCGGCGCCTGATAGTCCACGGTCATGCCTGTCCCCTGTGTTATCGTCTTGCGCCTGTACTTTACTAACCTTCCTGGATGTAAAGCCACGATTCAGCGCCGTTGCGCGGTTTGCCGGCAAGGCGTGCGAGCGCGGCCGGTTGTAGGTCTGAAGCACTGCGCAGCAGGGATCTTCGACAGTACCGCTCCTCGCGCCTTGCCACGCCAGCGTGGAAATCACTGATGCATGGCATTACATCCTGAAAGGTCAGTAAGTGGCATTGGAAGGACGGTGCCATCACGACCGGGCGTGGCTCAGGGGGGATGGCCTGGACTGAAGCAACAGGGGGGGTAGATGGCGTCCGAGTCACGGCTTGACCGGGTATACCGGATACTCAGCGGCGATGACAGCGATGAACGTGCCTGCGAGGCGATTCCCGACAGCGCCTGTACCGATGTACCGCGGAATTACGTGTGCAATGTGGGCAATGGCGCTGCGTCGAAGCTGGCGGAACAGATCGGCGGTCCCAACCTGGTGCTTCCCTGGCTGCTCTCGGCCATCGGAACGCCGGCTGCCGTGATCGGTTTTCTCATGCCCATCAGGCAGGCCGGTTCCTTGGCCCCGCAGTTGCTGATTTCCGGACAGATCCGCCGGCTTGCCCTGCGCAAGTGGGTCTGGGTGGGCTCCGCCGCGATCCAGGCCCTGATGCTGGCGTTGATCGGTGCCGCCGCACTGTTTCTGGAACCGCTCATGGCCGGCGTGCTGGTTCTCCTGCTGTTCGCGGTGTTCAGCATCTTCAGCGGTATCGCCTCGGTGGCCTTCCAGGATGTGACCGGCAAGACCATCCCCAAAGGGCGGCGCGGTCGCATGCTGTCCAACCGGGCCGCCATTGGCGGTCTGCTCACGCTCACCGCAGGACTGGTACTCCATTACGGAATCGGGGACTCCGCCGATGAATACACCTACGCCGGCATGGTGCTCATCGCCGCCGGGCTCTGGCTGGTTGCCGCCTGGTTGTTCGCGGCGATCCAGGAGGTGCCAGGCGCCACCGGGGGTGGCCGGAACCCCGTGCAGGAACTGGCGCAGGGGATGCGCGTGACCCGGCGCTACCCCGGCTACCGGCGGTACCTGTACGCCCGGGGATTGCTGCTGTCCGTGGAGCTGGCCATGCCCTTCTATGCCCTGCACGGGCGGGAGGTGTTTGGTGGGGAGGTGGCCGCCCTGGGCGTGTTCATTGTCACGGTGGGGCTGGCCAGCGTGATCAGCAGCCCGGTCTGGGGATATTTCTCGGACCGCTCCAGCCGCACCGTCCTCGGGCTGAGCGGTGTGCTTGCCGCCGCCGCCGGGCTGGTGGCCCTGGTCATCGCGATACTGCCGGAAACCCTGCAGAGTGCCTATGCCTATACCCTGGTGTTCATGCTGCTGGGTATTGCCGAAGCGGGTGTGCGCCTGGGCCGCAAGACCTACCTGGTGGATGCGGCGCCGGCGGACGAACGACCGCTGTACGTGGCGTTCAGCAATACCAGCATCGGCCTGCTGGCGCTCGGCGCCGGCGCGTTCGGCCTGGTGGCGCAATTGCTGGGTGTGAACGTGCTGGTGGGGTTGTTGATCGTGCTGGCGCTGCTGGGGGCCTGGGCCGCCTGGTGGATGCCGGAGGCGGAACGGATGCAGGATGCAGCGTGAAGGACGCGCTGAAGTGTCATCCCCAGGGCGCTTTGACGTATCATCTGCCCCATGCGCGGGATCATGGGCGGAAGATTGAATGATCAGGACGCTGCTGGTTGATGACCATCAACTGGTGCGCAGCGGGATTCGCCGCATCCTCGAAGATGCCGAGGATATTCAAGTGGTTGGCGAGGCTGGCACCGGCGAGGAGGCCCTTCATCTGGCCCGGGAAAACCGGCCGGACGTGGTGCTCATGGATGTGAACATGCCCGGTATCGGCGGACTGGAGGCCACCCGCAAGCTGCTCCATGTCCATCCGGAGATGCGCATCATCGCGCTCACGATCTATATGGATGAACCCTATCCCAGCAAGCTCATGGAGGCCGGAGCCATGGGGTACCTGACCAAGGGCTGCGATGTGGACGAGATCATCCGGGCCATCCGCCACGTGAGCCGCGGGGAGCGTTACATCGGCGCGGATATCGCCCGGCACATGGCCCTGTCGGGCTTTGCCGGCCGCGCCGGTAACCGGTTCGAGAAGCTGTCCCGCCGGGAGATGCAGGTGATGCTGATGATCACCCAGGGCCACAAACTGCAGGAAATCTCCGACACACTGTGCCTTAGCCCGAAGACGGTGAGCACGTACCGCTACCGCCTGTACGAGAAGCTGGGTGTGGAGAACGACGTGGAGCTCACCCACCTCGCCATCCGTCACGGCATGATCGACCAACTGCAATAGCGCGCGGTCACATTCTATGGCCGAGCAGGAAACCACCCCCTTCGATCCCGGGGCCATCGTCCGCCACATTCCGGAGCGCCCGGGCGTCTACCGCATGCTGGATGCGGACGGCACGGTGATCTACGTGGGCAAGGCACGCCGCCTGCGCCGGCGCGTGGCCAGCTACTTCAACCGCAGCAGGAAGGATCCGAAGACCCAGGCCATGGTGGCCCAGGTGCGCGGCATCGAGTTCACGGTCACGCACACTGAAGCGGAAGCATTGATCCTGGAGAACAACCTGATCAAGACCCTGGCACCACGCTACAACGTGCTGCTGCGGGACGACAAGAGCTATCCCTACATTTATCTGTCCGATCACCCGGACTTCCCGCGGCTGGGTTTTCACCGGGGCGCCAGACGTGACCATGGCCGCTACTTCGGCCCCTTTCCCAGCGCCGGTTCCGTGCGGGAGACCCTGAACCATCTGCAACGGGTGTTCCCGGTCCGGCAATGCGAGGACACCTTTTTCCGCAACCGCTCCCGCCCCTGCCTGCAGTACCAGATCCAGCGCTGTACGGCCCCCTGCGTCGGCTTCGTCACACCGGAGGCGTATCAACGGGACGTGGCCCACGCGGTGAAATTCCTGGAGGGACGCAGCGGCGAGGTGATCGATGAGTTGGTGGAGGACATGGAGCGGGCCGCCGAGGCACTGGAGTTCGAGCGGGCCGCCTGGCTCCGGGACCGCATCAGCAACCTGCGCAAGATCCAGGAGCGCCAGTACATCAGCGGCGAAAAGGGCGACCTGGACGTGGTCGCCTGCGTGAGCCAGGGGGGGCTTGCCTGTGTCCAGGTATTTTTCTTCCGCAACGGGCAGAATCTCGGCAACAAGGCCTTCTACCCCCGCGTTCCGCCGGAGACCGACGCGGCCGAGGTGTTGGCGGCGTTCATCGCGCGGCACTACCTGGGGCGGACGATCCCCCGGGAGATTCTCCTGAACATGCCTGTTCCGGACCAGGAAGTGTTGCAGGAAGCGCTGGGCGAGGACAGCGGGCACCCGGTGCGGCTTCGCACGCGGGTGCGGGCGGAGCGGCGACGCTGGCTGGAAATGGCCGATACCAATGCCCGGGCGGCCCTGAAGGCCCGGGCGGCCAGCGCCGCCAGCCTGCGGCGGCGCTTCGAGGACCTGCAACAGGCGCTGGATCTGGACGAGATCCCCGCCCGCATGGAGTGTTTCGATATCAGCCACACCCAGGGGGAAGCCACCGTGGCCTCCTGCGTGGTGTTCACCCAGGAGGGGCCCTTGAAGTCCGACTACCGGCGCTTCAACATTGAGGGCGTCACGCCTGGTGACGACTACGCCGCGATGCGTCAGGCGCTCCATCGGCGCTTCACGCGCCTGAAACGCGGCGAGGGCGTCCTGCCCGACATCCTCATCATCGACGGCGGCAAGGGGCAGCTCAGGCAGGCGGTGGAGGTGCTGGAAGAGCTTCAGGTGGACGGGGTCATCGTTCTGGGTATCGCCAAGGGTCCGGACCGGCGTCCCGGTCTGGAAAAACTGGTCCTGACCGAACCCGAGCGGGAGGTTATACTGCCGCCGGATTCCCCGGCGCTGCACCTGCTTCAGCATATCCGCGATGAGGCACACCGGTTTGCCATCACCGGCCACCGGCAACGAAGGGGCAGGGCGCGTAGCTCCTCCCGGCTGGAGGATATTCCGGGACTGGGTCCCAAACGCCGCCAGCTCCTGCTCAAGCAATTCGGCGGCCTGCAGGGGATCTCCCGCGCCGGCGTGGAAGACCTGCAGAGCGTGCGGGGCATCAGCCGGGAACTGGCGCAGCGTATCTACGACGTGTTTCATGACGAGGCCGGCTGATGCCGATGAATATCCCCAACATGCTGACCCTGGCCCGGATCCTGCTGATTCCGGTGTTCGGGGTCGTGTTCTACCTGCCGTTCGCCTGGGCGAACGTTGCCGCCGCCGCGGTGTTCGCCCTGGCCGCGATCACGGACTGGGCGGACGGCTATCTGGCGCGCAGGCTCAATCAGACCTCCGCTTTCGGCGCCTTTCTGGATCCGGTGGCGGACAAGCTGATGGTGGCCGTGGCCCTCATCGCCCTGCTGGTCATCAACCCCACACCCCTGTTCGCGCTGGCGGTGGCGGTGATCATCGGCCGGGAGATCACGGTTTCGGCATTGCGGGAATGGATGGCCGAACTGGGCAAGCGGGCCAATGTGGCGGTGAACGCCATCGGCAAGTTCAAGACGGCCGCGCAGATGATCGCCATCCTGCTGCTGCTTTACCGGGACGACCTGGCCGGCATTCCCGTCCACGCGGTGGGCATGGTCCTGCTGTACGTGGCCGCGGGCCTCACGCTCTGGTCCATGGTTGTCTACCTGCGGGCGTCGCTGGAGGTGGTGCGGGAGGAGGAACGTGCGGCCGGGAAACGGGCTTGACACCGGGGACAGCACGCATAAAATAGCCGCCAGTCCGACGCGGGAATAGCTCAGTTGGTAGAGCACAACCTTGCCAAGGTTGGGGTCGCGAGTTCGAGTCTCGTTTCCCGCTCCAGTTTCTCCAAAGCCCCGGCCAGGCCGGGGCTTTGCGTTTCGGCCCGGGATCACGCCGGGCGTCTCGCCTTGGTCTGCCGCTCCTGATACCATGAGCGGCGTAAAAGACAGGGCTCGGTGGCAGAGTGGTGATGCAGCGGCCTGCAAAGCCGTGTACGTCGGTTCGATTCCGGCCCGAGCCTCCATATCCTCCCCGTTCCGTATCCGGCGTGCATAGGGTCGCGCGGCACGTCGGCACAAGCCCGCGGGTGTGGTGGAATCTGGTAGACACATCAGACTTAAAATCTGAAGGCCGTCAGGCCGTGCCGGTTCGAGTCCGGCCACCCGCACCATACTGACCTTTCACGCGGCGGGTCCACCGTGCCTCAGTGCGTACCGACGCTTCGTTTCCCTGATCACCGCTTGATGGAGGCGACGTTTTATAGCGTGTAAACTGCGTCTGTTGCAGCAAGCAATATATTGCTTGAGGAAGCAGCGGCCCTTGAGTGTATTCGGCTTTCCGTGAGACGGAACTCTGGGTCGGGGAGCTTGGTATGCAGATGAACCAGAGAATGCGTTCACCAAACGCATTATGCGGCGCTTCCCGGGGCCCTCACCTGTTTCCGTCATGCCGTGCCCGGATCCGCGGATCGCGATGGCTGGCGATCAGGCGCCGGGGGATGTGGGTGCTCTGCTGCGGCCTGGCCATGCTGCTGGGGGTGCTGAGCATGCCCCCGGCGCAGGCGGAGACGCGGCTGGAAGGGGTGGTCTATCTGGGCGATATACCGACCCTGGTGGCCAGCGAGTTCGGTTTTTTCTCCAAACAGGGGCTGGAGCTGGAGGTAGCGTACGGGGATTCCGGACTGAGTAATCTCCGGCGATTGCGCGCCGGGCAAACCGATTTCGCCCTAATGGCCCTGACTCCGCTGATTCTGGAAGCCATGCGCGAGGAGACGGCGGAAGGGCCGAACGATCCACTGATCCTCGCCAGTATCTCCCATTCCATCGGCCTCAATTTCATCATGGCGCGACAGGACAGCCGGGTCAGACACCCGGTGGACCTGCGGGATGCGCGGATCGCGTTGGTCCGCGGCAGCAATGCGGAGCTGCTGCTGGATTTTTTCCTGGAGTACCACGGAATCCAGGCGGATGCGGTGAACCTGGTGGATCTGCCCATTCGCCAGGTATTTGATGCCTTGGCGGAAGGAGAGGCGGACGCCGCCGTGCTCTGGGAACCCTGGGCCACACGACTGGACGCCCGCTTGGGCGAACCCCAGCGGCGATTCGATGTGAGCAACGTGTACACCGCCCGGTGGCTCCTGGTCGTCCGGCGGGAAGTGCTGGAACGGGAAGCGGAAACGGTCCGCCTGGTCCTCCGGGCCTACCGGGACGCGATCCGATTCATGGACGCCCATCCCGAGGAAGCCATCGCGCTGTATGGTCGGATGCGGCAGGTATCCGCGGAACAGGCCCGGGCCAACTGGCATAACCTGATCTACGGTCTCTCCCTCAACTGGTCGTTGATTACCGCAATGCAGCAACAGGCGGAATGGTCTCGTGATGCGGGCTATGCAGGAGTGGGCGTGCGATTTCGGCCGTTTCTGTTGATTGCACCGGAGCCCTTGCACAGCGTCTTGCCCACCGCCGTCAGTCTGCCCTCGGCTTCCTCGTTTCCGGTGCACAACGAATGAAGCTCCGCACCCTCTCCGTCGCCAGTATGGCTTTCTGCGTGCTCGGGCTGATCGCCCTGCTCATGATCAGCGTCTACATGCTGCGGGATATCCACCAGAAACAGGAACAGGTTGCGGAGCTGTTCGGACTGGAGAAACGTGTAAGCGCCTTGTCCGCAGCCGCGACCCATCTGCTCCTGTATTACTCGGACGATGATCTCCAGGATGTTTTCCGTCAGGAAAGCGACGCGCTTCGCCGGGACCTGGAGGCGCTGGAATCACATCATCCCGGCGCAGGACGGATTGGCGCCTATATCGGTCTGATGCAGTCCATGGTCAATGTCGAGCATGCACGGTCCGAGGGTGACAGTCCTCAGGGTGGCGTCGGCCCGCTGGGGCTCTCACGTCGCGGGCGCGTCATCCTCGGACAGATGTACGGTCACGGTATCGCCATGGAGACGGCAGTCACCGCACTGTTGCAGGACCGCCAGTCGGACATCGCGCGGCAGACCGCCTGGGCGGTCGGCCTGTTTTCCCTGGCGTCGGTGCTGTTCGGTTCCCTCTGCGTGCTTGCCTTCGGCCTGATTCACGCCCGGGTACGGGGCCCGATCAACGATCTGTATGGTGTGGTCAAACGCCTGTCCGACGGGGACACGGAGGCGCGGGTTCCGGTTCACGGCCAGGATGAAATCGCGCAGTTGGCCCGCAGTTTCAACACCTTGCTGAATGAGCAGGCGAGGACGCGGGCAGCACTGCAACGTTACGAAAGGGAGCTGGAGGAACGGGCCCGGATGCTGGCGGAATCGCAGCGTATCGCCCGTGTTGGCAGCATGCGGCTGCACATTCCAACGCGCCAGCTGCAGTGGTCTGACGAGAGCTGCCGCATCTTCGGTATCGATCCGGGAGCGTTCGCCGGAACAGTGGATGATTTCCTGTCGCGGATCCACCCGGACGATATCGATGCCTTCCTGGAAAAGCGGGCACGGGCTCTGCGTGGCGAAGAACCGCTGAATGCGGCTTACCGGATCCGGCGCCCGGACGGCAGGGTGCGCATCGTGCATCAGCGCGCGGAGCTTCAGGAGGATGCCGACGGCCAACGGAATTATCTGGTGGGCACGCTGCAGGATGTGACCGAGCAGCGGGCCGACAGCGAGCGGATTCTTCATCAGCAGCAACTGCTGGATATGGCGGGACGGGTGGCGCGCATTGGCGGTTGGACAGTGGACCCGGATGAAGAGTGGATCCGCTGGTCCGACACGGTCTGCGACATTCACGAGATTCCCCATGGAGCAAGACCGTCACTTCAGGAAGCCATCGGGTACTACAAGCCGGGGTACCGCGAGGCCATTCGGACGCTCTATGAACGCTGTGTCCGTGATGGCATGCCGTTCGATACGGAAATGGAGGTGGTGACCGCCCTCGGCCGGGAGATCTGGGTCCGGGCAACGGGCGAGGCGGTCGTCGACAGTTCCGGCAGGCTTGTCCGGGTACAGGGGGCCTTGCAGGACATCACCGCGTTCAAGGCCACGGAGCTGGAACGTCAGCGCGTGGAGCGCCGGTTGCGCATGACCATCGATAACGTGGCGGAGGCGTTTTTCACCCTGGACGGGGACGACCGGTTCAGCTACTGCAACGACGAAGCCTGCCGCCTGCTGCGCAAGTCCCGCGAGGAGCTGATTGGAAGCGGGATCTGGGATCTTTATCCGGACCTGGAACACGGTGAGGTGGGCAAGACCTACCGGCGGGGGGCTCGGGGGGGGGCGCCCCCCCCCCCCGGGGGGGGTGCCGAACCCCCCGGGGGGGGGGGGG
>JAFIFU010000033.1 GCA_020831885.1 Ectothiorhodospiraceae bacterium
AAATGGCAGGATCGGCGGAAACCGGAATTTACGCTGCGAACTGCGGAACTTGGGGGGGCTGTGTGTTGCGAGCGGAACCGCGCTCCCCCAGCACGATCATGGCGCACACGGGGAGCGCTCGCCCTATGCCGGCATGGAAACGCGCGAGATCAAGTCGCTGTCCGCCAGTGACATCGAGGAATTGCGCAGCGGAGGGGGCTGGGGGCTGGCCTTGCCCGCCGAGTTGAACGGCGTGCCCGGCCCGCGACACCTGCTGGAACTCAAGGAGGAGATCGCCTTGTCAGCCGAACAGGTGACGCAGGTTGAGGCGCTGTTCGAAGCGATGCGCACCGAGGCCATTCCCGCCGGCGAGCGCCTGATCGAAGCCGAGGCGGCCATCGAGCAGGCATTCGCCGAGAGGAACGTGGACGCGGATTCACTACGACGGCTCCTCCAGGCGGCGGAATCGGCGCGCACGGAGCTGCGCTTCATCCACTTGTCACAGCATTACAAGACCCTGGACCTACTGCACCCCGAACAGATCGCCCGTTACAAGGTGCTGCGGGGCTACGCGGATGATCCCTGCGACAATGTGCCGGAAGGCCATGATCCGGCCAGATACCGCCGCCACATGGGCTGCGACTGATAGGGCCTGCGAGCCGCACCTGGCCCCCGAACACGCTGCAAAGCCAGAGCACCATGGGAATAGATCAGCGCTTCCTTAACCCACTTTCCGACCTTGACTCCAGTATTTATCTCTCACTTCCCGTCTCAGAATTTTTCCAACAGGGCTCAACGGCAGCTCATCAACGAACGCGATGGATTTTGGTGATTTGTATTTCCCTATTCTCTGTTTAACGTGGTTCTTCAGTTCGTCCTCCGTAACCTGAAACCCTTTCTTCAATACCACCTCCGCGTGCACCGCTTCGCCCCATTCTTCATGGGGCACACCGACCACGGCGGCCATCATCACCGCCTCATGGGAACTGACCGCGGCCTCCACCTCGTTGGCATATATGTTGAACCCGCCGGAAATAATCATATCTTTCTTTCGATCAACAATGTAGACATACCCTTGGCTATCTATGTACCCGATATCCCCGGACTTCCAAAAACCATCAACGAACTCCTCTTTGGTTTTTTCCGGGTCATCCAAGTACCCCAAACAGGTTGATCGTGACCTCATCCAAAGTTCGCCCTTTTCCCCGGCGCGCACCTGCCTTCCGTTGTCATCCATTACCAGCAACTCAACGCCCGGCGTGATCTTCCCGGCCGACGCCAGGCGGGCCGCATCCTCCCCCTCGCCCACGAGGTGGTCTTTCGTTCCAAGGCTCGTGGCAAATGCGAAATGCTCTGTCGAACCATAGAGCTGGATAAAAATATTCCCGAATCGTTTCTGAAGATCCTGCAGCTTGGATGGACTCATTGGTGCGGCGCCGTAAAACATGTATCTCAGTGTGCTGAGATCGGATTCCGACTCAAGCAGCCGATAAAGCAATGTTGGGACGAGCATGCCATGGGTAACAGCTTCTCTATCAATATTCTCACAGTAGACCCCTAAATCAGGTTGATTCTGAGTAATATTGGTGGCTCCAGAGTAAAAGGCGGGAATCGTGAGCATCCCGCTTCCATGACTTATCGGCGCAACATGCAGCAGCCTGGCGTCCGGCGCCCATACCTTGTCATCCAGCGCGAAGGCGGTGTCCCGCACGTTCAACCAGTTATCGATGCTGTACATGGCCGGCTTTCCCCTGCCGGTCGTTCCACCTGTGAACCGTATAACCGCGCAATGATCACGATCGTCAAGCGCAATGTCCAGGTTCTCCGTCGAGGCAGCATTCACCAAGTCCCAGAAATACAGCACGCCCTCGTGTTCCGGCAGCGGATCATCCATGCAAACCACCGTCAATCCTCTGTCCCGAAACATCTCAAGGTGAGTCGCAAGCAGCGTCTTTTCCACGAACACGACTTTTACGTGCGCGCGTTCCATCTGCCATCCATGCTCCTCCAGTGAGTCTCTGTAGTTGGTCAAAGCACAGGTGGCGGGCGTCTTGAAAATGGTTGGGAAATGCAACAAGGAAAGATTATCGTTCTCCAATATACTCATATAAACATCATCTTTCCTAAGGCCCAGCTCATGGTATATCGCGTTTGCTATTTTATTAGTTAGAAAATGAAATTCTTTATAGGTATACCGCCTGTTATTATCAATATTGACCAAAGCTTCGTTGTCGCCAAACCTGGATACCAGCGCCTCAAAATGATTGAAAAAATTGACTTTCATAGCTCCTCCACACAATTCAAATCAAACCAGGTCTTAGCTTCATTCTGAGACTCTGCGCAACCCAAGGGAAGCAGTCCAGATCACTTGGAACCCTTCAATTCGTCTTGTGCAGCGGCACGAAGCACCTTCTTGTCAAGTTTCCCGTATGCCGTCAACGGCAAGTCGTCGACAAATTTCACCATTTTTGGTCGCTTATACGCTGACAATTCGCCACGACAGTGATCCTTGACGTCTTGTTCCGTCAAAGTCGCCCCGGCCTCCGGAACGATAAACGCTGAAACGGCCTCGCCCCAGTCAGGATGCGGAACGCCAATGACGCACACCTGGCCCACTCCGGGACAACCCTGAATGGCGTTTTCCACCTCGGTGGTATAGACGTTCATTCCGCCAGAAATGATCATGTCTTTGCTACGGTCCAGCAGGTAGATATAACCATCCTCGTCCTGCTTGGCGATGTCTCCGGTCATAATCCAACCGTTGACCAATGTCTCGGCCGTCTTCTCCGGCAGGCCGTGATAGCCCAGCATCGCGTACGGTGCACGCACTGCGAGTTCACCGCTCTCACCGACCGGCACCGGAGCACCTTCACCATCGATGATGCGAACCTCCGCCATGGTGACAGGCTGCCCACAACTCTTGAGACGGTGAACAACCGATTCGTCGACCCGGTGCTCCTCTCTCCGCAACCGGGTAATCAGATTGGGCACTTCCGTTTGCCCGTATATCTGCATGAACACCGGCCCGAATCGGGCCAACCCCTCTCTCAGCCTGTCGACGGTGATCGGTGCGGCACCATACACGACCGTGCGCAGCGAACTCAGATCCGCGTTCCTCTCCTTCAGCCTGTCCAGAAGCCTGTAGATCATGGTTGGCACAAGGAAAGTGAACGTAACCTTCTCCTTTTCGATCCGGTCAATGACCTTGTCGGTATCGAAACGGACATCAACGAAATGCGTAGCACCCTTCAGAAGCGCAGCCAGCATCAAGAATCCGGCGGCGTGGGGCAACGGCGATGACAGAAGAATGCGCTCGTCGTCCAGGAACCCCAGCTCGGCGATATGGGATAACATGTCCAGCGCTATGGTCCGCTGCGTGTGGAGAACCCCCTTCGGAACACCCGTTGTTCCACCGGTATAACCGATCATTGCCAGGTCATTCTCTTCAACCTGAACCTCCGGCGGCCCGGAAACGTTCTCCGCCATAAATTCCTGCCAGGAAACGAACCCGCTTGGGCACTCCTCCGGCGACGCGATACCAACGATGGTTTCCAACTCCGGCCATGCAGTTCTGTTACTCTTGAATACTTCGAAGAAATTCTTCCCAACAATGGCTACCCGGGCATTGCTATCCTTGATGATATGCTTGATCTCTTTTTCCCCAAGCATATCGTTCAAAGGCACCTTTGTCGCACCGGCTTGAATAATACCCTGATCCGCAATTGCGTACTCAATGCAGTTCGACATTGCCAAGGCGACTCGAACATTTCTTCCCACCCCTTGCCGGGTCAACGCATGCGCGACTTTACATGCGGATTCGAACAAGGCTCTATAGGTGATGCGATCATCGGCGCATACCATAGCTAATTTGTCACCGAATCTTGGCAAGGCGTTAGCGTAAATTCTGTTTAATGTCAGGCCCGCACTGACCTCGTCGTTCAACATGTAAATCTCCTCAAACTCTGATTGAAGGCGACCAAAACACGCATCAAATCTCAGCGCCCTTTGAAACTGGGCGTCACCCGATTTCGGAATGCCTCAACGCCTCGCAGATAGTCCTCACTTCTGAAGCAATCATTTGCCAAAGCAAGCAGGGACTCAAGTTCAGCTTGCTCACCGGAACGACCGGAACAAAGGATCGCTTGCTTTACCGCCCTGATGGTAAGCGGTGCGTTACGTGAAATGCCTCGAATCAATCTGCCCGACATTAATTCGAACGCATCCGACTTGAATACTTCCGTAGCAAAACCCATGGATTTTGCGTCAAACGCATCATACCGTTCCCCGGTATAAAGCAATCGGGATGCGTTCGCGGCCCCAACCAGCTTCACCAGACTGAACACCCATCGTGGATCATATCCAACACCCAGTTTGGCGGCTGGTATTCCGATGACAACATCGTCTCGAAGGAGGCGCATATCACAGGAAGCCGCAATAGCCGTTCCGGCACCCAGACAATACCCACGAATTTCTGCTACTGTTGGAATCGGGACAGCTTCCAATACCGCCAACGTTTCCTGAATACGATCGTTGACATTGGCGACCCCGCCCTCGTCAACGCTTCGTGGGACGAGATCACTGATGTCCGAACCTGAGGAAAATGCCTTTTCCCCCTCACCTTGTATACTGATAACCCTAATTTCAGGTGAAGAAGACAATTCAACGAGCGCATCACGTAATGAACCCCACATTTCGAGATTCATTGCGTTCAAGTTCTGCTCATTGGAAAGCGTGATCTTGCCAACACCTTCATCCGAGGTGAACCTGACAGTCCCTGAATGTCTATTCCTCATAGCGATTATCCCTCAAGCTTTTCATGCTTCTTCAGGAACTCCCCTATCACCTCATTGCAGGCATCAGGCGCATCGATCGTGGCGGCATGTCCGGCGCCGGGAATGACCACCAAAGTGCTATCCGTCATGCGCTGGTGCATGAATTCAGCGGCGCGCCGGAGCTGGGTATCATGTTCACCAGCGATAAGAAGGGTCGGCACGGCAACGGAACCCAGCATTCGAACAATGGTGAAACCTTCCCTGGTCAACGTGTGTCGGGCAACGTTGACCAACCCCCGATGATCCTTGTGGCCGGCGCTTTCAGTTCCGGTCCCTTCCAGCAGCGGTATGGAGGTGAGTCCACGGAGACCATGCCGCTCAATCTCGCGCGCGTAGACCTCAGCCATGTCGTTGCCCTCCCGTTGCGAAGCGGGGGTTGCGTATCCGGGGCCTGCACCGATCAGCACCAGCGCCTTGACCTTCAAGGGGTGTTTCAGGAAATACTCCAGGGAGAGCAACCCGCCCAACGAAAACCCGATCAGCACGGCCTCGTGGGCACCGGCTTCCGATAGGGTTTCATCCATGTAGCGGACGCAGGATTCCACATGATAGGCCGTGTCCTCGGGCGGCGCCTCGGACTCGCCATGTCCGATGAGGTCCCAGACAATCGTCTGGTAGTCCTTCTGGAAACGGGTGACTTGCTTTTCCCACATTCTGCCGCTGCCGGCAAAACCGTGGGTGAACAGCAGCGTCCTGCCTTCCCCACGTATGCTGCAGGCGATCTTCGGCCGGCTTCGTGGTTGCATTCATTCCCCCATCCCATTGCAAGCGGCAATCCCCAGACCGCGCATCCCACGCTCAGCCGTAGATCAACCGAGGCAGCCACCTGGCCAGTTCATCAAACTGGAACACCAGGAACAGCCCTGTAAGCTGTATCAGAACGAATGGCGCAACCCCGAAATAGATATCTTTTGTTGAGATTTCGGGTGGACAAACGCCCTTGATATAGAACAAGGCTGGACCGACGGGCGGCGTCAAGAAGGAGGTCTGCAAGCAGATCGCGAACAGTATCGAGAACCACAGAGGGTCCACTCCAAGACTGAAAACAACAGGCGCCACGAGGGGCAAAATGATCAACGTGATCTCGATCCAATCAAGAAAGAATCCCAGAATGAATACCAGACCTAAAATTGCCAGCACAATTCCCGCTTCGCCAAACGGAAGTCCTATAATCGCATCCCGAATGACGTCGTCACCACCAAGCCCTCTCAGCACCGACGCAAAGATGGTTGCACCGATGAAAATGCCGAAGATAAAAGCAGTTGTAAGGCTTGTTCGGCGCACCGAGTCGGCAAGCACAGAAAAATTGAGCTTGCCATACAGCGCCGCCAGAAGAATTGCCCCAAACGCGCCCACTGCAGATGCTTCGGTCGTTGTCGCTATGCCTGCAACAATGGATCCAAGGACGGCGACAATCAGGCCGAGGGGAGGCAGCACGGCCCATAACACACCGACAATCTGTCGCCAACCCAGCGGCTCCCGATCTCGCGGCGCCGGGGCGAAATCCTTCCTCAAATAGGAGGCCGCTATGATATAGATGATGTACATCAGCCCCAGCAATAATCCGGGCACCAATGCCGCCATGAAAAGCCGGCCCACCGAAGCCTCAGGCGTACTTAACCGATCCGCCAGCAGGACAAGCATGATGCTGGGGGGAATCAGGATACCCAGGGTCCCAACCGCTGAGGCCGTGCCGGCGGTCAGGCCCTTGTTATATTTGGCCGCCAACATCGGACCTATGGACAGCATTCCTAGTAAAATCACCGATGCGCCCACGATGCCAGTGGACGCCGCCAGCAGAACCCCCACAAGCACGACGGTGATGGCGTAGCCGCCGCGTAGGCCGGCGAAGACGCGGACCAGGGAAGTCATCAGACGCTCGGCAACGCCGGACCTGTCCAGCATCAGCCCCATGAAGATAAACAGCGGAACGGCAACCATGAGCTCGTTTGCCACAATGCCGTAAATCCGCCGGTCCAGAACCCCGATGGTCCCCCCCCAGGTGAACCAGATATCCACCAGGAAGTTTTCAACGAGAATATGACCCACAACGGCGAACAGAAACCCGACACCGGCCAGAGCCCAAGCCACTGGAAAGCCAAGCATGAGCAAGGTCATGAAGGCCGAGAACATTGCAATCACGAGATAGTGCTCAGCCATCATGACACTTCCCCATTGATGTGCTTACCGGAGGCGCCGTTCCGATTTGGCGTATACGGCCTGGGGAAACCGAATATCAGGGTGCAGCAACGGGTCACACGGGAAATCATGGCCACGATCACCAGGGAAATCCCAATCGGAAGCATGCTTTTCACGATGAACCGGTAAGGGAGTCCGCTCGGGGCCTGGGAACGCTCACCTCTAATATATGACCGCCATGCGTACTGAATGAGCTCCTCCAGTACGATAAAGAGCAGAGGAAGGACGAGGCAGACAATGGCCAGAATCTCTATCCAGCATTTCACTTTTGGAGAAAACTTCTCTCTGAGAACATCCACCCGGACATGATCATCGGTGACGACGGCGTAGGCCAGGGTGAGCATCATTGCTGCGCCGAACAGATGCCACGAAAGCTCTTCCAAGGCAATGGAACCCCGCCCCAGAACAAAACGACCGAAGACATTCGTAAGGACAACAGCTAACGTCACTATCCAAAGCCAGGAAACGGTGCTGCCGAATAAGCTTATTCCTCCATCCACCCAGAAACTGAACTTATTCTGCGGCAGGTCGTGCTTGGCACCAAAGCTTTTGCTGCTGGGGCTTTGTTTATACATAGGCGAAGTCTTCATTATTCCTTCGGTTTTTCAGCATCAAACCATGCCGGTTCTCGGGCGTAATCGACGCCTGGTATCGGCCGGCCGGCATCTGGCTTATCGGATAAGTACTGTTTCCGAGCGCTGTTGCTGCGCCACGGGAATGACACGGTAGACATCGTCGATGGGGGAATCGATTGGGGGACATTCACCTTGGCCCTGCTGAATATCTTGCGGGTTGCGCATGAGGGGTACTGGGAACAACGCCAGCGCGGTGTGTTTCAGTCAATGCGTAAAGCAGGCACGCATGGACTCCGATTCCATCAACCGTATGGACCCGTACCGGTACGGGTTCGCCCATGCATGTGACCAGCGGCACACCCGTCATCCCCCCAGGGGCCATATGCGCGTGTCTTCCGCGGGGGGGGGCGGGCCCGGGGGGGGGGGCACCCTGGCCGCCCCCCCGCCACGTGGATGAACCTTAGCGAACGCCAGAAGGCAGATAACCGCGTTCCGCCCATTCGCTGTATTCTTCGGCAAAGGCGCGCTGGCTCTCCAGGACGCGGGCGAAGAACTCATCATCCGCGGCCATTTCATCCAGAACCTCATTGCTGATGTCCCGGATTTTACGCAGGTCCTCGTCAGGCAGGACCAGGGGGGTAATGCCCAGCTCGTCGAACTCCCGCAGTACTGCGGCCTGCCGTTTCTCCGTGTCGACCAAGGTCAACATGGTCGCGGCCATGCATGCGGTTTCCAGCATGTGTTTGGTGGTGTCTTCCAAGCCATCCCACACATCCTTGTTGATCATCAAGTGTGTGGTCGTGTTCGGCTGTGCCCAGTCCGGCAGCATGTAGTACGGGGCGATCTCATGGAAACCGAACGCGCGCCCAACCGCCGGCTGCCCCAGCTTCGCCGCATCCACAACGCCACGCTCCAGGGCCTGGTAGGTGTCCCCGGCGGGGATCATGGAGATGTTTGCGCCGAGCCTGGAAAGCACATGGGCGCCAATCCCCGGGAACCGGATTGTCAGACCGTCGAAATCTTCGATGCTCGTTATGGACTGCCGGAACCATCCGACGAGCTGCGGACCGGTGATGCCGCAGAGAAGCGCATGAATATTCCGCTCGTGATACATCTCGTTGAGCAGTTCCTTCCCGCCGCCCACGTAATGCCACGAAGAGAAGCCGACCGGATCCATGGCGAACGGCACAGTGGAGAAGAGCGGGCTGGCAGGCATGGAGCCTTCGTCATACGCGGTGTACGTGAAACCCGCCGGATAACGGCCTTCGCCAACCGCATCACTGACTTCAAACGGGGGAATCAACTCCCCGGGCTCGTAGATCCGCAGTGTTATCGAACCGCCGGACATTCCGGTCAATGACTTGGACGCGTGGACAATCGCGTCCGCACCCGGCAGCGTCGTCGGCGCCCCCGTCGGGACCTGCCACCTGACGCGCTCGCTGGCAACGGATTGCGCCAGGGGTACAGCGGACAGGCCCGCGGCAATCAGCAGGGTGCAGAGAAGCCCTTGGGATTTTCTCACCCCGGTCCGGACTGGCTTCGTACTGTGGCGTGCATTCATGAATTCTCCTCCACTTTGCTCAAGTTGGTTGTCGTCTGATTGAGGCATTGGCAAACGTTCCGGTCAGAGACCGGAACAGCGTGTCGCTTGTGGTCTGTTCCACCTTTCAGGGCTTCAGAAGCGCTGATCGGTTCCCATGGCCCGAGTGCGCTGACTCGGCATCATCCCGCCTGGTAAAGCGTTACCACGCATGCTCCGCCAAGCCCCAGATTATGCTGCAGCGCGGTACGGGCACCGTCCACCTGGCGTTTGTCCGCGGTACCGCGGAGTTGGCTGGTCAGTTCGTAGCACTGGGCGAGTCCTGTCGCGCCAAGAGGATGCCCCTTGGAGAGCAGCCCACCGGAAGGGTTTGTCACGGTCTTTCCGCCGTAGGTGTTGTCACCGTTTGCGATAAACTCCCCGGCGCCACCCTCCGCACACAGCCCGAGGCCTTCGTAGGTGATCAGTTCGTTTTGCGCGAAACAGTCGTGCAACTCGCAGACGTCGACATCCTCCGGACCGACCCCCGCAGCCTCGTAAACCTGCTTACTCGCGGCAACCGTCATGTCGTAACCAACCAACGAAATCATGCTCTGGTTATCGAAGGTGCCGGGCCGGTCTGTGACCATGGATTGCGCTTCGATGCGCACATGTCTGCCAAGGCCGTGCTTCCTGGCGTATGCATCGGAAACCAGCACGGCGGCAGCGGCCCCGCAGGTGGGCGGGCATGCCATCAGCCGGGTTAACACGCCGGGCCAGATATCGGGGGATGCCAGGACTTCCTCCGGCGTCAACTGGTTCCGGAACACAGCCAAAGGGTTGTTTGCCGCGTGGCGGCTGGCTTTCGCGCGGATCGCCGCGAAATCTTCCAATGTGGTCCCGTACTTCTCCATGTGATGCAGCCCTGCACCACCGAAGTACCGCAAGGCCAGAGGGATTTCCTCATTCCCCACCAGGGCATCGCACACCTGGTCGAAGTTTTCGAAAGCACTGGGCCTGTCGTCGAACACGGTTCCAAGCGCACCGGGTCGCATCTGTTCGAAACCCAAAGCAAGGACACAGTCCGCCGCGCCGGACTCAATCGCCTGCCTGGCAAGGAATAACGCGGTAGAACCGGTAGAACAGTTGTTGTTCACGTTCACGATGGGCACGCCGGTGAGTCCGACGCGATACAACGCCTTCTGGCCGCTTGTGGAATCCCCATAGACGTAGCCCGCATAGACCTGCTGGATCTGTGCGTAATCCACGCCGGCGTCCTTCAGGGCTTCCCGCGTCGCTGCCGCACCCATCAGGTCATACGGGTCCGAGCCTCCTGGTTTTGCGAACTTGATCATTCCAACGCCCGCAACAAGGGCTTTACCGTTGCCGTGAGTCATAGTCGAGACACCCTGAGATTAACCGGCTAGTCAGTAACCAATCTACCGCGTTCGTTATTGAAGTCAATCCTGGCCAGGCCTGTCCACCAGCCAGGGGCTCCGCCATTGCGCCGCGACCGGCGTACTGAAGGATTTCATGTGAAACCGCAGTCGCGGGGAGCTCCGCTGTGGACCGGTTGACGCGTCAGCGGCCCGATGGAAGCGCTGACATATTCAGGCTGTCGGCCTCGAGACCGGTTTTGGTTCGTGGCCGGGAGCAGTGTGCCGCAGGTCGTGGTTCCACCTGTGCCGGCCTGGGACACAGCCAGAGGCGAAAACCACCTGAGCCCCAAGGGGTTACGGACAGATGTCTCGCAAAGAGGCCCATCACGCCGCGGTTGACAGCGCCCGAAGACAAATCTACCATCAAGTTAATAAAATATCTTTAAAGTCAGTCTCTATATCGTTGTCTTCATTCTGCCTCTTACAGGATTTCAGTCATGTCGGATACTCAGGAACTCGTCAGCCGTGAGGATCACGGCGCCGTGTGCCGCCTTAAGCTGAACAGGCCCGAGCAGGGGAACAGCCTTTCACTGGCGACCATCAACGCATTGCACGAGGCCCTCAGGGCCTTGCGGGACGAGCCCGAGATCGCCGTCATCATCCTGAGCGGCGTTGGGGGAAGGATTTTCTGCGCCGGTCATGACTTGCGCGAATTCGACGGTACGGACGATCCGGAGTTCTACCATGAGGTCTCCACACGGTGCTCCGCCATGATGCAGGCGATTCAGGGGCAACCGCAGATCGTGGTGGCTGAAGTGGAGGGCGTGGCCTCGGCAGCGGGCTGTCAACTTGTAGCGGCCTGCGACCTGGCCGTTGCGTCGGCGGGTGCCCGATTCGCCACGCCGGGGGTCAATATCGGCCTGTGGTGCCTGACCCCGATGGTGGCCCTCAGCCGGGCGGTGCAAACCAAGCACGCCATGGAGATGCTCTGCACGGGACGATTGGTGGACGCGGAGCACGCGTTCAGGATAGGACTGGTAAACCGCGTCGTTCCGGCAGAGGCACTGGCCAGTGAAGTGATGAACCTGGCGACGGAGATCGCTTCTAAGTCGACCTACACGCTGGCGCTGGGCAAAGAGGCTTTCTACCGCCAGCAACAGATGCCGGTCGCTGACGCCTACGCGTACGCTGGTGAACTGGTATCCCGGAACATGGCGCACCATGACGCGCGTGAAGGTATCCGGGCGTTCGTCGAAAAGCGTAGTCCCGCGTGGAAGGGGCGCGGATAGCCGGTCCGGAACCGCTGCACCAGATAACCAGCCGTCCGGTTTCCGCAGAGAGCACCGTTGGCACACGCTGAACGCCAACTGGTGCCGCTTGTTTAGCGGCTTTGGCGAATCCCCTCACTGAACATGGATGTAAATTCCGCGGCAATGGTTTCGCCCGGCAGATCACCATCCGGCCGGAACCAGCGCGTCATCCAGTTCACTGCTCCCATGAAGAAGAAACAGGCCAGCTTCGGGTCCACCTCCCGGATACTTCTTTCCTCAATGCCTTCCCGCACGATGGCCTTGAAAACCTCTTCGAAGTCATCCCGACGACGCAGCACGATTTCACGCCGTTTGCTCTCCAGGGCATTGAATTCCGCCAGCACGGCGAAGGATCCCATCTCGCCGGTGATGAGTTCGATATAGCGCTGGCAGAACAGCGTGATCTTGTCGTGCGCATTCTTGCCGTGGGCGCGGGCGTAATCCAGCGCCTGATCCCCGAGATCCAGTGCGAGCATATGACACTCGAAGAGTATCTCCTGCTTGCTCTTGACGTAGTAGTAAAGCGCAGCCTTGGTCACCCCCAGCGAAGCGGCAACATCATCGAGAGAGGTGTTGTGATATCCGTTGGCACTGAAGGCTCGCGCCGCCTCCCGGAGCAAGGCCATGCGCTTGAGCTGGAACTGCTCATCCCTGCTGGGGAACACGGCACTCCAGGGGCCGGTGGCTTTTTTCTTTCTCGTCGCCATCACCTACATCCTCGCTACTTCGCCATTCCCTGCGTCCGCCCAACCGCCGAACCCGTGCCGGGCGCACAAGCCGTGAGCCACACGCCTGCAGGACCGCGTGTGCTCGGTAAACCGGGCGCCCCCGACTCAGGCCGCGCATATTAACCTCAAAGTCACATGGTTTCCAGCGCGAGACAGCCAGTGGACCGGAACCTCTCCCTCCGGGGTTCTGCGGTCGACAAAAATCTCTGTCAGGATCGCCACATACGACAAATACTAACTAGTTGGTAATTTTATTTACTGATAAAATTCAGGATATACCCATCACCAACGTTTGACAATTGAATCAGGTGACGCAATGGATTCATCACGCTACCAGATGATTGATGTCGTACGGCATGGCCGTGTTCTCGAACTGGCGTTCAACCGCCCGGACGCGTTGAACGCCATCAACGAGGAGTTGCACGACGAACTGGGCGACATCTTCTACGATGCCGCTCTGGACCGGGATTCGGACATCCTGCTGATCACCGGGCGGGGCCGGGCCTTTTCGGCCGGTGGTGATCTGCAATGGGCCCGGGGCATGGCCGAAGACCCGAACCTGTTCGAGCGGACGGCACTTCGTGGCAAACGGATCGTCTACTCCATGCTGGACTGTGAGAAGCCCATCGTCGCCAAGGTCAACGGTCCGGCCATGGGCCTGGGCGCAACCATCGCGCTGTTTTCGGACGTGATCTTTGCAGCGCAATCCGCGGTGATCGCGGATCCTCATGTCACTGTCGGCGTCGTCGCCGGCGATGGGGGTGCGGTCATCTGGCCGCAGCTCATCGGTTATGCCCGTGCCAAGGAGTACTTGCTAACCGGGAAGAGCATCACCGCATCAGACGCCGCCGCCATGGGCCTGATCAACCATGCCGTACCGGACGCCGAACTGGACGCTGCCGTCAATGCGTTTATCGATGTGCTGCTGGAACGCCCGGTTCGCGCCCTGCGCTGGACCAAGGCGACAGCCAATATCGGACTGAAACAACTGGCCCACAGCATGATGGATGCCGGGCTTGCCTATGAGGGCGCCACGGCCCGATCCCATGAGCATCTTCACAGGCTGGACGCATTTTTCAAAAGCCGGGACAAGAACTAAGGCGGCGTTCGCAGGCAATGGCCCTGGTGGTCCTTGTCAGGAACGCCTACGCAGCTCACCGCGCGCGATGGGCCCGCCCTGCGGGGCTTTGCGGAGTCATTCGACGGGGGCGACTCGCCGGAGGAAATCCAGCACGGCATCCCGGAAGCAGTCGTTGCTGTCTCCGGCCACCATATGACGGGCGCCGCCGATGACGACATGCTCGGCGCCCGGAGCCAACGCCAGGTACGCTTCGGCGCCCCCATCGTCAACAACCTCCGACTCCGCGCCCTGCACCAGCAAGGAAGGACAGTTGAGTGCTGCCGCACTGGCTACAAGTCTGGGTTGATCGTCGGTCACATTCTTCATCATGGCCGTGAGAAAGCGCGGATCCCAGTGCCAGTAATACCGGCCATCCATTCCGAGCCGCACGTTCTTCGCCAACCCTTGAACATTCGGCTTCCGGTCGCGATGGGGTTGATACCGCTGGATCGTTTCCACCACTTCATGCAGCGAGGAAAAACCCTCGGGGTTGCCCTGCATGAAACGCGCGATCTCCTGAACGCCACGCATATCAAAATGCGGCGTCACATCCACCAGGACAACGGCGGCTGCGCTGACGCCCACCTCACCAACAGCCGCCAGACCGGTAAACCCGCCCATGGAAGCGCCGACGAAAACCGGGGAACGCAACTGTTCGCTGTGCACCAGGTCATTGAGGTCTCCCACCAAAGCGTCCCAGCTATAGTCCCCATGGGGATCCCATTCCGAATCCCCATGACCCCTGGCATCGTAGGCGATGGTGTAATAGCCGGCTTCTCCCAGTCGTTGGCCTACTCTGGACCACGAATGGCGGGTCTGCCCGCTTCCATGCAGGAGTACAACCGCTTGCCGTCCAGGTTGTCCCCAGGTATCCCCAGCCAGCGTCAAGCCGTTACGCAATTGCCAATACTTCGCTGGAACCGGTGTATCCGGGAGCGGCGATCGTCTGGCCATGGAGCCCCCATACGGTATACGCAGGAACACAGCCGTTCCTGCGTATTGTCAGCGTGACAGCGAAATCATTACCTGGTGAGGCTTTTCGCGATGATCAATTTCTGGATATCGCTGGTTCCCTCATAAATCTTGCAAACACGCACATCACGGCAATAGCGCTCAATGGGGAAATCCGCCAGGTATCCATAGCCCCCGAGGGTCTGCAGCGCGTCGGAGCAGACCTTTTCCGCCATCTCGGTCGCGAACAGCTTGGCGATGGACGCCTCCTTGAAGCACGGCAGCCCGGCATCGAGCATCCGCGCTGCATGGAGATAGTACTGTCTGGCCACATTGACGCTGGCGGTCATCTCCGCCAACCGGAAAGCAACAGCCTGCAGATCCATGATGGGCCCGCCATACGCCTTGCGTTCCTGCGCGTAGGAGATCGCAGCGGCCACGGCCGCCTTGGCGACGCCCACGGCCTGCGCCGCAACGGCGATCCGTCCATCTGCCAGCCCGGACATGGCTATCCTGTACCCACCACCGAGTTCACCCAGAACGTTCTCGGCAGGCACACGGTAGTTGTCCAGTTGGATCTGCGCGGTATGGGCGGTGTGCTGACCAAGCTTGTCCTCAACCCGCGTCACCACATACCCGGGCTGAGACGGGTCGATAACAAAAGCCGTTACGCCGTTCTTGCCGGCATTCTTGTCAGTGACGGCAAGCGCAAGACCGACACCGGCCTTACTTCCATTGGATATGAACTGCTTTGTGCCATTGAGAATATAGGCATCGCCATCCTGCTTTGCAGTGGTCTTGATGGCGGACGTATCCGAGCCGGCGTGGGGTTCCGTAAGCAACCAGCAACCGATGGTCTCGCCGCTGGCCCCCCGGCGAAGGAATTGGTCCTTCTGGTGTTCCGTACCGAATGTCGCTATGGGATACAGCGACATATTGTGGACATGGAAAACGGTTCCCACGCCACAATCCACGGCAGAGATTTCCTCCAGGGCGAGGCAATAGGACAGAAAATCGGTCCGGCTGCCTCCGTATTCCTCCGCCACCATCATGCCCATGAGGCCGGCTTCCGCCATCTTCTCCAGCTCTCTTCCGGGCCATTCCTTGGACTTGTCCCGCGCGGCGGCGGTGGGCTGAACCACGTCCCGGGCCACCCGGGCGGCGGTATCACGCACCATGACCTGTTGCTCGGTCAGGAAGACCGCATCAGACGCATCGGTATCCGAGGCAGCAATACTCATGATCAACTCCTCCTGCTTATCATTGTGCTCCGCCACGACGGGCGTCCCTGCTCCCTGTCTGACGAGAAACCAAGGCCCGTTTAACGGGACCCCATGCGGGAGCCACCATCCAGGCTGATGGTTGTTGCATTGAAATAGGCGTTTTCGGCAATGTGACGCACGAGCCCTGCAAACTCCGACGGCTGCCCCATGCGGTGCGGGAACAGGATCATGTTGTCGATGATCGCCCGGGACACTTTGTCCGGCAGGCCGGCCACCATCTGTGTATCGAAGAGCCCTGGTGCGATAGCGACCACCCGGATGCCGTAGCTGGCGAGATCCCGCGCAACGGGCAATGTCAGCCCCATGACCCCGGCCTTGCTGGCGCTGTAGGCGGCTTGCCCCATCTGCCCCTGCCAGGCGGCGCCCGAGGCGGTGTTGACGATCACGCCGCGCTCCCCATCCTGATCCGGTTCGTTTTTCGCCATGTGCAGTGCGGCGAACCGGATGACATTGAACGTCCCGGTGAGGTTGATGGAGATCACCTTGTTCCAGGTGTCCAGCGGAAAGGGCTCCCCCTTGGAGACCGTCTTGGCCGCATCAGCCACACCGGCACAGTTCACAGCCACGTGAACCCCACCATGTTCTGCGGCCGCATCGTTCACGGCGCTCTGCACGCTCTGTTCATCCGCCACATCCACCCGGTGGGTACTGACGGGAACACCGCTTATGCCATTCCGAACCCGTTCAAGCCCCTCATCGGCCAGATCAAAGGCTGCAATTCGGGCACCGGCGGCTGCCAGTTGCTGACAGGTGGCAAACCCCAGGCCGGACGCCGCGCCCGTCACGATCGCAACTCTTCCATCGAGTTCCATCTTTCACTCCTCTATTCATGCCACCTCGCAACAAGGGCGAGATGTGTTGACACTAACGCCCCAGGATGGTGATGCTGGCCACGGCCTCTTCCACGCCGTGCAGGCCGCCGCCGTTCTCCGCCAGCGCGATCCGCGCCCCTTCAACCTGTCGGCGCTCTGCCGTGCCGCGTAACTGATGAACGAGCTCGTAGATCTGGGCGAGCCCTGTGGCGCCCACCGGGTGTCCCTTGGACTCAAGACCCCCCGACGGGTTAACCGGGATTCGACCGCCCAATGCCGTCTCGCCCCGCTCACTGATGGGGCCGCCATCACCGAAGTCGCAGAATCCCAGGTTCTCGATCTGGATGATCTCGCCCATGGCCGTGGCATCGTGCACCTCGGCCACGGATACGTCCTCGGGACCGATGCCCGCCTGTTCGTAGGCCCGCCTTCCCGCAATCGCGGTCAGATGCTGCTCCACATTCTCCGGATCACGGTCGCTTCCCGTCTGAATCACGGAGGCAAGCACGGTCACGGAACGCTTGCTGTCAATCCCCAGCCGCTTCAGTGCCGCCTCGGAGCAAACCACCACGGCTGCGGCGCCGTCGGAAATCGGGGAACACATGGGCAGTGTCAGCGGATAGGTAATGGGCGGCGCACTCAGGATTTCCTCCACCGTGTATCCGTTCTGGAACTGGGACAACGGGTTATGAACCGAGTGGTTGTGGTTCTTGGCGGACACGGCCGCGATCTGTCTCTGCGTGGTCCCGAATCGCTTCATGTGGAAACGGCTGAACGCGGCATAGACATCCATGAACGGCGAGTATCCCTTCGGGGAAGTCGTCCCTTCAGGAACCTCCACGCCCTCGCCCATCCGGGCGATACGCGCGCGCACCTCGTCGCTGGCCGACACGTCCCAGCCGCCATTGAAGGCGGAGAGCATGAGTTCGCGGTCTTGCGAGTACATTTTTTCCGCGCCGACAGCTAGAGCCACCTCGGCCTGCCCGGCCCGGACATAGGTGATTGCCAGATTCAGGGCTGAAGCGCCGCTGGCACAGGCGTTCTCCACGTTCATCACCGGGATGCCGCCGATACCCATGCTGCGCAGGGCAATCTGCCCGCGAATCATGTCCTGCCCTTCCATGTGCCCCTGCGTCGCGTTACCGAAGAAGGCGGCCTCCAGGGCGGACTTGTCGATACCCGCATCGCCCAGAGCCTGCTCGACGGCCTGCCTGGACATGGTCTTGATATCCACATCCAGCATCTTGCCGAAAGGAGTCATACCGACCCCGACCACATACACCTTATCCATCACTTTCCTCCTCGTTGGTGGTTCGCGCCGCAGTCGGCGGCGAACGCGACCGGAGAGTCAACCGTTCAACAACTCATCATTGTGTTCACCCAGGCCCGGAACATCGGACGTGGGCCCCGGCCGTTTGCCATCAAAGATCAATGGCTGTGCGACATGCCAATGCGCACCCCCATTCGGCCCTGCCAAGGCCTGGAAAACGCCGCGAGCGCGGAAATGCGGATCAGCAGCCACCTCCTCCAGATCACTGACCGGCGCCCAGGGGATATCCGCCTGGTCAAAAGACCGCCCCCAGGTATCCCGATCCCGCGTCTCAAGAATGCGGGCAAGCCTGGCCCGCAACATGTCGCCGTCGGCGACGCGCGCGTTGTGATCAAGCTCACCCGCCTCCGGGATCCCCACCACCTCGCAGAGCGCCTTCCAGAAGACATCTTCATGGGCGATGGAGAGGGTAAGCAGTTTGTTGTCCGCACAACGGAAAATGCCGTACGCGGGCTCCGAGGAGATGATATCCGGTGCCCCGCCGTTGAGTACCGGCCCCAGCATGACCGTCATGACGGAAGCCAGACAGTCCGTCATGGACACATCCACATACGTACCCTTACCGGTACGGTGACGGTCATTGAGGGCGGACAGAGCGCCGATGGCGGCAAACATCCCGGAGCAGAGATCCCCGATCGCCACATCCGTGTTCGCGCCGGGATCCCCGGACCGGGCTTGCTGCAACCGCAAGCCCGCCATGGCCTGGTAGGAGATGTCATGGGCAGGCCGGTCCCGATAGGGGCCTGTTTGACCAAAGCCGGATATGGAGACATAGATAAGCCGGGGAAACCGGGCCAGAACCGCCTCATGGCCGAACCCCAGTCGCTCCATCACGCCGGGCCGGAACCCTTCCAGGAGGATATCCGCGTCTTCCAGGAGCCGCTCCAGCGCCGCTCGACCGTCGGCGTCCTTCAGGTTGATGGCCACCGATTTCTTGTTGCGGTTCAGGGCCCGATGGAAGCCGGGGAATTGCCTCGCCGGATCCCCACCGCGGGGGTGCTCCACCAGAATGATCTCCGCACCCATGTCCGCCATAAGCAATGTCGCATAAGGCCCCGGGTACTGGCCGGCGAGACTTACGACACGCAGCCCCTCGAGTGGCAACCCCATCACTCCCCCCATGTGCTTATCCGGACAACCAAAGACATCTGCATTTCGGCATCCCCTGTCCCCGCCATCACAGCAGAAACGACCGAATAGACATTCATATGACGAACCGTATAATCCTTTAACTAATGAGTCAACTCTTGTATTCTCAATACATGGCACGCATTGCCACGCGTTTGTGGATGCCACGCGTCACATTAGGAACCGGCATCCTGGATCACCAGAGATTTACTGACCGGATAATCGACCTATTATTCAGTTTTATTCGCATCAGCTCAGTCGGCCAGGTTGCCTTACCAGGCCATGGCGGCAAGGCGTGAGATCAACGCCGTCGACAGACTCCCAGGAGGAAAAATGACGAGAACCGAACCCTGTGTCATAACGGATGTGCGCGATGGTGCTGTGTGGATGACGCTGAACCGGCCGGCCGCCATGAACTCCATCACACCGGAAGTCGTTAACCTGTTGGGCGAAGCCCTGGACCGGGCCGAGCAGGACAACACTGTGAGAAGCGTGGTGCTCACCGGGAATGGCCGGGCCTTCTGTGCCGGCGCCGACCTCAAGCATGTCCGTCAAACCACATCAGGCGATCCGGACGCGGTGTCAGCGTTTCTTCACTCGGTGCTGGCACTCATGGAGCGGCTGGAAGCGTTCCCCAAGCCCGTGATCGCCGGAGTCAACGGGCTGGCGTTGGCCGGCGGACTTGAACTGGTGCTGTGTTGCGACCTGGTACTGGCTGCCCGGTCGGCGAAGCTGGGGGATGCGCACGCCAACTATGGGCTGTTGCCGGGGGGCGGAAGCAGTGTCCGGCTGCCGAGAAAGATCGGCCCCACGCGCGCCAAGTACCTGCTGTATACCGGGGACTTCATCCCTGCGGAATCGCTCATGGCCTGGGGTCTGGTAAACGAGGTCTACGACGACGACGCGCTGATGGACGGTATACAGCAACTGGTATCCCGGCTGTCGGACAAGAGCCCCCTGGTGCTGCGCCGTATGAAAAGGCTGGTGGATGACGGCCTGGAACAACCATCCCCCACGGCGTTGCGTCTCGAGCTCCTGGCCAGTGAAGTGCATGCCCACAGCCACGACATGAAGGAGGGCCTGGCGGCCTTTGAAGAGAAGCGTAAGCCGGCCTTCCAGGGCCGCTAGTATCCCCTGACACAAGGGGCCAAGCGTTCAGAAGCGATTGTCATGCCCCGGCGGCTGCCGCCGCCGGGGTGGCGTGCCAGACAGGAGGGGCTATGGATCTGTACGGAGAGCTGAGACGGGTGCAACAGCATGCTTACGAGCATGCGTCCGCCATTCGCGAAA
The DNA here is from genome assembly GCA_020831885.1 of Ectothiorhodospiraceae bacterium. GTDB lineage: Bacteria > Pseudomonadota > Gammaproteobacteria > Nitrococcales > Aquisalimonadaceae > LSCE01. The sequence goes on from JAFIFU010000033.1 coordinate 20,436, forward strand.
TCTATGACAATGCCGGCATGAAACCGGATGATCTGCGCGGTGCCGACGCGCTGTCGAAACTGCCGGTGACGAAGAAAGAAGCCCTACTGGACAGGCAACGCGAACACCCGCCGTTCGGCGGCTTTCTTGCGGCCCGCCCCGAGGAGATCGGGCGTATCTTCATTTCCCCCGGGCCGATACATGAGCCCCAACTGCGCACGGAATCCACCGGCCATGGCTTCGCGGAGGCCTTCAGGGCCTTCGGGATCGGCCCCGGTGATGTGGTGCTCAACACCTGGGCATACCATATGGTGCCTGCCGGGCTGCTGCTGGACGATGGTCTCCGCGCGGCAGGGGCCACCGTCGTGCCTGCCGGCACCGGGGCCAGCGAGTTGCAGGCCAAGCTGATTCTGGATCTCCAGGTGACATCCATCTGCGCCTCAACCGGCTACTTTCTCACACTGATCGAGAAACTGGAGGAGATGGGTGCGTCGGTGCCAGGAGACTGGGCGGTGCGCACGGCACTGCTGGGAGGTGAATTCGGTGACTGGATCGGCAAACGCCGGCGTCTGGAAGAGCGCTACCGGATCAAAACCTTCGCCGTCTATGCCACCGGAGACCTGGGCGTGGTGGCCTACGAGACACAGGATGGAAACGACGATTACGCCGTTCACCCGGAACGGATCGTCCAGATCTGCGACCCGGTAACCGGTTCCCCGCTGCCGATCGACAGCCCGGGGGAAATCGTGGTAACGACGCTGGCCCCGGGCTGGCCGCTGATTCGCTTCGGTACGGGTGACGTGGCCGCTGCCACGGCCGTGCACGCCGATGGCACCGCGGCCCGCATCGGCATGCTGCAGGGGCGGGTCGGCCAGGCCGTGAAGGCGCGGGAGATCTTTCTCTATCCGCGACAAATCGAGGATATCGCCATTCGTATAGCGGACGTGCGAAACGCCCAGGTCATTGTCTCGCGGCCCGGCACCCGCGACGAAATCACACTGCGCCTGGAACTGGAGAAGACTGCAACCACCGAGCCCGAGACGCTGAAAACCAGCGTCGGGGACGTGTTCCGGGAGCTGACCCGCCTTCGCGCCGATCACATCGAGTTCGTGGAGGACGGCGGTTTCGGTGAAGAGTTCCCGCTACTCATCGACAAGAAGGATCCGTAGCGCAGGAATCGCCCGCATATCTCACCCAACTCACGCGGATCGGTGAGAAATGCGGGCTAGCCGAGCCAGCGCTTTCTCCGTTTGTAATGCTTGATCTCCCGGTAGCTTTTCCGCTCGCCTTCCACATTCAGACCCAGGTAGAACTCCCGCACGTCCTCATTGTTCCTGAGTTCATCCGACGTCCCCTCCAGCACGATTCTGCCGTTTTCCATCACGTAGCCGTAGTCGGCGATGCTCAGGGCCGCGCTGCTGTTCTGCTCCACAAGCAACAGGGTAATGCCGTTCTGTTTCAGATGGGAAAGCAGGTTGAACACTTCCTCGATGGCCAACGGGGCGAGGCCAAGGGAAGGCTCATCAATCATGATCAGTTCCGGATTGGCCATCATCGCCCGGCCGATAACCAGCAACTGCTGTTCACCCCCGGACAGATATCCGGCCGTGCGGGTCTTCAACTGCGCCAGCCGCGGGATGAGCTCGTACATGGACTCCAGCCTGCGCCGGACCTCGCGCCCGGAGCGCTCCATGTGCCCGCCCACCAGCAGGTTCTGGTCAACCGTCAGGTGCCGGAGCACCTTGCGACCTTCCATCACGTGAACGATTCCGGCGGCCACGATCTGCGAAGGCTCGCGGTTATCGATGCGCCGATCCCCGAACAGTATCGTGCCGGATGTAACGCGCCCGTCCTCGGGACCGATCACGTTGGAAATCGCCTTCAGGGTTGTGCTTTTCCCGGCACCGTTGCCGCCCACCAGGGTAACGCATTGCCCCTTGTTGACCGTGAGTGTTATCCCCTTGACAGCGAGGATAACGTCGCTGTACATGACTTCCACGTTATTAAGCGTCAGCACGACTGGACTCCACCATCAGGTAAGATAACGCGTGGGCCTGATGCGTGTGGCCCGGCTCCTGATCCCGGCGTTGCCGGAACCGGAAACCGGGTCACACACCTGACTTTTCACTACCACGGATTCAGGATCGGCACGGGATAGCCCAACTCGGCAAGCGTGTACTCCCCATCCTTGACGGTGGCGATGTTCACGCTCAGTCCGGCAACCGGGAACGGTGCTTCCCTGGTGAAGTTCAAGGTAGGCAGAATTTCAAAGAGTTCCGCCGTATCGAACTCCGTGGCGAACATCATCTCCCGAATCGCTTCACCGGTCACATTCCCCGCACCATACTCAGCCACTGCGGCTTCAATCGCACGGACAGCGACAATTCCCTGATTGAGCCCCATGATGGTCGCGACGTTCCAGCCCGCCGTCAGGTCGTAATCGGCGACCAGCATGTCGTAGAACTCCCTGGCCACCGTCGGGTCGGCGGTGCCGAGGGCCTGGCCATGGGCCTCATAGTTTCCTTCCAGTTGGTCGATGCCGCCAAGTGCGGATCCGGACATGGGCAAACCATTGTGGGAACTCGTCATGATGACCACATCCGGGCGGCCGATTGCCTGAAGCGCGCGTTTGGCAGCCACCACCGCGGCGGTATTGGTCTGGATCTGGATCACCTCAGCCCCGCGCCGGACGATCCGATGCACGTGAGCCGTCAGGTCGTCCGGCTGCACGGCGGTCCAGATCGTTTCAACCAGTTCGACCACGTCCGGATTATCCTCGGCGTACTTCTGCATGCCTCGCGCTATGTCCACATAGGCGGGAGAGGCCTCGGAGGAAATAATGCCGAGCTTCACCGGGCGGTCCAGAGAACGGTCCTCCTTGTACCAGTTCAGGAAGGCGGCGGCTTCATGCGCATAGGTAGCCCGCGGGTTGAATATCCAGGGGTCTGACATCCACGCGTAACCATAGCCGGCGGTCGCCATGATCATGGGCACTTTGTCATCCGGCAGGCGCTCACGAAGGGCGGCCACGTCGGGGCCTCCGACCCCGAGTATCAGTACCGGGTTCAGATCGCTGCGGATCCCCGGCCACATACTGGCCACGCGGGCGGCATCATAGCGGTGGTCGTATTCGCGGATACGGATTCGGACACCCAGATCCGCTCCGATCTCCGCGTTCCACCAGTCAAACACAGCCCTTCGTCCGGCAGCGATAGGCGGAAATATGTCCGCATAGGGACCGGTAAAATCGGCCATTGAGGCCACGCTCAGAACATGTTCGTTGTCAGCCTTGGCAGCTCCCGCCGCCCCGAAGGCCAACCCGACGGCGGCAATTGCCGCCAGAAAACACTTGGACGTTTTCATGATTTCCCCTCCACAACCGGCCCTTGGGCCGAACACGCCTTTCCCAATGCCATCCCCGTCAATACGGGAATGGCCAGACTCGATAAGAGCGCTTCATGATGATCCATCGATGCATGAGCCCGCGGGGCTCGAATATAAGAAATGCCGCAATGATCCCACCAAGAAATATATTCATCGCTGCAAAACTGATTTGTCCTCCCAGAAAAGGCATTGCTTCCGCGACAATTGGGCCTGCTGTAGAAATTCCTTCTTGCACGAGAACAATCGCGACAACCCCGATCAACGCGCCCGTGACGGAACCCATGCCACCAACGATTATCATGGCGATAAACCAGACTGAATGTATCAGGGTAAATTGGTCCACAGCCACGTAGCGCACATAATAAGCCCAAAGCGCACCCCCCACTCCCGCATAGAATGCGCCAACAAGGAATGAAAGCGCCTTTGTTCTGGTTACGTTTATACCCATAATCCCGGAAGCCACATCATCGTCACGCACCGCCACGAAGGCCCGCCCCTGGCGGCTGCGCGCAATGCCGTAGGCTCCCCAGGTCATCAGCGCAACCACCACCAGGCAGAGGTAATATATGTGTGTATCCGTAGACAGGCGATAACCGAAGAAATCAGGGGCAGCGACAATGATTCCGTTGGAGCCGCCCAGCCAGCTCGTAGGCAGGCTGAGAATCAGGAAGTGAAAAATGAACTGAGCCGCGATGGTGGTGAGCGCGAGATAAAATCCTTTGATCCTCGCGGCCGACAACCCAAAAATAAATCCAAACAAGGCGGCCGAAACACCTGCCAGCGGAATGGCTAGAAAAAACGGTACCCCGAAAGTCGTTGAAAGAACGCCAGCCGTATAGGCACCCACACCCATGAAAGCGGCCTGCCCCAGGTTGATCTGGCCGGAATAACCGGTATTGAGCTGCAAGCCCAGAACAACCACGGCGGTTATGAAGATGCCGATTCCAATTGCCACCAGACGAGGCCCGACAAACATTGGAGCGATCAGCAGGGCAACCAGGAAGGCGGCCAGCGCAAGCCATTGCCAACGTGTCCTTATCAGCGCCTGGTCCCTGACGAAACTGGTGGCAAACGTGCCTGCTGGATCCATGACTCAGCCCTCTGTTACACGCGTTCGATGGTTTTCCAACCAAACATTCCGGTCGGCCTGATGAACAGAATCATCAACATGATCACGAAGGGCAGCACCGAACTCACGGATGCGCCCAGCGCCGGATCCAGATACCCGGCCGCAAGCCCCTGCACAATGCCGATCAGAATCCCGGCCAGGATGAGGCCCGCAATGGATTCCAGGCCGGCCAGCAAGGCCACGGGCAGAGCCAGCAGACCGATCTCCGAGGTGATGAAACTGATGGACCGGTTGCTCAGAAAGATGATGGCGCCCAGCGTGGCCAGCATGGAGCCCATGATCCAGGCGATGATCACAGAGCGCCGGACCGAAATCCCCAAGGACATGGCCACCTGGTGATCTTCCGCGACGGCTGTCATACGCAGACCAGCCCTGGTCCTGTTAAAGAACCATGCCAACCCAAGTGCAACACAGACCGTAATGACTCCGCCGTACAGCATGGCCTGGGGAATCAAAAAATCGCCCCATATCACCGGAAAAACCGGAAACACCGCGGGAAATTGACGAACCTGAGCTCCGAATGCTACGAGAACCACACCTCGCAACAGGATCATAAGGCCGATAGTCACCATGACCATGGCAAAGACGGATTGCCCTGCCATTCTTGAAAAAAAGATCCGATCAATGAGAAAGCCGAAGATCCCGGCACAAAGGAAGGCAATTGGCAGGCCGATAATTAGCGGCAAGTCAAGCTGTATCATCATCAGCCAGACAATGAAACCGCCCAGAACGACGAGTTCACCTTGGGCGAGATTGAACACCTTGGAGGCGCGATAGATGACGACAAACCCCATTGCGACCAAGGCGTACGTGAGGCCGATCAACGCCCCATTTACTGTGTAATTGAGAAACTCACCCATGGCAATTATTCTCCTGGAGATGCCGCTTTTCCGGTTTTCAGCGCACGGACACTGGCGCCGCTATCCTTGACGCTCGTCGATTCCTCTACCTGATCCGCAAGCGCTTCCCCGCTGACAGCGCTTCTCGTAACATCACCATCGACATCATGCAGCTTTACTGTCGCGGTAAGCTTTCCAGACCGGCCGTCCTGATATGTGACAGGAAGCGTTATGGTCACCTCGGGTTTCCCGGAATAAAGGGCGTCAATCAGGTCGGAATAACGGTCCTCAAGAAACTCTCTTCGGAGTTTTCTTGTCCGCGTCAACTCCCCTTCGTCTGGATCAAGCTCCTTCGGGAAATTAGCGAATCGCTGCACACGGGAAGAGGCGGGAAGAAAGCTGTTAATACGCTTGATTTCACTCTGAATGAGCTCAGCGACTTCCCCATTCTGAGATAGATCGGTAAAGGTGGAAAACGCCAGATTTCTATCCTCCGCCCATCGCGACACCACTTCCATATCAATGTTGATCAACGCTCCGATGTAATCCCTGTCCTTTCCACCAAGGGTCATGATGTCCTTGACGAAAGGGCTGAACCGCAGTCGGGTCTCTATGAACTGAGGCGGGAATTTTTCCCCCGTGCGGAGTTCCCGCATATCATCGACACGCTCCAGGAAAACCAACTCGCCGGAATCCGTCTGCGCCACCGCATCACCCGTGCGATACCAGCCATCCAGCATGCGTTCGGCGGTTTTCTCTTCCCGCCGGTAGTACCCCAGGAAGCCGGAACCGCCGCGGACCAGCAGCTCCCCCTCATCAGAGAGTTTCCACTCCAGCGGCGGGCAATCCGGGTGGGCCTGCATCCAGTGCCCGACCGTTTCCAGATCGAAACGATCACCCTGATGCATGGTCAGTACACCCATTTCCGTGGAACCGTAGATATTGCGTAGCGGGACCCCGATGGCGTGGAACATGCGGAACACGTCGGGCGCCATGGTGGAACCGCCGCACAGCCCCACTTTCAGCCGGGTCAGCCCCAGCTTGTCTCGCAGGGGACGCAGCACCAGGGCCTCGGCCAGGGGCAGAAGCAGGCGTGAAACCAGGGGCACGGGGCGGCCATCGAGACGCGCCACATGGGTCTGGTGGCCGACGCGCATGCCCCACTCGTAGATGCGCCGCCGAACCGGTCCGGCATCAAGCATTCTTGCCTGAATGACCGCAGCCAGGTTCTCCCACTGGCGCGGGGCGAACACCATGGCCTCCACCGCCAGCTCCCGGATATTGCTCTGTACCTGCTCCGGTCCTTCCGGAAAGTTCACCACCAGCGGCAGCACCAGACCGATGCCGATACCAAGGATCTGTTCGGTCGCCCAGGCCGGCGCGATATAGGTGAGGTACTCCATGCCGGGTTCGAGCTCGGTTGCATTGATGATGCGGTAAGCACCATCAATGATGCTTTTGTGGGTGAGAACCACCGCCTTTGGCTTGCTGGTGGTACCGGAGGTGTAGGAGAGAACGGCAATGTCGTCCGGTTTGCCTGCGTTGACGAGGCTGGAGAAGAGCTCTGGCTCGGCGGCGTGTATTTCCCGCCCTTGCTCTTGCACCGATTCAAACCGCCGCAGCTCGGGCCGGTCATAGGACCACATGCCCGTGTCATCCCAGTACACGATGCTCCGTAGACCTTCCACGTCCTTGAGAACCGTCAGCCCCTTGTCGACCTGCTCCTGATCCTGGGCGACCAGCAGGACGGCTTCGCTGTCGCTGAGCAGGTAAGCGACCTCATCCGACGTAAGATCCGGATACAGCGACACCACCTTCGCACCCAGTGACTGGGCCGCGAACTCGGTCCAGTAGTGCTCGGGCTCGTTCTCGCCGATGACCGCCAGGGTCTCTCCACGTTCCAACCCCAGGGCTCTCAGCCCAAGCGCCAGCGCGCGCACGTTGTCCAGGACGTCGCCGAACGTGTGCTCCCGCCAGATGCCCCGATACTTGTGGCGTTCACAGAGACGGTCCGGATTCTCCGTTGCACGGGCGAGAAGAACCTGCGGCAGCGTTCTCATGGGCATCTTCATACCGCACCTCCTCCGAGGTATGCCTTCAGAACCGCGGGATCGCGCTGCACCTGCGCGGGTGTGCCTTCCGCAATCTTCCGGCCGAAATCGAAGACCATCACGCGATCAGCGATGTCCATGACGACGCCCATGTCATGCTCGACCAGAACCACCGGTATTCTCTTGCCTTCGCGCACATCCAGAATGAACCGGGCCAGGTCTTCCTTCTCCTCGGTGTTCATGCCGGCCATCGGCTCATCCATCAGCAGGAGCTTCGGCTCCTGAGCCAGGGCACGCCCCAGGTCCACACGCTTCCGAAGACCGTAGCCGAGGCTCCCGACCGGCTGATGCCGGATCGTCTCGATCTCCAGGAACTCGATAATTTCCTCGACCAACTCGCGGTTCTGAACCTCTTCTTCCCGGGCCCGGAACGGGTAAAAGAAGGCGTCGAACAACGAAGAGCGCATGTGCTGATGCCGGCCGACCATGATGTTGTCGATCACGGTCATCCCGGAGAATATGTGCGTGCCCTGGAAGGTGCGCGTCAGGCCCATCACGGCCACCTCATGCACCGGCTTGCCGGTGATATCGGCGCCATTGAAGATGATCTGGCCCTGTTGCGGCTTGTAGAAGCCACTGAGGCAATTCAGCAGGGATGTCTTGCCGGCACCATTCGGGCCGATAACGGCCACCAGCTCGTCATGCTTGACGGACATGGAGACTTCGTTCAGGGCAGTGACGCCACCGAATGTGAGCGTAATACCGTCGGCCCTTAACGCTTCACCGGCATCGGGCCTGTCGGCTTGAGCCGAGGCGGGCGAGCGGGTACCCCCATCCTCGTGCCGAAGAGTCACGTCTCTCATGTTCTCCCCCTCGTCTCCAGCGCCTCTGGGGCGCCGCATCATTCTCCGAAGCCACTCTAAAGGCGACTTGAGATTATTATTAATTAAGTCGTTAGTGAATACACTAACTTCTCAGTAGAATTTATGTCAACATGGCATCGTCGGGCAAATAGCCTGGCCGGCGCCTTTTCGTTGCGCATAGCGGGAAACGCTGAAAGGCGACGGAAATTCATTTCAAACCGGGGGGAGCGAGAGATGGCACGTTATGGCAGCAAGGCCCTGGCTCAGGAACTCAGAGCCAGACTGCGGGTTCCGGTGGTTGTTGGACCCATGTTCCTGGTATCGGGACCAGAACTCGTGATCGGGTGCTCCCGGGCAGGCGTCATCGGGTCTTTTCCCACGCTCAACGCCCGGACAACAGGGATACTGGATACCTGGCTCAGCGAAATCAGGACCGCACTCGCTCAGGCGCCCTCTGCCGCCCCCTATGCAGCCAACCTCATCGTTCATTCCAGTAACGCCCGGCTCATGGACGATGTCGATCTTGTGGTACACCACAAGGTGGAAATCGTGATCGCCAGCGTTGGCAACCCGGCATCCGTGATTCCAGCCATCAAGGGATACGGCGGAATCGTCTTTTCGGACGTGGCATCCATCAAACATGCCCAGCGCGCAGCAGAAGCCGGGGTTGACGGTCTGATCCTGCTCTGCGCGGGTTCGGGGGGAAACACCGGTTGGCTGAACCCGTTCGGATTCCTTGCCGAGGTGAGGGCATTCTTTGACGGGCCGGTGGTTCTCGCCGGCGCGATCTCCAACGGCCACCTGGTGAATGCAGCCGAAAAAGCCGGCGCGGACTTTGCTTACATGGGCACATCGTTCATCGCCACCCACGAAAGCATGGCGAGTGCCGAGTACCAGCAGATGCTGCTGGAGAGCAACGCCGATGACGTCAAGCTAACCACCGAGGTGACCGGCATCCCGTCCAACATGCTGAGGAAAAGCCTGGAACGGGTTGGCTTTAAACCGGACAAGGCGCACGCCGACGCGGGGTTCAGCATCGAACGGGAACTGCAGGCCTTCAAGGCATGGAAGGATATCTGGAGTGCCGGACACGGCGTTGGCGGCGTACAGAACATCGAGTCCACCGCCGACCTGGTCGAAAGATTAAGGAAGGAGTACCTGATGGGGCCGCCGTCGGAAATCCGGTAGCCCTCCCTCCAGCCGTGGATCAGCGCTTCCCTAAGCCTGACGGACCGGCGGCGGCGTGAAGGCGGCCACCGCCGGCGGCTCACCCGGACAGGCTTCCACCTCCACAAGACACGACAGCGCGCTGGGCCCCTGCGCTAGTCGCGAGGTGCCGTGGTCGGGGGTGAGCACGTTGGGGTTGCCGTGCAGGCAGGAGATGTCCAGGCTGTCGTCCGCGGGCGGATCGTACCAGGCACCGGTGCTCACCTGCACGACCCCTGGCCGCACGGCATCGCTGATCACCACGGTGCACAGGCAGCTTCCCCGGTCATTGAACAGGCGCACCAGATCGCCGTCGCGGAGTTCGCGGGCGGCGGCGTCATCCGGATGGATCCGCACCGGCTCCCGGCCGTTGACCTTCCCGCTGCGGCTGTGGCTCCCATGGTCCAGTTGCGAGTGGAGCTTCGTGGCGGGCTGATTGGAAATCAGGTGCAACGGGTAAGGCTGATTGTCCGCTCCCAGCCATTCCGCAGGTTCCTTCCAGTAGGCATGGCCGGGACATTCCCAATAGCCGAAGCCGGCCACGGTCTCGGAGTAAAGCTCGATTCTGCCGCTGGGCGTCTTCAGTGGGTGGGCGTCGGGATCATCGCGAAAGGCCCGCAACAGGATCCTCGGCTGATCGGGCACCTCGGTCCGGAACCAGCCCCGGGCCCGGAGCTCCTCCAATTCGGGCAGTTGCACGCCGTTGATGGCGGCCCGGCGTCGCGTTTCCCCGTACAGATGAGCCAGCCAGGCCGACTCGTCCCGCCCCTCGGTAAACGCCTCCCGCACCCCGAGCGCATCCGCCAGGTCCGCGAAAATCGCGAAATCCGATCTGCTCTCACCCACGGATTCAATGGCCTGTTCCATGTAGATCAGGTACGACTCCCGGCTGGAGGCGGCGAAATCGCTCCGTTCCAGGAATGTGTTCACCGGCAGCACGATGTCCGCGTGCCGCGCCTGCGGGTTCCAGCACCATTCGTTGACGATGATGGTGTCCGGTCTCTGCCAGGCCCGGCGCAACCGCACCAGGTCCTGATGATGGTGGAAGGGGTTGCCCCCGACCCAGTAGATCAGCCGGATGTCCGGATAAACCCCGGTCATGCCGTTGTACTGGAACCGTTCCCCCGGGTGCAGGAGCATGTCGGCGATTCGCGCCACCGGAATGAAGCGGCCCACCGGGTTCCGCCCCTGGGGCAGGGCGGCGCTGGGGATCCCCCGATAACAGTCGCCGATGGCATTGATGGCGCTGTAGCCGAAGCCGATGCCGCCCCCGGGGGTACCGATCTGTCCCAGCATGGCGGCCACCGTGATCGCCGCCCAATAAGGCTGTTCACCGTTATCCTGGCGGGTCAGCGACCAGCTCACAGAGATCATGGTGCGCTTCGCCGCCATGTCCCGGGCCAGCGCCCGTATACGCTCCGCCGGGAGCTCAGTTTGCTCCGCCGCCCAGGCTGCCGTCTTGGGAACGCCATCCACGGCGCCCGTGAGATAGGGCAGAACGCGATCGAAGCCGACCGTGTACCGCTCCAGAAACGCCTGATCCGCCAGCCCTTCCTCGTGCAACGTATGGGCGATGCCGAGCAGCAGCGCGACATCGCTGCCCGGCCGGATGGGGCACCATTGCGCGCCGGCTTCGTCGGGCATATCCGAACGCAGCGGGCTGACGTTCACGAACTCCACGCCGCACCCGGCCGCCTGCCGTACACCGGCCCGCTGTACATGCCGACCGACGCCGCCACTGGTCACCTGGCCGTTCTTCACCGGAACGCCACCGAAGGCCACGAACAGCTCGGTGTGCCTGCTGATCACGTCCCAGCTCGTGGCGCCCGTGATAAACGGCGTGAACCCCCCCAGCACATGGGGCAACGTCACCTCCGCTGCCGCGTAGCTGTAGGTGTTCACCGAGGCGGTACAACCGCCAATGAGGTTGAGAAACCGCCTGAGCTGACCCTGCGCATGATGGAAACGGCCGGCGCTGGACCAGCCGTAGGAGCCACCGTAAATGGCTTCGTTGCCGTACTGCGAACGCACCCGATCCAGCTCACCGGCCACCAGCCCGATGGCTTTATCCCATGAAACCTCCACGAACTCGTCCCGCCCGCGGGCACCATCCGCGCCCCCCGGCCCCTGCTCCAGCCAGCCCCGCCGCACCATGGGGCGCCGGATCCGCAGCGGACCATCCAGAACATCCACGATCCCCTGGCCGATAGGTGACGGGTCACGATCCTCCTCGAAACCCGACAACCGTTTCACACGGCCGGCCTCGGTATGCACCCGGTAAGTACCCCAGTGGGTACTGGTGAGCGTTGCCTTCTGGGAATCCGTGGTTTTCATGCCTCTGCATCCTTACCGCGGGTCGCGGCTCTCCCAGCACCAAAGGTTAGTAAACCATACCAGCGATGTCGGCCGTCTGCCCTTCAGAACACCGCGCCCCGTGCGGCGACAGGCCAGAGACACTCCACACGACCGTCCCGGAGGCCCACAAGCCAGTCATGCAGGTTCACCGTCGGGTCGCAATGCCCGGGGATCAGCTTCAACCGATCCCGAAGTCGCAACGCGTCGTCCGGATCCTCCAGCACCCCGTGCTCGTCCGACGCCTGTATATAACGGATGCCATGGTGTTCATGAACCGCGGGCAGTCCCGAATCCACGCTATGGGCCTTGAGCCCTGCGTCGCACACGGCCCGGCCGGATCGCGTCTTGCTCATGATGGTCGTGAGGAGAAACAGGCTGTTATCGAACGCATCCAGCGGGCGCCCGCCTTCAGAGCATACCCGCTGATAATCGGCATCCATGAAAACGTACGAGCCGCACTGGAGCTCGGTGTAAACACCGCTGGCGCCCTCCAGGGGGTAAGTGCCGGTGCCGCCACCGGTAATGACCCGGGGTACCAACCCGACCGCGTCAAGCGCCTCCACGGTCAACCGCACATCCCGGATCGCCTTATCAACCAGCGCCCGGCGACGGGAGAATTCCCGGACATGCTGCGCGCTCCCCTGATATCCCTGGACACCGGCGAAGCGCAACCCCGGCGCATCGGCAACCCGCTTCGCCAGGGCCACCGCGTCATTCCCTGGCGCCACCCCACAGCGGGCGGCACCCACGTCGATCTCCACCAGCACATCGATCACGCTGCGGGCGCGCCGTGCCGCTGCACTGAGGGCATCCACGTTCCCGGCGTCGTCCACGCAAACGCCCACCGCGGCTTCCCCGGCCAGCCGGGCGAGACGATCGAGCATGCGCGGATGAACCACCTGGTTGGCGATCAGCACATCGCCCACCCCGCCGCGGACCATGGCCTCGGCCTCGCTGACCTTCTGACAACAGACGCCCACGGCACCGTGCGCCATCTGCAGCAAGGCGATATCCGGGCTCTTGTGTGTCTTCGCATGGGGCCGCAACCCCACACCCTGGCCAATGGCGTATGCGGCCATGCGCGCGATGTTCCGCTCCAACGCGTCCAGATCCACGACAAGACAGGGAGTGAGGAGCTCCTCCAGTGACATGCCGATCTCGCCGGGGATGTTCATGCTGTGCCTCATGAATCTGTCCTTGAAGGTGGTGATCTTCCGGAATCTTTGTATACAAAACACGTACTATTCCTGTACATGAGTATAATATCAGCTCTCGGAAAGAACCGGAGACCAGGATGCGTGTATTGATCGTCGACGGAGACGACCTGGTGGCGGACCTGCTCGCGCTCATTGTGGAGGGTTTGCCTGCCCGTCCGACAGCATTCAGGGCGGCGACCCTGGCTGAAGCGTTTGATCTGTGGCGATCCGCCCCGCCGGACCTGGTGCTGTGCGACTGGAACCTCCCGGACGGATCCGGCCTGACGTTTATCAAACACATCCGCAAGGCCAGCGTAACGCCACCTGTGGTCATCGTGACCGCCCAATCGGATCGGGACAGCGTCATTGCTGCCGCCAAGCACGCAGTCTCTGCATACATTACCAAGCCGTTCCAGGTGGACGCAGTCAGGGAACGGCTGAGCGCGCTGATTCCCGGCAGCCAGACCTCTGCGCCGGTGGCTGAATCGGATAGCAGCACCTTTCCGGCGCAACTGGATCACGCCGTCAGGTACGGTACAACGCTGTTCAACATCACAGAGCTGACCGATGTTCTGGCACTCAGGAACCGGATGGACACGCTGTCACTCTCCGAGCTGGGGTCAGCCTGGCGAGGAAACGCGGTGCTTCACGCCCGTTTGATCCAGTTCGCCAACGCCGGCTACCTTCGGCGCGGCCCGGATCCGGTGGTCTCCCTCCCGGGCGCACTTCGGGTTCTCGGTGCCCGGGTGGCGCTGGACATCGCGCTGGCATCCGCCCTGGATCCCTCCGCACGGCTGCGCTGCGATGCGCTCAAGGGGCGGGCAAGCAAGTTCCTGGAAACCGGAGATCGTATCGCGCAAACGGCGGTGGCCCTGGCGAAGGAACTCGGTCTGGACGAAGACGAATGCGTTGCTGCCGGGATGCTGCACCAGACCGGCGAACTTGGCGTGCTCAGCATCGCGCAACAGCATATCGACAACGGCGGCAGCCTGGATGAGGCGGTGGTGGACACGGCGTTGAAATCCCAATCAGCCCGACTCGGGGCGCGACTGAAAACCCAGTTCCGCCTGCCGTTATCACTCAAGCAACTGATCGGGGCGACACACCAGTTGCCGGCGGGCGCGGTTCACGTCCGATTACCGCTCATGCGTCTGGCCGCCCTGGTCGCTCAGGGCGAGGAAACATCTCCGGAATGCGAACGCCTCAAACAGCGCCTGGGTATCACCCGCCAGTTCACTTGAGGAAGCGCTTCCTTATTTGTTAATGAGAAGCATTCCGAATATGATTCTCTGCGAAACGCTTCCCGCCTGACAGACGAGGCCCCCATGAAACACACCCTCTTCACCCTTGCCATATGCATCGCACTCGCGGGCCCCACCACCGCCCTTGCGGACCAGCGTCCCGATCACTTCCAGGGGCTCCCGGCCAACACCCTGGAGGACGCGCTGACCAATTTCTCCGAGTACAACGGCCGACTCGCGGCACTTCTGGATACAGACCAGTTCACCGATGAGGACATGGTCCGCATCCACCAACTCACCTACACGCTGGAAAACGCCCTGGAGAAGATCATCGCGGATCTGGATGCCCTGGCAGACACACTGGAGGAACTGCACCTGGCCTCGGAGACAGCACGCTACGAGGATGCCAGGCGCCATGGCCGGGCCTATCTGGATGTCGCACGACAGATTGTGCCCTGAGCGGGATCACGCCCGGGGTTGAACCGCGCCGCAACGACGCGCACGGGTGCCGGCGGACTGGGCATCCGCATATATCGCCATGATGCGGAGATTCAGGGGGATCCTTCAGAAGTTTTATTGCGAATGATTCGCATTTGTGTTTATCATAACCCGGTGAATGCCTCCCCTCGGCCGGTTGCGGGAGTCATCCACCTGCGGGCCGCCCCGCTTGGGCGTGATCAGCGTTGGCGGAGCCCACGTCGGGGCAGGAGCACAGGCAGCCAGGGAGAGAGCTCACCGTGAATGTCAGACGTGAACCGAACAATCTCGTGTGGTGGTTACTGGTGGGCGGCCTGCTCCTGGGCGTACTGATCGACAATCCGTTGCACTGGGATGCCGAGACGCTGCGGGAACGGGAGCAGCGCGGCTCGGAGTGGCACGGCTCTTTGGATTCCCCGAAACCGGCCGGTGATACATCCGGATTCTCCAGTCTTCAGGAAGGAAACCAGCATGTCGAGACCAGATCCAGACAAGCCCTGTTCCCATGGCTCCAGGAAACAGCACCCCGCCGGGGCGACGCCGGCAGTGGTTGAGGGCGCTCGCATCCCGACCCCGCAGGTGATCGAGATGATCCGCCTGGGCAATCTGCGGGGGCACTGGCGCCCGTTCCTGCTGGCGCTGCGCTCCGGTTACGTGGATACCGGGTATCAGCGGCGGGCCGCGGACGGCAGCCTCCGCCCCACGCTGCTGACCATGATCCTCATCAAGGCCCCCATGCCGGTGATCGCGGCCGCCGTGGAAGCCGGCGCCCGCTGCGACCCCGATCATCTGGTCGCCGCCGCAGCCTCCGGGGACACGGCCAAGCTACGGTTCCTGCTGGAACGCGGCGTACATCCGGAAGGCATGTCCCTGGCCCCGGAATACCTGCTGCTGGCAGCCGCCAACAGCGGTAACCCGGATATGTTGTCCCGGGTCTGGTCACTGCCCTACCGTTGGAATGCGGCGCGTGCCCGGGAGGAGGTCCGGGTATTCGACTGCGTCGTCCAACGGGAACACGCGGAGCGCGTTGTCCCGTTCCTCCTGGAACGGGATATCGGGCCCAGCGGCCGCTGGCTGGCGGAAGGCATGCGGCGTCCACGGCTGCCCACCAGCATCGCACGGCAACTCCTGGCCAGGGGCTGGCAGTTGCCGGCAGGGGAGCAGGCCGGGGGAGGCGGATCCGCCCTGCGGGTCCCGGAAGTCGTGCACTGAACACACGGTGGCCGGGATACCATCCGCCCCGGCCCCCCCGCCTCCGTTTTCGGCCCCCGCCACCTCAATAATGGGGCGACAGGTCATCCGGCAACGAACTGGCGTATGATCGGTACGCGTGTGCGTTGTCCATACCGCATGACCATCAGGAGGAGTCGCTCCATGCACTTCGCTTCACCCCCGGAGCATGAACAGATTCGCGAGGCCGTCCAACGCCTCTGCAAGCCCTTCGACGCGGACTACTGGTTAAAGAAGGACCGGGAAGGGGGCTTTCCGGATGATTTCCACCGGGCCCTGGCGGAATCCGGCTGGTTGGGGATCGCCATGCCGGAAGCCTACGGTGGCGCCGGCCTCGGCATCAGCGAAGCAGCTCTGATGATGCACACCATTGCCGAAACCGGGGCCGGCCTTTCCGGGGCATCGGCCGTGCATATGAACATCTTCGGCCTGCACCCGGTGGTGGTGTTCGGTACCGAGGAACAGAAGCGGCGCTGGCTGCCGCCGCTGATCCAGGGGAAGGACCGCGCCTGCTTCGGGGTCACCGAGCCCAACACGGGCCTGAACACCCTGAAGCTGAAGACCCGTGCCCTCCGTGACGGGGATGACTACATCGTCCACGGCCAGAAGATCTGGATCAGTACCGCCCAAGTGGCCAACAAGATCCTGCTGCTGGCGCGCACGACGCCGGTGGAGGAGAGCCGCGGCACCCAGGGGTTAACCCTGTTCTACACCGATCTGGACCGCAGTGCGGTGGAAGTCCGCGAGATCGAGAAGCTGGGCCGGCACTGTGTGGACTCCAACCAGGTCTTCATTGATGGTTTGCGCATTCCGGCGGAAGACCGGATCGGGGAAGAGGGCAAGGGGTTCGAATACATCCTGCATGGGCTGAACCCGGAGCGTATCCTGATCGCCAGCGAAGCCGTCGGGCTGGGGCGCGCGGCGCTCCAGCGCGCCACCCGTTATGCCACCGAACGGGAGGTGTTCGGCCGCCCTATCGGCCAGAACCAGGGCATCCAGCACCCCCTGGCCACATCCTGGATGGAACTGGAGGCGGCCCACCTCATGGTGCAGAAGGCTGCCTGGCTGTACGATCAGGGCCTGCCCTGCGGCGCCGAGGCGAACAGCGCCAAGTACCTGGCGGCGGAAGCCTGTTACCGGGCCTGCGAGAACGCCATCTTCACCCATGGCGGCATGGGATACGCCAAGGAATACCATGTGGAACGCTATCTGCGGGAGTCCTGGATTCCCCGTCTCGCCCCGGTCAGCCCGCAACTGATTCTGTGCTTTATCGCCGAGAAGGTGCTTGGCTTGCCCAAATCCTACTGAGCGGCATCGCCTCGGAACCGTAGGTCGGTAGCCGCCCGTAGGGCGGATCACCGACGGCACGTCCGCCGGATCGGGGCACAGCCGAAACGTCCTGCTGGTGTTGTCGGAGATCCCTG
>JAFIFU010000104.1 GCA_020831885.1 Ectothiorhodospiraceae bacterium
TGACGCCGGGGCCATCCGGGCCCCGGCGTCACCGACCCGACTTACAGATCCAGGCCGAGATACTCGGCGACGCCGTCCGGAAGCTCACCGCCCTCGGCCACCACCAAACGGGCCCACAGGGTGGCAGTGGCGCGGGCCGGATGGCCGTCCCGCTCCAGGCTTTCGATCCACTGGATCCAGGTATTGGTGGACGCCTCCGCGATGTGGGTCTGCATCGCTTCGGGCAGGTCGGTCACCGGGACGAATCGCGCACCCTGTTCACGGGTCATCTCGATGACCTCGTGGTCCTGTGCGTCGATGGTCTCCGCATTGCGAAGGGTCGTTTCCCGGGCGATTCGGTCAATGGTTTCCTGCTGCTCCGGAGTCAGGCTGTTCCACCGGTCTTCGGTCATGGCCAGGTAACTCTGCCAGTGGCCGATGGCCACATCGGTGATGGTGTACTCCAGCAGCTCTTCGAACGAATAGTTCACCCAGTCACCGATGGACAGGATGATGCCGTCAATGGTGCCACGGGACAGCGCCTCGTAGGCCTGGGCAGCCGGCATGGTGACCGGTGTGAAGCCCAGCTGCTGCAGGACCACGGTGTGCAATGCCGAACCGGCACGCATCGGGAATCCGCGCAAGTCGTCGGGGTCGGTCAACTCGTCGCCGGTGGTTGAAATGGCGTAGGGCGCGGTCGCACCGAGCCCCCAGGCCTTCAGTCCCTTGTCTCCCAGCTCGTAGTCGTAGAACGTCTTGCCGTCGGTGATCTCCTCGTCGGAGTCCATCAGCGCATTGAACGCGCGGGTGATCATGCGGGAGTCGGTGTTGTAGGTGGGCAACTGGGTGATGTCCGACAGTGGAAAACGCCCCTCATGGTAGG
The DNA here is from genome assembly GCA_020831885.1 of Ectothiorhodospiraceae bacterium. GTDB lineage: Bacteria > Pseudomonadota > Gammaproteobacteria > Nitrococcales > Aquisalimonadaceae > LSCE01. Next base: position 863 of record JAFIFU010000104.1, read on the forward strand.
GTGCAAGGAGCGGGGCGGCCACATCGATGACGCGGTCCCGCAAGGCATCCAGTTCGCCGCCGATGCCGACCAGTTCACCGGCGTAGAAGCGCGTGAACCGGATATCGGTCTCGGCCTCCACGGCGTCGGCAAAGACGTCCATATGGCCGCCGACCCAGAAATGCGGCTGGGAGATGCCGGCGGAGATGGTCAGGGTCTGGGCTGCCGCCGTCCCGCCCAGGGCCAGCGCCGCTGCGGTACCGATGGCTAACTGTTTCAGTTGGTGCTTCATGGTCTCCTCCAGTGGCCGCTGTTGCGGCTCTGCTGTGTCGTGGCGCGGGTGCGCCGAGTGCAGGGGATGCTCCATGCGTCCTGCTTCTATGAATTATCCGTCTACTCCTCCGATGCTCCTCCGGATTTCGGCATGCGCACCGGGGCATCCAGGGGCAGGCCGGCCAGTTCATAGCCACGGCGGAAATCCGCCACATGCTTCTCCATCCAGCGGAAGGCGGTGTCGCCATCGCCGTCCCGGATCGCCCGGTAGATATGGGTGTGCGCCACCAGGAGTCGCGGACCGGCCTGGGGCACCAGGGGGACCAGGGCTTCCATCGCCGGGTACAGCAGCAGGCCGATGGGTTCCCGGGACAGTGCCAGGGCGTGGTTCTTGGCGCTCTGCGCCACCAGATTCTGGAATTCGGTATCCAGGCGGGCGGGGGAGCGGCCCTGGCGGAGCGCCTGTTCGGTTTCCTCCAGGTTGCGCGCCATGGCGGCCAGGTCGTCTGCCGTGGCCGCATCGGCGGCCAGGCGCGCCGCCAGTGGTTCCATCACCATGGCCACCTGCCAGAGTTCCCGGAAAGTGACCTGATGCAACATCAGTGCGCGGCTGGTGCGGGGTGCCAGGTCGCTGCGCCCGGGCAGGCTGACCACCAGGCGGCGACCGGCGGCCCGGCGCACCAGGCCCTCGCTTTCCAGCCGACGGATGCCCTCCCGCACCGTGGAACGGTTGACGCCGAATCGTTCCGCCAGCTCCATCTCCGTGGGCAGCCGGTCGCCGGCCCGCAGCGTGCCGTCGACAATCCGCTTTTCCAGCTCACGCCAGACCAAGTCGTAGGCCGCATGGACCTGTAGCCGGGGAAGGTGCAGCTTCTGCGGCTCACTCATCCGGTGGGCCCCCACGGTGGCGCACGGTTGTACAGCGCATGGCGGCTTGCCTTTGTCGGTTTGTCCGACAATGAGGTTTAGAACAGATCCATTTCCCGGTCAAGCGCCCACGCCCCTGGCTGCCCGATACCCGGACCGGGCTGAATGGAGAGCGGATGGCTCGGCGTGGTGACCCCCGGAAGCCTGAAGGACGATACCGAGCCGCTGGCACGCCATCCTGCGGCCGGGCACCGGGGTTCTCGCGGGTGTGTGCCGCCACCAAGGATTTCCGCGGCGCGCCGGACATCTTCTTTTCCGAGGGAAACCGGAATTTCGCGATCGCCGGTACGGTGCGGGCGCCGTAAATTGCTGCTTTGCAAAATAATAAAGCTGGTGTGCCGCCTTGCGGCGCCGGGATCGGCCGTCTATACCCAAATGACACGGCGCCGACCCAGCCACCCTCTCCAACCGCCTGGTTGCCGAGCGTGATCACGTCCACGCCGTGCCATCACGAAGCCAGCACACGGAGAACAACTGGCTACAGGGACACTACGGTTGGAGGAGCACCATGACTGAACAACAGACCGATAACGCAGCGCGTCCGGATGATGCACAACAGCCCGCCACCGAATCCCGGCGGAGGTTCCTGATCGGTTCGGCGGCCGCGGTGGGCGCCGCAGCGGCGGGTTTCCCGATGATCTCCAGGGCCGAGACCACAACCCTGCGTTTTCAGAGCACCTGGCCGAGCCAGGATATCTTCCACGAGTTCGCCTCCGACTACACCCGCATCGTCAACGAGATGTCCGGTGGCCGCCTGCGGCTGAGTCTCTTGCCGGCCGGGGCGGTAGTGGGTGCGCTGCAATTGCAGGACGCCGTGATTGCGGGGGCGTTGGACGGCGGCCACGGTGTTTCCGCCTACTGGTATGGCAAGCACAAGGCCTTCTCGCTGTTCGGCACGCCGCCGCCCTTCGGCTGGGATGCGCACCAGTTCCTCGCCTGGCAGAAGTACGGGGGAGGACAGGAACTCTATAACGAACTGCTCCATGACATCGTCAAGGTGGACCTGGTGGGTTTCCTGACCGGCCCCATGCCCACACAGGCGCTGGGCTGGTTCAAGGAGCCGATCCGGGAGCCCGGCGATCTGCGCGGTATGCGTTATCGTACGGTGGGCCTGGCGGCGGATCTCATGCGGGAGTTCGGGGCCGCTGTCACGATCATGGGCGGTGCGGACATCGTTCCGGCCATGGACCGGGGGCTGTTGGACGGTGCGGAGTTCAACAATCCCTCATCGGACCGCTTACTGGGGTTCCCGGACGTCAGCAAGGTGTGGATGCTGCGCAGCTATCACCAGGACTGCGAGTGCTTTGAGATCATCTTCAACCGCCGCAAGTTCCAGGGGCTGCCGGAAGAACTGCAGGCCATCCTGAAGTACGCGTCGGAAGCCGCCTCGTCGGATATGTACTGGAAGGCCATGCGGCGCTATCCGGAAGATCTGCGCAAGATGCGGGAAGAGGAAGGCGTCCAGACCTACATAACGCCGGATTCCATCCTGCAGGCGCAGCTGGAGGCCTGGGACAAGGTGATCGAGCAGGAATCGGCGCGGGACGAGTTCTTCAAGCGCGTTATCGAGTCGCAACGGGCCTTCTGCGAGGAAACCGTGGCCTTCCATCTGGAGGGGGATGCGCCCAAGGAACCGGCTTACGAGCATTTCTTCGGGCGTGCGCCGGACGCGGAGTCCATCCGCCTCTGAACCGGTTTGTGAGTGGGTTGAGGACCGGCATGTGTTGGCAGGACCGGGAACGCGGTCCTGCCAGCACATGCAGGACCTTTTCTGAGTACAAGCCGTGCCGGCATGCCCGGCACCGTGTTCGGAGTTCCCATGCAGAAGTTCCTCTTCTTCATCGACCATATCAGCACCTGGGTGGCCAAGGTTTTCGCCTGGGCGATCCTCATACTGACCTTCGTGGTCACTTATGAAGTCTTCATGCGTTACGTGATGCGCTCGCCGACCGCGTGGGCCTATGACACGGCCTATATCCTGTACGGTTCGCTGTTCATGATGGCGGGTGCCTATGCCTTGTCACGGAATGCCCACGTGCGGGCCGACGTGGTCAGCCGGCATCTGCCGGTGCGGGTACAGGCCGGTGTGGATCTGGTTCTTTATTTCGTTTTTTTCTTCCCGGGCGTGCTTGCCCTGATCTACTCCGGGTATTTCTTCGCCGCCATGTCCTGGGCAATCGGTGAACGCAGCCCCTTCAGTCCTGGAGGGCCGCCTCTCTACCACTTCAAGTCGGTGATCCCCATCTGCGGCGCGTTTCTGGCGCTTCAGGGGATCGCCGAGGTGACCCGCTGCATCCTGTGCATCAAGAACGGCTACTGGCCCGCCCGACTCGATGATGTGAAGGAGGTTGTTCCCGTCCAGAAGGCCGACGAAATCGAGGAGATCCGGACATGACAGATCCCCAGCTCGGCATGCTCATGTTGGGGATCCTGGTGCTGATCATCATGCTGGGCTTCCCCATTGCCTTCACGCTTATCGCCATGGGCGTGATCTTCGGCTACATGGCCATCGGCGACATCATCTTCACCCTGCTGGTGCAGCGGGCCTACGGCGTGATGTCAAACGATGTACTCATCGCCGTACCGTTGTTCCTGTTCATGGGCTACATCGTGGAGCGGGCGAACATCCTGGATCGCCTGTTCTTCAGCCTGCAGCAGGCCGCCCGGGGCGTTCCTGCCTCGCTGGCGGTGGCCAGCCTGGCTACCTGTGCCCTGTTTGCAACGGCAACGGGCATCGTCGGCGCGGTGGTGACTCTCATGGGCCTGCTTGCGCTGCCGGCCATGCTCAACGCCGGCTACGACAAGAAGCTCGCCAGCGGCGTGATCTGCGCGGGTGGCTGCCTGGGCATCCTGATCCCGCCCAGCATCATGCTGATTCTGTACGGCGCCATGGCCGGGGTTTCCGTGGTGCGGCTTTACGCGGCTGCGCTGCTGCCAGGACTGCTGTTGGCGAGTCTGTACATGATCTACGTGATGGCCCGCGGCTGGCTGAATCCGAAGATCGCGCCGAAGCTGCCCCCGGAACAGGCCAATGTGCCGGTGTTGACCATCTACTGGAATCTGCTCACGTCTTTCGTACCGCTGGCGGTATTGATCCTGTCGGTGTTGGGAGCCATTTTGTTCGGCCTGGCGACGCCCCATGAGGCGGCGGGTATCGGAGCGCTGGGCGGTCTCTGCCTGGCCCTGGCCTATCGGCAGTTGACCCTTGCCCGCCTAAAGGAAGCGGTGTTCCTGACGGCCCGCACCAGCGCCATGGTGTGCTGGTTGTTTGTGGGCGCCTGGATTTTCTCCTCCGTGTTCTCGTTGCTGGACGGGCACTCGGTGATCGAATACTGGGTGCTGGCCCTGGATCTGACACCGCTGCAGTTCCTGATTCTGGCCCAGTTGATCATCTTCCTGCTGGGCTGGCCATTGGAATGGACCGAGATCATCATTATCTTCGTGCCCATTTTCCTGCCGTTGCTGCCCCTGTTCGGGATCGATCCGCTGTTCTTCGGGGTACTTGTGGCGCTGAACATCCAGACCTCGTTCCTGACCCCGCCTATGGCCATGTCCGCCTTCTACCTCAAGGGCATTGCGCCGGCGCATATCCAGCTCATGGACATATTCCGGGGAATATTCCCGTTCCTGGGGATGGTGTTCATCGCCATGATCATCCTCTACAACGTACCGGAAATCGCCCTCTGGCTGCCGAAGGTTCTGTACAACTAGTATTACGGGACACCAGGCTGAACGGTCCCGCCGCCGGTTCCCGCGGCGGGACTCCGTGTCGGGTTCCTTTCCCGCTCGTGTATGCTGGCGGGCACTGTCCGGCAACCGGAGGAAGCCACAGCCATGACCGAGCACGTCGGAATGGAGGTGGCCGACAGCGTGATGACCCTCACGCTGGATCGGCCTGAAAAGAAAAATGCCCTGACCGCCGACATGTACGCGGCGCTCACCGCCGCCCTCGGCGAGGCCGGGAACCGGGACGACGTGCGGGTGGTGGTCCTTCGCGGCGGCAGTGGCGTGTTCACCGCCGGCGCCGATCTGGACGATTTCCGCAAGCGCGCGGAGGGGCCGGAGCCGGCGCTGAGTCCCGGCATGCGTTTCATCTTCGCCCTGCGCGCATGCGAGAAGCCGGTGGTGGCCATGGTGCAGGGGCTGGCGTTGGGTATTGGTACGACGCTGCTGTTGCATTGCGATTTCGTCTATCTGGGCCGGTCCGCCACGCTGCGGACCCCGTTCATCGATCTGGGGCTGTGTCCGGAGGCCGGCTCCAGCGTGCTGCTTCCGGCGATGGTCGGCGAACGCCGCGCTGCGGAGCTGCTGCTGATGGGTGAGCCGCTGGATGCGGCGCAGGCACTGGAGTGCGGCCTGGCGAATGCGGTGTATGCGGATGCCGACCTGGACCAGCGGGTGGCTGAAAAGGTGGCGGCGCTGGCGGCGAAACCGCCCCATGCGATGCGTCAGAGCAAACGCCTGATGCGTGCCGCGCGGGAGGCGGCGGTGGCGGACGCGATCCGGGAGGAGCAGGTGATCTTCGGGCGCCTCCTCCGCTCGGAGGAATCCCGCAACGCCCGCGAGGCACTGCAGAAGCGCCGCAGCCGGTAACCCAAAAAGGGCGTGCCGGGCAACCCGGCCGCCCGGGGGTACACGGGCCGCCGGCCGGGGGGGCGGGGG
>JAFIFU010000034.1 GCA_020831885.1 Ectothiorhodospiraceae bacterium
CCCGCGCCAGGAGGAGCCCGCCCGTCTGGGGCACCAGGCCCAGCCGTTGTGGGTGTCGCTGGGCCAGGCCGCGCCGGGGGCGCAGCACCGGGCGGCGCCGGCGCAGCCGGGTGCGACGGCCGAAGAGCCGACGCCGGCCGATCAGGTCGCGGCCGAGGCCGAACCTCAGGAAACCACCGGACCAGAAGCCCAGGAGCCGGCCGCCGACTTGCCGGAAGAGCAGGCCGAAGCGGGGGCGCCCGCCGAGGAGCCGGCGCCGGTGGCGGACCCTGCCACACTGGAGGCGGAGGCCGAGGCGGAGCAGCGGCGCCGCAACAAGGACAAGCCCAAGGGCAAGGCAGCGCGGACCAGCGAGGAGGAAGACGTGGGTCGGCGGCGCGCCGGCCGGGCGAAGAAGGCCCGGGTGGTCGGCGAGCGGGACGAGCTGCGTGTAGCCCGCGGTGGAGCCAAGCGCAAGCGCAAGGACAAGGACGGGAAAGGTGCTGCCAAGCAGCTCCAGCACGGTTTCGAGAAGCCCACTGCGCCGGTGGTGCGGGAAGTTCAGATCCCCGAATCCATTACCGTGGGCGAGTTGGCCCAGCGGATGAGCGTCAAGGCGGCGGCGCTGATCAAGGAAATGATGAAACAGGGCGTCATGGCCACCATCAACCAGGTCATCGACCAGGACACGGCGGTGTTGCTGGTCGAGGAAATGGGTCACAGGCCGAAGATCGTCAGCGAGTCGGCTCTGGAAGATGAGATGATGGCCAGCGTCGCCGCGCCGGAAGGCGAGAAGACGCCGCGGGCGCCGGTGGTCACCATCATGGGCCATGTGGACCACGGCAAGACCTCCTTGCTGGACTTCATCCGCCGGGACAAGGTGGTGGACTCCGAGGCCGGCGGGATTACCCAGCACATCGGGGCCTACCACGTGGAGACCGAGCGCGGCATGGTGACCTTCCTGGATACGCCGGGGCACCAGGCCTTTACCGCCATGCGCGCCCGGGGTGCGAAGATCACTGACGTGGTGGTGCTGGTGGTGGCCGCGGATGACGGCGTGATGCCGCAGACCGAGGAGGCCATCCGCCACGCCAAGGCGGCCGGCGTGCCGCTGGTGGTGGCGGTCAACAAGATTGACAAGCCCGAGGCGGACCCGGACCGGGTGAAGCAGGAGCTGTCCCAGCGGGAAGTCATTCCCGAGGACTGGGGCGGCGAACACCAGTTCGTGCATGTCTCGGCCAAGACCGGGGAAGGGATCGACGAGCTGCTGGAAGCCATCCTGCTGCAGGCGGAACTCTTGGAGCTCCAGGCCGTGGCCGACTGCGCGGCCACGGGTGTGGTGGTGGAATCAAGCCTGGACAAGGGGCGTGGCCCGGTGGCTACCGTGCTGGTCCAGAACGGGCGGCTGCGGCGCGGCGATGTGATCCTCTCCGGCGTGGAGTATGGCCGGGTGCGCGCCATGCTGGACGAGAACGGTCGTCAGGTGGAAGACGCCGGTCCGTCCATCCCGGTGGTGGTGCTGGGGCTATCCGGCCTGCCCAACGCCGGCGACGATGTCATGGTGGTGCAGGACGAGCGCAAGGCCCGTGAAGTGGCGGAGCTGCGCAAGGAGCGGCAGCGGGACAAGCGGCTGCAGCAGCAGAAGGCGGCGAAGATGGAAGACATCTTCGGTCAGCTCAAGGAGAACGAGCTTGGCCAGGTGAACATTCTGCTGAAGGCGGACGTGCAGGGTTCCGCCGAGGCGCTGACCCAGTCGCTCACGGAACTGTCCAACGACGAGGTCAAGGTCAATGTGATCCAGGCCGGCGTGGGCGGTATCAACGAGTCCGACATCAACCTGGCGCTGGCCTCGAATGCCATCGTGATCGGCTTCAACGTCCGCGCCGATGCCTCTGCGCGTCGGCTGATCCAGGAGGCCGAGGTGGATGTGCACTATTACAGCATCATCTACGAGGCCATCGAACAGGTGAAGCAGGCCATCAGCGGCATGCTCGAGCCGGAGGTGCGCGAGGAGATCATCGGCCTGGCCACGGTCCGTGATGTGTTCAAGTCCTCCAAGCTCGGGGCCATTGCCGGCTGTCTGGTGGAGGAAGGGGTGGTCAAGCGGCACAACCCCATCCGCGTGTTGCGTGACAACGTGGTGATCTACGAGGGTGAGCTGGAATCGCTCCGGCGGTTCAAGGATGACGTCAAGGAAGTCCGCTCCGGAACCGAATGTGGCATCGGCGTGAAGAACTACAATGACGTCAAGGTTGGCGATCAGATCGAGTGCTACGAACGCATCGAGGTGGCCCGCAATCTGTAAGCGGGTTCCCGCATGCGGGCCCGGCGGGACTGCCGTCGGGCCCGCTGTTTTTCCGGATTCAGGCAGGTGAAACATATGGCCAGGCAAACACCCCGGACCCGCCGTGTGGCCGATCAGATCCAGCGCGAACTGGCGGAACTCATTCGCGACGCGGTACGCGATCCGCGGGTCAGCGGTTCGGTGACCGTTTCGGGCGTGGAGGTGACCCGGGATCTGGGCCACGCCAAGGTCTACATGACCGTACTCGGCGCCGACGCGGAGCACAGCCGGGAAGCGGCGGAAGCGCTGAACGGCGCGGCCGGGTTCCTGCGCCGGGAGCTGCGCCGGCGCATGGTGCTGCGGACAGTGCCGCAACTGCATTTCCAGCACGATCCGTCGTTCGATCGCGGCGCCCACCTGACCAGTCTCATCGACCAGGTCATGGCCGGGGAGCGGCGGGACGACACCTCCCGCGACGACGATTGAAGCCAAGCCAGGGTCCCATGGTGAGAGAGAAGCGGAATCGGCGATCCGTGGACGGTATTCTGCTGCTGGACAAGCCGGCGGGGATGACCTCCAACCGCGCACTGCAGAAGGTCAAGGCGGTTTACCGCGCGCGCAAGGCCGGGCATACCGGCAGCCTGGATCCCCTGGCCACCGGGCTGCTCCCTGTGTGTTTCGGAGAGGCCACCAAGATTTCGGGTTTTCTGCTGGATGCGGACAAGCAGTACCGGGTGCGCGTGCGCCTGGGTGAGACCACCGATACCGGTGACGCGGACGGGCAGGTGATCGAGACCCGGCCCGTTCCGTCGCTGGACCCGGCGCTCATTGAACAGTCCCTGGCCGCCCTGCGCGGAACCATACAGCAGGTCCCGCCCATGTATTCGGCGCTGAAGCACCAGGGCCAGCGGCTGTACAAACTGGCCCGGCAAGGACGGGAGGTGGAGCGCGCCCCGCGCCAGGTCACCGTTCACCGGCTGGAACTGCTGGAACGGACCGATCTCCACCTGGAGTTGCTGGTGGATTGCTCCAAGGGGACGTATGTCCGCTCCCTGGTGGAGGATCTGGGCGCGTCCCTGGGTTGCGGGGCGCACGTGGCAGCCCTGCGCCGGACCGCCCTGGGGCCCTTTGCCGATCCACGGATGCATACCCTGGATGCCGTGCTTGCGCTGGCCGAAGACCTGTCCGGGCTGGATGCGCTGCTACTGCCGGTGGATGCGGGGCTGCTGCACTGGCCCGAGGTCCGGCTTGATGGCGATTCCGCCCACTACGTGCGCCAGGGACAGGCGGTGTTCGTACCGCGGGCGCCTGCCCGGGGCTGGGTCCGTCTGCGGGGACCGGACGGATTCATGGGTATGGGGCAGATACTGGATGACGGACGCGTGGCCCCGAAACGGCTAATACAGTCGGATCCGGGTTGCGTGGGCGGGTAAAACAATCGCCTCCACCCGCATTTAGCTTGTTACACCTGGCGGCCGCAGATACAATATGCGGCCTTCGGATTGGCACGGAATACCAGGAGCTTAACGCATGTCTCAGTCTGCCGAGCAGAAAAGCCAGATCGTCAAGGAATACCAGCGCTCTCCGGGCGACACGGGTTCGCCGGAGGTGCAGGTGGCCCTGCTGACCCATCGCATCGCGCACCTGACCAACCACTTCGCCGAACACAAGCAGGACCACCATTCCCGGCGGGGGCTGCTGAAGCTGGTCAATCAACGCCGCAAGCTGCTGGACTACCTGAAGCGCAAGGACCAGGACCGCTATCAGAGCCTGATCGAGCGTCTCGGTCTGCGCCGGTAATAAGGGGCGGCACGCAAGGGCGTGCTCTGGCCCTGACCTTGGAGAAGAGAGGAAAATCGCTAGTGAATGCTGTAACCAAATCGTTCAAGTACGGTGACCATACCGTCATACTCGAGACCGGCGCCATCGCCCGTCAGGCCACCGGCGCAGTGCTGGTCAACATGTCCGATACCGTGGTCCTGGTGACCGTGGTCGGCAAGAAGGACGAGGCGGGCCAGCGTGACTTCCTCCCTCTGACCGTCAATTACCAGGAGCGGACATACGCCGCCGGCAAGATCCCCGGCGGGTTCTTCAAGCGGGAAGGCCGTCCGTCCGAGAAGGAAACCCTCACCTCCCGACTGATCGATCGCCCCATCCGCCCGCTGTTCCCGGAAGGTTTCTACAACGAGGTCCAGGTCATCGCCACCGTGATCTCGATGAACCCGGACGTGGATCCCGACATCCCCGCACTGATTGGTACCTCCGCTGCTCTGGCCATTTCCGGTATTCCGTTCGATGGTCCCATCGGTGCTGCCCGTGTCGGGTACAGAAACGGCGAATTCCTGCTTAATCCGGGTTTCAGCGTGCTGGAAAGCTCACAACTGGATCTGGTCGTGGCGGGCACCGAGGATGCCGTTCTGATGGTGGAGTCGGAAGCCCAGGAGCTGCCCGAGCAGGTCATGCTGGATGCCGTGCTGTTCGGCCACGAGCAGATGCAGACGGCCATCCAGGCCATTAAGGAGCTGGCCGCCGAGGCCGGCAAGCCGCGTTGGGACTGGCAGCCGCCGGCCAAGGACGAAGCCCTGGTGGACGAGTTGGCCGCAGCCTTCGAGCATCCGCTGCGCGAGGCCTACTCCATTCGCGAAAAGCAGGCGCGTAATGATCGGGTCAACGCCCTGCGGGACCAGGCAGTGGAGCAACTGGCCCAGGAGGATTCGGATGTGCGCACGGCCCACCACGTGGTGGCGGCCTTCAAGCGCCTGGAGAAAAAAATCGTGCGTGGCCGCATCCTGGCCGGCGAACCGCGTATCGACGGACGTGACAACCGCACGGTACGACACATCGACATCAAGGTTGGCGCCTTGCCGCGCACCCACGGCTCCGCCATCTTCACCCGCGGTGAAACCCAGGCGGTGGTCGTCACCACGTTGGGCACCGGTCGTGACGCCCAGATCATCGATGCCATCGAGGGCGAGCGTAAAGAGCCCTTCATGCTGCACTACAACTTTCCGCCTTACTGCGTGGGGGAAACCGGCTTCATGGGCGGCCCGAAGCGCCGTGAGATCGGTCACGGCCGTCTGGCGAAGCGCGGCGTGCAGGCTGTGATGCCGAAGCCCGAGGACTGCCCGTACGTCATCCGGGTGGTTTCCGAGATCACCGAGTCCAACGGTTCCAGCTCCATGGCAAGCGTCTGCGGCACTTCGCTGGCACTCATGGACGCCGGCGTTCCGGTCAAGGCGCCGGTCTCCGGCATAGCCATGGGCCTGATCAAGGAGGGAGATCAGTTCGCGGTGCTCAGCGACATCCTTGGGGACGAGGATCACCTGGGCGACATGGACTTCAAGGTGGCTGGCACGGAGCAGGGCGTGACCGCACTGCAGATGGACATCAAGATCCAGGGCATCACCCGGGAGATCATGGCGAAGGCCCTGGAGCAGGCCAACGAAGGCCGCCTGCATATCCTGCAGGAAATGAACAGGGCCATCTCCGAGCCGCGGCAGGATATGTCCGAGTACGCGCCGCGCATGATCACCATGCGGATTGATCCGGAGAAGATCCGCGACGTCATCGGCAAGGGCGGTGCCACCATCCGTCAGTTGACCGAGGAAACCGGCGCCACCATCGACATCAAGGACGACGGTACCGTCACCATCGCTTCCGTGGACAAGGCGGCCGGGGAGGAAGCCCGTCGCCGCGTGGAACTGATCACCGCGGAGATCGAGGTGGGCAAGGTCTACGAGGGCCGGGTCGCCAAGCTGATGGATTTCGGTGCGTTCGTCAACATCCTTCCGGGCAAGGACGGCCTGGTGCATATCTCCCAGATCTCCAACGAGCGCGTGGAGAATGTGGCGGACAAACTGTCCGAGGGCGATGTGGTCAAGGTCAAGGTGCTTGAGGTGGACCGTCAGGGGCGTGTGCGTCTCAGCATGAAAGCCGTGGAAGAAGCCTGACCCCGGCGTCGTTTTCCCGCCGCACTGTCAGACAGGGCCCCGTATCACGGGGCCCTGTTGCATTCTAGGGAAGCACCACGGCCATTGCCTGCGAACGCTGCCTTGTCAGCGCGCTCAAAGGGCTCCGCAGAGCACCGTGGGAATCGATCAGCGCTTCCCTGGGAAGCGCTTTCTCAAGGAAATCAACGTCCCCGGGGCTTGCCTGCCTATCCTGCCGGGCGTAGGATCAGAATGGCTTCGATGACAAAGACCGGCAGGGCAGTTCCTCTCGACAATCCCGTCAGCAGGCTCAGACTCCCGTCCCGTGTTTTGTCCCATCGGCGATGTGCGTGCATCGCCGGGTTACGAGGCTTGAGGCGGCCCGTACCGGGTTGCAGGTAGTGTCACACCTGATCAGAGGTTTTAGGAATCATGGCAGAGCGAGAACAGGGCACCGTGAAGTGGTTTGATGCCGCCAAAGGGTATGGCTTCATTGCACGGGAAGGCGGCGATGACGTGTTCGTCCACTTCCGTGCCATCCGCGGTGAAGGCTTCCGCAGTCTGGAGGACGGTCAGCGAGTGGAATTCAACGTTGTGCAGGGCCAGAAGGGCCTGCAGGCGGACGACGTCCAGGCGCTCTGATCCCCGAACGGATCGATGTTCTCAGGCCTCCATCCGGAGGCCTTTTTGGTTCGGCCCCGGGATGCCCGCCGTTGGGCTGGAACGGCCGGGAGGCGCTGGCGCGGCTCCCGGCCTGTGTGCGGAGGCTCAGCGGGTGTCGGGCTACTCTGCGTGGCGGAACTGCTCCACCGTCAGCGCGTTGGTCCACTGCCCGCCGGCCAGGATCGCCGGGAGCAGGCTGTTGGCGCGGGGCAGCAGGTGGTCCGTGTAGAAACGGGCACTGACGATCTTGGCCTCGTAGAAAGGTGTTTCCCCGGTGCCGGAATCCAGCGCTGCCCGGGCTTTCAGGGCAGCGCGAGCCATCAGGGCACCGCCGGCCGTGTAGCCGGCCAGCATCAGATACGGCACAGAGGCCGCATGGGTGTCCTCAGGGCGTTGCCCATGGGTGGTCGCCACGTACTCGGCCGCTTGTTCCAGTCCATCCAGCGCCCGGCCCAACGGCTCGGCCATGGGGGCCAGATCGCCGCCCGCCTGCTCCAGGGCCTGCTGATCGGTGCGGAACTCGGCGATCAACGCCTTCATCGCGGCTCCCTGATCCCGGAAGGTCTTGCGTCCGATCAGGTCGTTGGCCTGGATGGCGGTGGTGCCTTCGTAAATCGCCGTGATCCGGGCATCGCGATAGTGCTGTGCGGCGCCGGTTTCCTCGATGAAGCCCATGCCCCCGTGCACCTGAACCCCCAGCGAGGTCAGCTCGGTGCCGAATTCCGTGCACCAGCCCTTGACGATGGGGATGAGCAGGTCCACCCGCGCCTGCGCCTGCTGGCGGTGCTGGGCATCGGCGTGATGGTGCGCCAGGTCCATGGCGTGGGCAGCGGCGTAGGCCAGGGCCCGCATGGCCTCGGCACCGCTTTTCATGGTCATGAGCATGCGCCGTACGTCGGGGTGCCCGATGATGCTCTTCTCGTCGCCTTTGCGCACCAGCGGTTTACCCTGTACCCGGTCGGTGGCGTACCAGAGCGCCTGCTGGTAAGCCCGGTCGGCGATGGACAGGCCCTGCAGGCCCACCTTGTGGCGGGCCTCGTTCATCATGGTGAACATGTAGGCCAGCCCCTGACCCTCCTCACCCACCAGGTAGCCGACAGCCCCCTCCTGGTCTCCAAAGGCCATGGTGCAGGTCGGGCTGCCATGGATCCCCAGCTTGTGCTCGATGGATACGCAGCGCAGGTCATTGCGCTCGCCCAGACCCCCATCGGCATTGACCAGATATTTGGGCACGATGAACAGGGAGATGCCCTTGACCCCCGGGGGGGCATCCGGCGTACGGGCCAGCACCAGGTGAATGATGTTTTCCGTGCAGTCATGTTCGCCCCAGGTGATGAAGATCTTCTGTCCCTGGAGCAGGTAATGGTCGCCGTTGGGCTGCGCCCTGCAGCGGACCTGGGCCAGATCCGAGCCGGCCTGGGGCTCGGTGAGGTTCATGGTTCCCGACCACTCGCCGGTGATCAACTTGGGCAGATAGGTGGCCTTCTGCGCGTCCGAGCCGTGGTTGTTCAGCGCCTCGATGGCGCCGGCGGTGAGCAGTGGTCCGAGGGCGAACGACATGTTGGAGGCTTGCAGCATTTCCTGCACCGCGGATGCCAGCACCGCTGGCAGCCCCTGGCCGCCGAACTCGGTGGGGCAGGGCAGGGAGTTCCAGCCGCTTTCCACGTATTGACCGTAGGCATCCCGGAAGCCGGTGGGGGTGCTGACCTCGCCGTCCTTCCAGGTGGCGCCCTCCTGATCGCTAACCCGGTTCAGCGGCGCCAGCACGTTGCCGGTGAAGCGTCCCGCCTCCTCCAGGACCGCCGCGACCAGATCCTCGCTTATCTCGCTGAAATCCGGCAGCTCGCTGATCGCCTGGAAGTCCAGCAGCTCGGTAAGCACGAAGCGCATGTCGCGGGTGGGCGCGCGGTAGTCCATGGTGTCCTCCAGCCTTCAATTCGGTGGCGTATGGTAACGGCTACAATACATTACTTTTACAGGCCAGACAGTCAAGTTGACCAGTGAGTAGGGTAATACCTCCCCGGATGTGGGTGCGGATTCATGCTTGTCGGTCCTGGTTCGTTCCCCGGCACCCATGATAGCCGCCGGCGTGAAAAATCAGTGGCTCGCCGGGTTGGTGGTCGAATGCCAGCACATGGCCCAGCAGCATGACATGGTCTCCACCCTCGAGCCGGCGCTCCACCCGACATTGAAAGCGTGCCGTGTAGTCGTCCAGCAGCGGAAGCCCCTGGATGCCGGAGCGGATCCTTATGCCGGTGAATTTGTCGCGAATACTGCGGGCGAAATGATCGGCGATCCCCTGTTGCCCGGCGTGGAGCACGTGGACCGCATAGTGATCGGCGCTGACGAATGCGTCGAACGGGTCGACGCCGCGGTGTGCGCTCCACAGCACCAGGGGCGGCTCCAGTGAAACCGTGGTGAAACTGTTGACGGTCATGCCTACTGGCGAACCGTCGGCCGCCCGTGTGGTGACCACGGTCACCCCTGTGGAGAAGGCACCCAGCGCGTCACGGAGCTGTCTGGCATTGAACCGGATTTCGGACATGCTTCCTGAAAGCTTGATCGTGTGCACTTAATTGCAGATCGTTTCCGCCATCGACGTGTGCCCACTGTAACGGGTTCCGCGCGCTGCGCCATGGGCCCGGTCAGATTTCGATCTGCTGGCCGTGGATGTAGCGCATGAGGTCGGCGATGTCGTGATCCTTGTCGTCGAGCGCGAACCGCACCAGATCACCGATGGACAGCAGCCCCAGCAACTCTCTGCCATCGACCACGGGCAGATGCCGGATGCGCCGGTTCGTGCATTCGGCCAACGCCTCTTCCACGGTCAATGACGACTCCACGGTGAACACGTCCTTGGTCATGACATCGCCCACCGTAACCTCAGCCGGATTGATGCCTTTATCGGCGATGCGCCTCAACACGTCCCGCTCTGACAGGATGCCCGCCACCCGGGCGTTGTCGATCACCAGCACGCAGCCCACGTTCTGTTCACACATGGTGCGGATCGCCTCGGATGCGGGAATCTCCGGCCGGGTGGTGTACAGCGCACCGCCCCGCTCGGCGAGCAGCAGGGCCTTTGCTCCGAGGACGACCTTTAGCGGCGTCTCCATGACACGTCCCTCCGTGTCGATCAGCAGGTACTGACAAGGATAGCCCAGGTGTCAGGCAACGTCCGGACTGGTAAGGCCGGTCCCGTGAACCATACTTGTTCTTACCAATATCCAGAGGTTCGCGATTCCGGGCGGTTCATCAACCGGACCAGTTCGCCGGGAATAGCACCATGATCAAAATCAGACAGGGACTGGACATACCCATTGCGGGTACGCCGGTTCAGGAGATAGAGCGGGGTTCGAGGGTGCGCTCTGTTGCTCTGCTGGGAGCCGACTACCCCGGAATGAAGCCGACCATGCATGTCCGAGAGGGCGATCGGGTCCGGCTGGGGCAGGTGCTGTTCGAGGACAAGAAAACGGAAGGCGTCCGCTACACCGCGCCCGGAGCAGGGCGTGTCAGTGCCATCCATCGTGGTGAACGCCGTACGCTGCTGTCAGTGGTGATCGATCTCGCCGGAGACGACGAAGAGACCTTTTCGGCACATCCCGCCGTGGCCCTGTCCCGGCTGTCCAGGGAGCGGGCGCAGGAGCAGTTGTTCGCTTCGGGCGAGTGGACGGCGATCCGGACCCGTCCGTTCGGCAAGGTCCCGGTCCCCGGCACCGTGCCGGAGGCCATCTTCGTCTCTCTCATGGATACCGCACCCCTGGCCGCCAACCCCGAGATCGTGGTCCGGGAGGCGCTGTCCGCATTCCAGGACGGACTGACCGTGCTGACCCGGTTGACCGATGGACCGGTGTGGGTCTGCCGTGGCGCCGATTCCGTGCTGCCGTCCTTCGCAAACGATCGCATCCGCGAGGAGACGTTCGTCGGCCCGCACCCGGCCGGCAATCCGGGAACCCATATCCACTTTCTGCATCCCGTGGACATGCAGCGCACGGTCTGGGTGGTGGGTTACCAGGATGTGATCGCGTTCGGCAGGCTGTTCACCACCGGGCGGATCCACTACGAGCGGGTGGTGGCCCTGGCCGGGCCGCAGGTGCGCCGGCCGCGCTTGCTGCGCACCCGGTTGGGCGCCTCGGTGCAGGAGCTGACGGCCGGCGAACTGGAGGCGGGGGATAACCGCATCGTGTCCGGGTCCGTCCTGCATGGTCACCACGCCCACGGCCCCGTGGCCTTTCTGAGCCGTCCGGCCACCCAGATCAGCGTGCTCCGGGAAGGTCGCGAACGGCAGTTGCTTGGCTATCTGTCCCCGGGCATCAACCGGCATTCGGTGATGAATATCTATCTTTCCCGCCTGATGCCGTGGAAGCGGTTCGGGCTGACCACCACAACCAACGGCAGCGAGCGCGCCATGGTCCCCCTGGGCCAGTATGAGGAGGTGATGCCGCTGGACATTCTTCCCACCCAGTTGTTGCGGGCCCTGGTCGTGGGAGATACGGAAACGGCGCAGGCGCTGGGGGCGCTGGAACTGGTGGAAGAGGATCTGGCGCTGTGCACGTACGTCTGCACCGGGAAGTACGAGTACGGTCCGATTCTGCGGGATAACCTCACGCGCATTGAAGTGGAGGGTTGACGTGGGGTTGCGGAAGTTCATCGACGAGCGCATCGCACCGCACTTCCACGAGGGTGGAAAGCTGCAGCGGTATTACGTCTTCTACGAGATGTTCGATACCATGCTGTACAGTCCCGCCAGCACCACCCGCGCCGGGCCCCATGTGCGCGACGGCATCGACCTGAAACGGGTCATGATCACGGTCTGGTTCGCCGCATTGCCAGCCCTGCTGGTCGGCATGTACAACGTCGGCTATCAGGCGAATCTCCAGATCACCGCGTTCGGCTACGATCCCATCCCCGGCTGGCGTACCGATCTGGTGGCCCTGTACACCGGCTTCGATCACACCAGCGCTGTCGCCAACGTCCTCCACGGCGCGGTGTACTACGTGCCCATTTTCGTCGTCACCTACCTGGCCGGCTTTCTCTGGGAGGGGCTGTTCGCCTGGAAGCGGGGACATGAGGTCAACGAGGGCTTTTTCGTCACCGGCATCCTGTTCACGCTGATCCTGCCGCCCACGATCCCGCTTTGGCAGGTGTTCCTCGGTATCAGCTTTGGTGTGGTGGTGGGCAAGGAGGTTTTCGGCGGCACCGGCAAGAACTTTCTCAACCCGGCCCTGGTGGGGCGGGCGTTCCTGTTCTTCGCCTACCCGGCGGAGATGACGGGGGATACGGTGTGGACGGCGGTGGACGGCTTTTCCGGGGCCACGCCTCTGGCCATGGCGGCAGCCGGGGAGCTGGATTACACCGCCGGCTTGACCGGAGTGGCCGGCACCTCCGCCGGGGTGGATCTGACCTGGATGCATACCGCCTTCGGTGGCATCCAGGGCTCGATTGGCGAGACCTCGGCCGTGGTCATCGCCTTGGGCGCCGCCATTCTGCTGATCACCAAGATCGCTTCCTGGCGGATCATGCTGGGGATGTTTCTGGGTATGTTCGTGCCGGCCGTACTGTTCAACCTGGTGGGCAGCGACACCAACCCCATGTTCGCCATGCCCTGGTACTGGCATCTGACCCTGGGTGGTTTCGCGTTCGGGCTGGTGTACATGGCCACCGATCCCGTCTCCGCCGCGATGACCAACACCGGCAAATGGATCTTCGGCGTACTTATCGGCGTGCTGGTGGTTCTGATACGCGTGATCAATCCCGCGTTTCCGGAAGGCGTCATGCTGGCCATTCTGTTCGGCAATCTGTGTGCGCCGTTGATTGACCATTTCGTCGTCCAGGCCAATATCCGGCGCCGCATGCGGCGCAAGGAGGTCTAGCCCATGGCCGGAAACCGTGATTCCATCGCCAACACCATCCGGGTCTCCTTTCTGGTCTGCCTGGTGTGTGCCGTGGTGGTATCCACGGCCTCGGTGGGACTGCGCGAGGCGCAGCACGAGAACCAGATGCAGTATCGCCAGATCAATATCCTCCGGGCGGCCGGCCTGTATGAGCCCGGCATGGACCTCCGGGAGGCGTTTGAGCGTATTGAGCGCCGTTTCGTGGAATTCGGCACCGGCCGTTACGTGGACATGCCCACCGACTATGATCCGATGCGGGCCGCCCGGGATCCGGCCAGGAGCCGGGCAGTGACCCCGGATCCGGCCGGCATCCGCCGGCAGCCCCATGTGGGCGAGGTGTACCTGGCCTGGAGTGAGGCGGGAGAGCTGGAGCGCATCATCCTGCCGGTTCACGGCTACGGCCTGTGGTCCACCATGTACGGATTCCTGGCCTTGGAGCCGGATGCCAACACCGTGGCCGGTATCGGTTTCTTCGAGCACGGGGAGACCCCGGGCCTGGGCGGCGAAATCGACAATCCGCGCTGGCAGGCCGTCTGGGAGGGCAAACGGCTGCTGGACGACGACGGGGCCGTGGCAATCCGCGTGATCAAGGGGGCCGTGCCGGACGGCGCCACCAACCGGGAGCACCTGATCGATGGCCTGAGTGGCGCCACGATCACCACGGAGGGCGTGAACAGACTGGTGCGCTTCTGGGTAGGCGATCAGGGCTATGGTCCCTACCTGGAACGTCTTCGTGATCCATACCGGGGCAACGATACAACCTGAGGCGGGGGCGGTACTCCGGTCCCCGAGGAGGCGATATGGCGGCAGCGAAAGCAACAGAGGTGCTGTTCCAGCCCATCTTCAACAACAACCCCATCGCCCTGCAGATTCTGGGCATCTGCTCGGCGCTGGCCATCACCACGACGCTGCAGACCACCATCACCATGTGTCTGGCGGTCATATTCGTGCTTACCTGCTCGAACTTCTTCGTCAGCCTGATTCGCACCCATATCCCCACCAATGTCCGCATCATCGTGCAGATGACGATTATCACCTCGCTGGTGATCCTGGTGGACCAGGTGCTGCAGGCCTATGCCTACGAGATCAGCCGTCAACTGTCCGTGTTCGTGGGGTTGATCATCACCAACTGCATCATTCTCGGCCGCGCCGAGGCCTTTGCCATGAACAATTCCCCGGGGATGGCGGCAGCCGACGGCTTCGGTAACGCCTTGGGCTACTCGGTGGTCCTGTTGTTTGTGGGGGCGTCGCGGGAGCTGCTCGGTTCCGGCACGCTGGCCGGTGCGGAAATCCTGCACCCTGTCGCCGAGGGTGGCTGGTATGCCCCCAACGGCCTCATGCTGTTGCCGCCGGCGGCCTTCTTCCTGATCGGTGCCTTTATCTGGTTGTTGCGTGCCTGGAAACCGGACCAGGTGGAGGAGCCCCAGTTCAGGATCGCGCCGAACTCCCGGTCAGTGGAGGCGTTCTGACGTGTTCGAGCATTACTTGAGCCTGTTCATCCGCGCCGTGTTCGTGGAGAACATGGCGCTGGCCTTTTTCCTCGGCATGTGCACCTTCCTGGCCATTTCCAAGAAGGTGCAGACCGCCCTGGGCCTGGGTGTTGCCGTGGTGGTGGTGCTGACCATCACCGTGCCGGTGAACAACCTGATTCTGCATCATCTGCTGGACGAGGGGGCGCTGGCCTGGACCGGGATTCCCGCCCTGCAGTCATTGGATATGCGCTTCCTGGGTCTGCTCTGCTACATCGGCGTGATCGCCGCCATTGTGCAGATCCTGGAGATGACCCTGGATCGGTACGTGCCGGCCCTGTACAACGCCCTTGGCATCTTCCTGCCGTTGATCACCGTCAACTGCGCCATTCTCGGCGCCAGCCTGTTCATGGTGGAACGGCACTACAGCCTGGGCGAGAGCGTGGTGTTCGGTTTCGGTGCCGGTGTGGGCTGGGCCCTGGCCATTGTCCTGTTGGCAGCGATCCGGGAGAAGCTGAAGTACAGCGATGTGCCCGCCGGGCTCCAGGGGCTGGGTATCACCTTCATTATCGTGGGGCTGATGTCCCTGGGGTTCATGTCCTTTGCCGGAGTGCAGCTCTGATTGCACGCGGGAGACGCGTGTCCGCGCACACTGGCTGGGAGGTGTCATGTTCTTCGAGATCCTGTTCGGTGTGGGCACCTTTACCGCCGTGGTCCTGTCCCTGGTGCTGATTATCCTCGTGGCCCGTACCCGCCTGGTGACCACCGGTCGGGTACGCATCGATATCAATGATGATCCGGACAAGGCCGTGGTGACGGAGGGGGGCGGCAAGCTGTTGGGTACCCTGGCCGCCAATGGGATCTACCTGTCTTCCGCCTGCGGTGGCGGTGGTACCTGCGGCCAGTGCCGCTGCCGGGTTCTGGAGGGGGGTGGTGATATCCTGCCCACCGAGCAGGAGCATTTCACCCGCAAGGAGATCCGCGAAGGTTTCCGGCTGTCCTGCCAGGTGGCGGTGAAGCGGGACCTCCAGATCATCGTGCCGCCGGAGTTTTTCGAGGTGCGCAAATGGCAGTGCGAGGTCATGTCCAATGACAACGTGGCCACCTTCATCAAAGAGCTGGTGGTGAAGCTGCCGGAAGGGGAGGATGTCGCTTTCCGCGCTGGCGGTTTCGTGCAGTTGGAGGCGCCGCCGTTCCATGTGAAGTTCCGCGACTTCGACATTCCCCCGGACTACCGGGAGGACTGGGATAGCCTCCGGCTGTTCGACCTTGAGTGCCGCAGCGACGAGACCGTGATCCGGGCTTATTCCATGGCCAACTATCCCGAGGAGCGCGGCATCCTGAAGTTCAATGTCCGTATCGCGACACCGCCGCCTGATACCGGGGTGCCGCCGGGCAAGGTGTCCTCCTATGTGTTCGGCCTCAAGCCGGGGGACCGGTGCACGGTATTCGGACCATTTGGTGAGTTCTTTGCCAAGGACACCGACGCCGAGATGATCTTTATCGGCGGTGGTGCTGGCATGGCACCCATGCGCTCCCATATCTTCGATCAGTTGCTCCGCCTTAAAAGCCGGCGAAAGATCAGTTTCTGGTACGGCGCCCGGTCCTATCGCGAAGCCTTCTACGTGGAGGAGTTCGACAAACTCGCGGCGGAGCACGACAACTTCACCTGGTATCTGGCCTTGTCCGATCCGTTACCGGAAGACAACTGGACCGGACTCACGGGCTTTATTCACCAGGTCCTCTACGACAATTACCTGAAGGACCATCCGGCGCCGGAGGACTGCGAGTATTACATCTGCGGCCCCCCGGTGATGCTGGCGGTCTGCCAGCAGATGCTCCGGGATCTGGGCGTGGAACCCGAGAACGTCCTCTATGACGATTTCGGCGGCTGACGGCGCTGGACAGCGTCAGAAGGTGCAGACTGCGAGCGTCGGTGGGAGGCCCTGCGCAGCAGGGATCTCCGACGATTCCGGCCGCCCATAAGCTGGCGCGGGGTGATGTGCGGATCAGTTTGCCCCCGGGCGGTTCCGGGGGTACCGTGGTCCATGGCCGATGTGTGAGGTGTCGTATGCTGACCACCGTTATCGTCACCATCGTGTTGTTCGCCTTGCTCTTCGCCGGCATGGCCATCGGCGTGATCCTGTCGGACAAGACGATCAAGGGGTCCTGCGGCGGCCTGGGTAGCCGCTGCGACATTTGCGAGGGTGATCCGGACATCTGCCGGGAGCAAAAGCAGGGTCCGTCCGCGGCGGTTGGGCGGCGGGCAGGACGCGCTACGCCTTCTTCCCGGGGCCTGCCCTGATCAAGGCCCTGCGGCCCCGCAGCGGATGCGCTGCCGTCAGTCCGCGGACGCCTCATCATCCTCCGGGTAGAAGTCCAGATCCTCCAGTTGACCCATCACGGCGGTGGCGATGTTGGCCAGGTGGGCCGCCACGCGCTTGTAATGTCTGGCCAACAGCGAATAGGCCACGGCTTCGTGGAATGCGATCTGATCCTCGTCCCGGAACAGTTCCTCGATCAGCCGGTCGCAATGGCGCCGGATCTGGCCGGCGGAATCCAGCGCCTTGCGGGCGAGGCGCTCATCCGAGTCCCTTGTGGCGGCAATGACCAGTTCAAACATCCGGGTCATCTGCTCGGCCGTCCGGTCCAGCGGCTCATGGTATTTCGGAACGTGGAAACCTTCGGTGTAGAACGCTCCCACTTCAAACACGTTCTTGCAGTAATCGCCGATACGCTCGGCGTCCTTCGCCACACTCATCAGCGCCAGGCAGATGGCAACGTCGTGGCCGGGGTTGACCGTGAGATATCGCAGTACCTTGCGGCGAATGGAGCGTTCCAGGTCGTTGATGGCCTGATCGCGGTCGTACAGTGGCTGCCGCACCTGGTCGGCGGGAACCGTGCTGTGCAGGACCTCGTTGGCCCGGTCGAACATCCATGCGCCGTGCTCCAGCATCCGGGTCAGATCCTCGAACGCCTGGTTGATCGTGTTCTCCGAGGTCAGGGCGCTGTAGATCTGTCGAAACATTGAGAACCTCCGGGGAGCCACTGGATCCGAAAATACCTGCCGAACAGCGCTGGTCTCAGCGCAGGGTGCCGATCAGCTCGGTGAGTCCGATTCCGATCAACGGTATCACTAAGAATACGCCAAACAGGAAGGCGAAGGCGTAACGGGTCTGTCGGCCGGCCAGCCCCCCATACCAGGTAGCAATTTTCAGCGGTATGCGGCGGAGCGGATACCAGATGGCTGTACCCGTCAGATTAAAGATGACGTGGAACAGCGCCACGGTCATGGCGGCGGCGATGGGGTTGGCCGTCGCGGCCAGTACGCTGGTCACCGTGGTGCCCAGATTGGCACCCATCATGAACGGGAGCACCCGGCGGATGCGGACCACGCCGGCGCCCGCCAGAGGCACCATCAGGCTGCTTGTGATGGTGCTGGATTGCACCAGAACCGTGGAGATCACGCCCACGCCATAGGCGCGCAGATCATTGCGGAAGAAGTAGGTGCGGAACAGGCCGTCCAGATGGCGCAGCAGCGCTCCACGCAGGTTCTGCACCATGAAGATCAGGGCGATGAACATCAGTAGCAGGCCGATGGCTGCCACCAGTAATCCCTCGCCGGTGGCGCCGGGCATGAGCCAGGCGCCGAGCGCATCAATGCCTTTGACCACCGGCGCGGTCACCACCTTCACGGGGCTGTCCGGTCGCGCCACTTCCTCCAGGCCGATCAGATCGCTGCACCAGGCCGCCAGGCGTGTCAGCAGGCCGCGGCCGGATTCATGGAGCAGACCGCTGATCCATTCCAGCGGAAAGATCAGCGCCACCGTCAGGATGTTGAAGAAATCGTGGAGGAGAGCGGCGGTGAAGGAGCGGCGGAAGTTGCGTCGAATGCGGATGTTCGCCAGAGCGACGATGACGCCGGTGACGGCCGTGCCGATGTTCGCCCCCATGATGGCGAAGACCGCGGTGCCCAGTGTCATCTCGCCGCTGGCCACCAGGGTGACGATCAGCGCCGAGGTGAAGGAGGAACTCTGCACGGTCATGGTGACCAGGACACCGCCTAACAGCGCGATGAACGGGTTTTCCCCGTACGCGAACACCTGGGCAAGGAAGTCGCTGCTGCGGCCGAAGGTGCCGAGTCCCGAGCCCAGGACGTTCAGCGCCGCCAGGAACAGGTACAGACACAGGCCTGCGTAAACGCCCCGAAGCCAGGCCGGGACTTCCCTTGGTCGACGCCGGCTCAGGGCCGGTGGTTGCGTATCACGTGCGGATGAAGAATCGGCTCTGGACATGGGCTCCGATTTCCAATGCGCTGGTTCTCAGGCCGGATTGTCACCCGGCTGTCATAGTCGCCTGTGCGCGCACGGTACCGATCAATTGTGACAAAGACGTGACAGCGGCATGCAGGACGCCATTTCCCGATTCGCCGGTCACCGCCGGGTGCATCCTGAAACGGTCGAGAAAACGGGGACGTACTGCGTCCCCGTTGAAAGCCTGGTCGAACCGTCGTGTGGCCTACATGTTCGGGTAGTTGGGACCGCCGCCCCCTTCCGGCGTCACCCAGTTGATGTTCTGGGTGGGATCCTTGATATCGCAGGTCTTGCAGTGAACGCAGTTCTGCGCGTTGATCTGGAAGCGCTTGGAGCCGTCGTCATTCTCCACCACTTCATAGACCCCCGCCGGGCAGTAGCGCTGTGCCGGTTCGGCCCACTTGGGCAGGTTGGTCTGGATGGGTATGTCCGGATCCTTGAGTTGCAGGTGACAGGGCTGGTCTTCCTCGTGATTGGTATTGGAGATGAACACCGAATCCAGTCGGTTGAAAGTCAGCTTTCCATCCGGTTTCGGATAGTTGATGGGTTTGCACTCCGATGCCGGCTTCAGCGTGTCGTGGTCCGGCTTGGGATCCCGCAGCGTGAACGGCATGCGGCCGCCCAGCCAGTTGATGTCCACCACGGCCAGGCCGGAACCGACGAAGTTGCCGAATTTGTGCTGGTACGGGCCGAAGTTGCGCTGCTTGTGCAACTCCTCGTGGATCCAGCTTCCTTCGAAGGCGGCCTTGTATTCGCTCAGCTCATCGTTGGCCCGGCCGGCCTTGATGGCCTCGGCAAGCACTTCCGCGGCGATCATGCCGGATTTCATGGCGGTGTGACTGCCCTTGATCTTGGCGAAGTTCAGCGTTCCCGCATCGCACCCCACCAATAAGCCGCCCGGGAAGTGCATTTTCGGCAGGGACTGCAGCCCACCCTTGGAAATGGCCCGGGCGCCATAGGAAATTCGCTTGCCGCCTTCCAGGTACTTGCGCACCGCCGGATGGGTTTTCCAGCGCTGCATTTCCTCGAAGGGGCTGACGTAGGGGTTCTCGTAGCAGAGATCCGTGATCAGTCCCAGCGCCACCTGATTGTTGTCCAGGTGGTACAGGAAGCCGCCGCCCAGGGAGCGGGATTCGGTGAGCGGCCAGCCAGCGCTATGCATCACCAGGCCTTCCCGGTGTTTCTCCGGGTCGATCTCCCACAGCTCCTTGACGCCCAGCCCGTAATGCTGCGGGTCCACGCCCTCGCGGAGCTGGTACTTCTCCATCAGCTGCTTGCCCAGATGACCTCGGCAGCCTTCGGAGAAGACGGTGTACTTGGCGCGCAGTTCCATGCCCGGCTCATGGTTGGGTTTGGGCTTGCCGTCCGCGCCGATGCCCACATCGCCGGTGGCGATGCCGCAGACGGCGCCGTCGTCATCGAACAACACCTCGGCGGCGGCGAACCCGGGAAAGACTTCCACGCCCAGGGCTTCCGCCTGTTCCGCAAGCCAGCGGCAGACATTGCCCAGGGAGACGATGTAGTTGCCCTCGTTGTGCATGGTCTTGGGCACGAACATGCCCGGCACCCGGCTTGCCTTCT
Source organism: Ectothiorhodospiraceae bacterium (assembly GCA_020831885.1). Classification (GTDB taxonomy): domain Bacteria; phylum Pseudomonadota; class Gammaproteobacteria; order Nitrococcales; family Aquisalimonadaceae; genus LSCE01. The sequence goes on from JAFIFU010000034.1 coordinate 20,110, forward strand.
CCGGGCCGCGCATATACAGGATTTCGTCCTCTTTTACGGGAACATTCAGTGGTGCTCCACGATCTTTCCAGTCCGGGAACAGCTCGTTCAGCGCCCGGGGCTCCAGGACTGCCCCGGAGAGAATATGGGCGCCAACCTCGGAGCCCTTCTCGACGACGACGATGCTGAGTTCCTGGCCGGTTTCCTGGGCGATCTGGCCCAGCCGGCAGGCGGTGGCCAGCCCGGACGGTCCGGCGCCGACGATCACCACGTCGAACTCCATGCTTTCGCGTTCCACGGCCTCGTGGTTATCCATGAATGCCTCCCATCGTGTGGCGTGTCTTCAAACCTGTTGCGCGCCCGGGCCCGTGGACCCGGATGCGCCGTGGGTCATTCCGCGGAAAACGCCTGAATACCGGTCTGGGCGCGGCCGAGGATCAGCGCATGCACGTCATGGGTCCCCTCATAGGTGTTGACCGCCTCCAGGTTCATCACGTGACGGATCACGTGATACTCGTCGGAAATGCCGTTGCCCCCATGCATGTCCCGGGCCGTGCGGGCGATGTCCAGGGCCTTGCCACAGTTGTTGCGCTTCATCAGCGAAATCATCTCCGGCGCCCAGTCGCCGCTGTCCATCAAACGGCCGAGCCGCAGGCAGCCCTGCAGCCCCAGGGTGATCTCGGTCTGCATGTCCGCCAGCTTTTTCTGGATCAACTGGTTGGCCGCCAGCGGGCGGCCGAACTGCTTGCGTTCCAGCGTGTACTGCCGGGCAGCATGCCAGCAGAACTCGGCGGATCCCATGGCACCCCAGCTGATCCCGTAGCGGGCCTTGTTCAGGCAGCCGAACGGGCCCTTCAGGCCTTCCACGTTCGGCAGCAGATTCTCCTTGGGTACGAACACATTGTCCATCACGATTTCCCCGGTGATGGACGCACGCAGGGAGAATTTGCCCTCGATCTTCGGCGCCTTCAGGCCGTCCATGCCCTTCTCGAGAATGAATCCGCGGATGACGCCGTTGAGCTTCCCCCAGACCACGAACACGTCCGCGATAGGGGAGTTGGTGATCCACATCTTTGCGCCGCTGAGCCGGAATCCCCCATCCACTTCTTCAGCCCGGGTCTTCATGCCGCCGGGGTCGGAGCCGTGGTCCGGCTCGGTGAGACCGAAACAACCCACCCATTCGCCGCTGGCCAGCTTCGGCAGGTACTTCTGGCGCTGCTCTTCGCTGCCGAACGCGTGGATGGGATGCATCACCAGGGAGGACTGCACGCTCATGGCGGAGCGGTAGCCGGAATCCACCCGTTCCACCTCGCGGGCGATCAACCCGTAGCTCACGTGGTTGACGCCGGCACCGCCGTATTCCTCCGGGATGGTGGGGCCCAGCAGGCCCAGTTCTCCCATCTCGTTCATGATTTCCCGGTGGAAGTGTTCATGGCGATTGGCTTCCAGCACACGGGTCATGAGCCGTTCCTGGCAGTAATCCCGGGCGCTGTCGCGAACCATGCGCTCCTCCTCGGTCAGGCTCTGTTCGAGCAGCAGCGCATCATCCCACTGAAAACGGTTCATTCTCTGTCCTCCACGGCGTGCGTCCCGCCGTTCGTCGTTATGACCTTGGTTGTGCAGGCTGCGCGGTGACCACCGCCGGCAGCCGCGTCTTCATACCCGTTCGATCACGGCGGCAATGCCCTGGCCGACACCGATGCACATGGTCACCAGTGCATAGCGTCCCTGAATCCGCTCCAGTTGGCGTAGGGCGGTCAGGGCAAGCCGGGCCCCGGAGGCACCCAGCGGATGGCCGATGGCGATGGCGCCGCCGTTGGGGTTCAGCCGCGGGTCATCGTTGGCCAGGCCCAGTTGCCTGGTGCAGCCCAGCACCTGGGCGGCGAAGGCCTCGTTGATCTCGATGACGTCCATCTGCTCCAGGCTCAGGCCGGCGCGCTCCAATGCCTTGCGGGAGGCGGGCACCGGGCCCAGCCCCATGACCCGGGGTTCCACACCGGCCACGGCGCCAGACAGGATGCGCGCCCGCGGTTTGATTCCGGCCCGTTCCCCGGCTTCCAGGGTCCCCACCAGCAGGGCCGCGGCGCCGTCGTTGACACCGGAGGCGTTGCCGGCGGTGACCACCCCGCCCTCGAACAGCGTGCGCAGTTTGCCCAGGGCGTCCGCCGTGGTTCCGGCCCGCGGATGCTCGTCCTCGTTCACGGTGACCGGTGGGGTCTTGCGGCCGGTGGGGACTTCCACCGCCAGCAGTTCCTCATCATAGAAGCCGGCCGCCTTGGCATCCTGGTACTTCTGCTGTGACCAGGCGGCGAAGGCATCGGCTTCCTCGCGGCTGATGCCCAGATCGCTGGCCACATTGTCGGCGGTTTCCGGCATGGTGTCGTTGCCGTAGCGCTTGATCACCTGCGGGTTGGGGAATCGGGCGCCAATGGTGGAATCGAACATGCGGAAGTCGCGACTGTAGGCCGATTCCGACTTGGCCATGACGAACGGTGCGCGACTCATGCTTTCAGTGCCGCCGGCAACGAACAACTCGCCATGACCACAGTTGGTCGCGCGGGCAGCATCGAGCACCGCGGCCAGGCCGGAGCCGCACAGGCGGTTTACGGTCTGACCGGCCACCTCCACCGGTAACCCGGCCACCAGGCCCGCGTGGCGGGCCACATTGCGGGCATCCTCGCCGGCCTGGTTGGTGCATCCGGCGATCACGTCCTCGATGGTTGCAGGATCGAATGCATTGCGCTCCACCACGTGGCGGATGCAGTGGGCCAGCAGATCATCCGGGCGGATCCTGGCCAGGGCGCCGGCATGGCGGCCGATGGGCGTGCGGATGCCGTCGTACAGGTAGGCGTTCATCATGTCTGTTTTCCTCCGGGGCGCTGTACGCCGTGTGCCTCTGTTCGTGATTCCGTTACCGCGGTTCAGTTCTCCCCGGTGGTGAGCGGCACGCCGAGCATGGCGCGGCGCTTCAGCCAGGGGCTGGGGCGGTAGCGCGGATCGCCGTAGTATGCCTGCATGTTCTCAAGGATACGCAGGATCCGCCGGGGGCCCAGCGCGTCACCGAAGCCCAGCGGACCGTGGGGGTAACCCAGGCCCAGCTTCACGGCGGTTTCGATGTCCTGGGGCGTGGCGATACGTTGCTGAGCGATATCGCAGCCGATGTTGACAATGGTGGCGACGATGCGCTGGGCGATAAAGCCGGCGCTGTCCCGGATCACGGTCACGGGTGTGCCGTCCCTCCCCAGGGCGGCATGGGCAATGTTGCGTGCCTCCACGCTGGTGACCGGCGTGCTCATCAGTGTCCGGCGGCGCTCCAGACCGAACAGCGTGTCCACGGCCAGGGTGCGGCTGGGGTCCAGCCCCTGGTCCAGTGCCGCGCTGGTGGCGTCCTGACCCAACGGGGTCACCAGGCACACCGAGTCGGGATCCGGTTCGCCGCCGTCGTCCAGCAGCACACCGGCCTGCTCCAGAACCGCGCGCAGGCTGCGCCCCGCTTCTTCGTCAGACGGGCTGACCCAGATCGGCAGGCCGTTCACCTGCGGTACCGGCTGCTCCGGGGGCTGCTGGGGCCTGCCGTCCTGGTACGGGTAGAAGCCGGTGCCCACCTTGCGTCCGAACAGCCCCGCGGCCACCCGTTGCCGGGTGATGTACGAGGGGCGGAAGCGGGGTTCCTGGTAGTACTGTTCGTAGATGGATTCCATCACATGGTGGGACACATCCAGACCCGTGAGATCCAGTAGTTCGAACGGTCCCATGCGAAAGCCCGCGGCTTCCCGCATCACGCGGTCGATGTCAATCGTCTCGCAGACGGCCTCGCCCAGCAGACGCAGGGCTTCGGTACCGAAGCCCCGGCCGGCATGGTTGACGATGAATCCGGGGGAGTCGGTGCAGACCACCGGTGTGTGGCCCATGCGCCTGGCCAGCGCCACCAGCGCGTCCGCTGCCCACTCTGCCGTGCGGATGGCGGTCGCCACCTCCACCAGTTTCATCAGGGGCACGGGATTGAAGAAGTGAAAGCCGGCGACCCGTTCCGGCCGTTCGCAGCCGGCGGCGATGGCGGTGACCGACAGGGAAGAGGTGTTGGTTGCCAGGATGGCGTCGGGGGCGACGATGGACTCCAGCTCCCGAAACAGTGCCTGCTTGGCATCCAGACGCTCGACGATGGCTTCAATGACCACATGGGCGGGGGCGAGATCCCCGGTGCCGGAGACAATCGCGAGACGGTCCTTGGCCGCCGTGGCGCCTGCCTGGTCCAGCCGGCCCTTCTCCACCAGCCGATCCACCATCTTGCAGACGAAGTCGTGGGCCTCCTGGGCGGCGCCCTCCCGGGCGTCATGCAGCAGCACCCGCACGCCCCCCAGGGCGGCGATCTGGGCGATGCCGCGGCCCATGGCCCCCGTGCCCACAACGCCCAGAACCAGGTCGGGTCGGTTTGCGTCCAGTGTCATGAAAGTTCTCCTGTCTGGTGGTCGCATCCCCTGTGATACGCCGACAGTCTACACAAGGAAAACCACCGGCGGTCCTGTCCCTTGGGGGCCCGCCGGTGTGCCGATCACTGATTCCGCAATGCGAAATCTAATTCCGAAAACTTGACCAAAAGAATAGTTCGTGCCAGATTGCAATGCAAACCTGCGTGCCCGCCTCACCCCGGAACCCGTTGGAGGACCCCTCATGATCCGTGATCAGGAGACCCTGAACCAGTTGCTGGATATCGTCTCCCGGTTTGTCCGGGAGCGCCTGATTCCCAATGAACAGCGGGTGGCGGAGGAAGACCGCATACCCGACGACATCGTCGACGAGATGAAGGAGCTGGGCCTGTTCGGGCTCTCCATCCCGGAGGAATACGGCGGGCTCGGCCTCACCATGGAGGAGGAGGTGAACGTGGCCTTCGAGCTTGGCCACACCTCGCCGGCTTTCCGCTCCATCATGGGAACCAACAATGGCATCGGTTCCCAGGGCATCATCATGGACGGCACGGAAGAGCAGAAACAGCGGTATCTGCCTCGCATGGCGACCGGTGAAATCATCGGCTCCTTTGCTCTGACCGAGCCGGATGTGGGATCCGATGCCGGCTCCGTGAAAGCTTCTGCGGTGCGCGACGGTGACCATTACGTGGTCAATGGCACCAAGCGTTACATCACCAATGCGCCCCGCGCCAGTGTGTTCACGCTGATGGCCCGGACCAATCCCGAAGTGAAGGGTGCCGGGGGCGTGTCCGCCTTCCTGGTGGACGCCGATTCCCCGGGCATCACCCTGGGCAAGCCGGACAAGAAGATGGGGCAGAGTGGCTCCCAGACCTGTGACGTGATCTTCGAGGACGTGCGGGTCCCGGCCGAGAACATGATCGGCGGTCCGGACAAAGAGGGGCAGGGCTTCAAGACCGCCATGAAGGTGCTGGATCGGGGCCGCCTGCACATCTCCGCCGTTTGCGTGGGTGTGGCCGAGCGCCTGATCGAGGAAGCGTTGCGTTTCGCCATGGAGCGTAAGCAGTTCGGCAAGCCCATCGCGGAGCACCAGCTCATTCAGGCCATGCTGGCCGACAGCAAGGCTGAAGCCTATGCCGGCCGTTCCATGGTGCTGGAAGCGGCCCGTAAGATGGATACCGGTGCCCAGGTCAGCACCGAAGCCTCCTGCTGCAAGCTCTACTGTGCCGAGATGGTGGGCCGCGTTGCCGATCGTGCGGTGCAGATCCACGGTGGCGCCGGTTACATTTCCGAGTACCCCGTCGAGCGTTTCTACCGTGACGTGCGCCTGTTCCGCATCTACGAGGGCACGACCCAGATCCAGCAAATCGTCGTGGCGCGGAACATGATCCGGGACGCTTCCAACTAGTGTCCCGGAACGGAGGTTCGTTACCTTTGTGCGGTCCCGTGCACGTTCTGGCCAAGGCGGCGGGCCGCTCACAAAGACAACGAACGTGTGTTACGTGACACTGGGAGCCGTCGCATGACAGTGAATACGGTGCTCCGGGCACCGGACGAACCGATCAATGGCCGTCCTGCCAGTGAACTGCTGGCAGCGCTGCCGGACCGTATCAGCCGGGCGGCGCTGCAGTGGGCGGAACGGGAACCGGATCGCCCGGCCCTGGTGGATGGCGACGTGAGCTGGAGCTACGCGGAACTGGGCGCTGCCATCCGTGGAGCCCGGGACCTGTTGCGTTCGCTGGACGTACGTCCCGGTGATCGCATCATGGTGCTGAACGAGAACTCCCGGGCGCTGATTGCCCTGCTGCTCGGCGCCGCGGAGTTGGACGTCTGGGTGGCCGTGGTCAGTGCACGTCTGTCCGCCAAGGAGGTGGATACCATCGCCGGGGCGGCGGACCCGCGGCGTCTGTTATATACCACCGGCGTTTCGCCGGAAGCCGCCGCCCATGCCGACCGCCACGGTGCTCAGCGGCGCCTGCTGCCGGATCTGGGAGAGATCGCGGTGGGCCTGCTGCGGGAGCGTGCCGAGCCGGAGCCGGTGCACGCCTCGGGGCGGGATCAGGTGGCCACGCTGATCTTTACCTCCGGCACCACCGGCGTGCCCAAAGGGGTGATGCTCACCCATCGGAACATGCTGACTGTTGCCGCCTTCACCGGCGGCCTGCGGGAACTGGGGGCGGGTGACCGGGTTTACGGCGTGCTGCCCATCTCCCACGTCTTCGGCCTGTCCTCGGTATTTCTCGGCACCCTATTCTATGGCGCCACCCTGCAGTTGGAGGCGCGCTTCGAACCCGCCCGGCTGGCGGAAGCGCTGGAGCACCAGGGAGTGACCGTGGTGCAGGGCGTGCCGGCCATGTTCCAGCGTCTGTTGGAGTATCTGCGGGTACAGGGACGGGAGCTGCGGGCCCCGTTTCTGCGGTACATGTCGGTGGGCGGCGCGCCGCTGGACCCGGCAGTGAAGGAACGGGTGGAGCAGGCATTCGGTCTGCCCCTGAACAACGGCTACGGGCTCACCGAGGCCGCGCCCACCATTTCCCAAACCCGGATTCACGGCCCGCATGACACCATTTCCACCGGGCCGGTGCTGCCCCTGCTGGAATACCAGCTCAAGCGCGACCAGGCGGATGCCGAGAACGATCCGGAGGTGGGTGAGCTCTGGGTGCGCGGCCCTACCGTGATGAAGGGGTATTTCCGCCGGCCGGAGGCCACCGCCGAGGTACTGACCGCCGATGGCTGGCTGAACACCGGCGACCTGGCCAGGTTGGACGGGCAAGGTAATCTGTACATTGTGGGGCGCACCAAGGAACTCATCATCCGTTCCGGCTTCAACGTCTACCCGCCGGACGTGGAGGCTGTGATCACCGAACATCCGGACGTCACCCTGTGCGCGGTGGTGGGCCGCGCCGTTGAAGGCAACGAGGAAGTCGTGGCCTACGTCCAACTGGTGCCGGGCAGCATGGCCACCGCCACGGAGATCCGGGCGTTCGCATCGGAGCGGCTGGCGCCGTACAAGCGACCGTCGGAGGTGGTGATCATGGACAGTCTGCCCGCGACGCCAACCGGCAAGATTCTCAAAGCGCGCCTGCGCCAGCAGTCGGACAAGCAATAAGGCGTACCCCGGACCGCAGGACGCCAGCGCGGGCTGGCGTTCCGACTCGATAGAGGGAGCAGTCAGTGAGTGACAGCAAGCGACTGGAGGATATCGATGCAGACATGGCCAGCGGCTTCCACGGCCACATCGGGCACCGTCTGGTGCAATGGGAGCCGGAGTTGGCGGTGCTGGAACTGGAGATCGGCAGGCATCATCTCAACCGGGGCGGCGTGATCCACGGGGGCGTGCTGGCCACACTGATCGATGCTGTCTGCGGATTTGCCGGCTGCTACTCGGAGGATCCGGCGGAACGCCGGGGGGCCATCACCCTCAGTCTGACCGTGAGCTTCACCGGTCAGCTCAGCGAGGGAACGGTGCGGGCCGTCGGACGCCGCAAGGCGGGCGGTCGACGCATCTACTTCGCCACCGGTGAGGTCTTCGGTCCGGACGGTGACTTGATTGCCATGGGCGAAGGTTCGTTCCGTGTGCGCTCCGATCCCCTGCCGGCGGGTGGTGGCGACGATTGATGGCCGGCGGCAAGCCGCCCGTCGCCGCCGATGACCCTGTATGAAGCTGCCCCGGCCCGAGGTGCACCTGTTACCACTGGTGATGGTATCCACGTTGGGGTACCAGTTGTTCGGCTGGTTGCCGGCCGCACTGGCTTCCCACGTTCTGCTGGCGGCTTATGTGCTGTCCCAATGGCCACAGTTGACCCGGGTGCCGCGCACGCTGCTGACCCTGGCCACGATGGCCATCCTGACGCTGCCCTGGCTCTCCGTTGACCCGGCCGGCAGTCTGCTGCTCGCCCTGAACCGGGCCGCTTACTTCGCCACCTTCCTGGCCGCCCTGTCGTTTCTGCGGGAGGCGGCCGAGACCTCGCCGCTGGTCCGGCGCTGTGGGGATGTGACCATCAACCAGCCGCCCGGCATGCGCTACGCGACCCTGAGTTCGGGTTCGTTCCTGATCGGCATCCTGCTCAATATGGCGGTGCTGAATCTGTTGGGAGTGATGGTCCGGCGGGCGAACACCCTGGCGGCCGCCGGCGGCAACGCGGCGATCCAGCAGATCCGCAACCGGCGGATGTTCACGGCCATGATCCGCGGCTTCTCCGTGATCCCCCTGGGATCGCCCCTGACCATCACCCTGGCGCTGATCCTGTCCATCGTGCCGGGGGTCCGCTGGTGGCAGGTTCTGCCGTACGGCTGGGCCACCATGCTGCTGATCCTGTTGCTGGGCTGGGCCTGGGACCGGGCGGTGGCGCCTCGGCATCTGGCCGGGCAGCTCCCGGCCGCCCGGCCACCCGCCGGCGCTGCCTGGGATATCACACGATTTCTGTTGCTGGTGCTGGCCATTTTCAGCGCCGCTGTGGTGGTGGAGCTGGCACTGGGCATTGACCTGCCACTGGCGATTCTGTTGACGGCGCCCGCGGCGGCGATCGCCTGGATGACCGTGCAGCGCTCCCGCCGGGGGGTTGGCCGGGCAGTGGTGCTGACCGGCGCCAGGTTGCTGAAGGGAGCGGAACGACAGTTTTCGGGCATGCGTGCCGAGGTGTCGGTGCTCTGTGCCGCCGGCCTGCTGGGAACGCTGATCGCCGCCGTGGTACCGACCACGGCCTTTGCGGATTTCCTCGGTCTGATGGGGCTGCAGGGGCCGGTGATCGGCGTGTTGCTGGTGGTCCTGATGGTGGCGCTGTCACAGATCGGCCTGAATCCGATCCTGGTGGCCACCATCGGTCTGTCTTCACTGGCGCAGCCCGAACTGTTCGGTCTGGCGCCGGAAATGCTGGCCTTGTCGGTGATGGCAGGGTGGACGCTGGCCATCGGTTGCTCCCCGGTGACAACCTCGATTCTCATCGCCAGTCGCATGGCGGGCGTGAGCCCGCAGACCGCTGGCTGGAGCTGGAACGGCTGGTACACGCTGGGGGCGACGGCGGTGATGGTTGCCTGGCTGCTATTGCTGGGGTGGCTGTTCTTCTGAGTTGCCGGGGGGGGGGGCGGGGGGGGGGGGGGGGGGGGGTGGGGGGTGGGGGGGGGGGGGGGTGGGGTGGGGGGGGGGGGGGGCGCGGCGCGGGGCGCCCCCCCCCCCCCCCCGGCAGCAGGTCCGCCAGCGGCCTCCCGTTAAGGTGGACTGCTATTTCTCGACGAAGGCCCGTTCGATCACGTAGTCGCCGGCCACGCCGATACGCGGGGCAATCCGGAAGCCGCGGTCGTCCAGCATGTTGCTGATGTCCTTCAGCATGGCCGGGCTGCCGCAGATCATGGCCCGGTCCTGCTCCGGATCCAGCGGCGGCTGGTCAATGTCACGGAACAGTTTGCCACTGTTGATGAGGTCCGTGATGCGGCCACGGTTCTCGTAGGGTTCCCGCGTTACGGTGGGGTAGTAAACCAGCTTGTCCCGGATGTCGTCGCCAAGGAATTCATGCTTGGGCAGCTCGTCGCGGATGAAGTCCGCATAGGCCAGTTCGCTGACCTGACGCACACCGTGGACGAGAATGATCCGTTCGAAGCGCTCGTAGGCTTCCGGATCCTGGATCACACTGAGGAACGGAGCCAGGCCGGTGCCGGTGCTGAACAGGAACAGGCGCTTGCCGGGCTTGAGATCGCTCAGCACAAGGGTGCCCGTGGGCTTGCGGCTGGTGAAGATGATGTCCCCTTCCTTCAGGTGCTGCAGCTTTGAAGTCAGTGGACCGTCGGGCACCTTGATGCTGAAGAACTCCAGATGATCCTCGTAGTTGGGGCTGGCAATGCTGTAGGCCCGCATCAGCGGCTTGCCCTTGTCCTCCAGGCCGATCATCACGAACTGGCCGTTCTCGAAGCGCAGGGTCGGATTGCGGGTGGTGCGGAAGCTGAACAGGGTATCGTTCCAGTGGTGTACGCTGAGCACACGCTCGGTGACAATATTGCTCATGATGCCTCGTCCTTACGCCAGAATGCCGGTGGAAATCGCCCTGCGTTCTTTTGCAGTGCGGGATGTTGGGGCACATGTTAGGCAAGTAGAGAATATCTTTGAAATGGATTATTCGAATAAGCTATATCCATTCCGTGTATATGAAACCGGCTGCAGGTCCGGAGGCGGGTGGTGAAATACTCCCTGCGGCAGTTGCAGATCTTCGTCGCCGTGGCCCAGGGCGGCAGCGTCTCCGGCGCGGCCGAGAGCCTGTCCCTGTCCCAGTCCGCCACAAGTGCCGCGCTGGCCGAACTGGAACGGCAGTTCGATTGTCAGCTCTTCGATCGCGCCGGCAAGCGCCTGCGGCTCAATGAACTGGGGCGCCAACTGCTGCCCCGTGCCGTCGAGTTGCTGGACCGGGCGGCGGAGATCGAGAACCTGCTGCAGGGGCACGAAGGCTTCGGACCGCTGAACGTGGGCGCCTCGCTGACCATCGGCAATTACCTGGCGACGCTGATCATCGGCGGCTATATGCAGCACCACCCGGAAAGCCGGGTCCGGCTCCATGTGAGCAACACCGCCTCCATCGTGGAACAGGTGGTGCATTTCGAACTGGATCTGGGGCTGATCGAGGGGGAGTGCCGGGATCAGGACGTGGAGGCGGAACCCTGGCTGGAGGATGAACTGGTGGTGTTCGCATCGCCGGGACATCCGTTGGCCGCCCGGGAAGCGGTCAGCGTGGAGGAGTTGAGCCGCGAGGTCTGGATCCTGCGGGAGCAGGGATCCGGCACACGGCGCACGCTGGATCAGGCCGTACGTCATCTCTCCCGACCGCTGAACGTTCGTCTGGAACTGGAGCACACGGAGGCGATCAAGCGGGCGGTGGAGTCCGGTCTGGGTATCGGCTGTGTCTCGCGTCTGGCTCTGCGGGATGCCTTCCGCCGGGGCAGCCTGGTACCCATCGCGACCCCGGAACTGGACCTGGGGCGCCAGTTCCACTTCATCTGGCACCGGCAGAAATTCGTCACTGCCGGTATGAGGGAGTTTCTGCAGCACAGCCGTCGGTTCACCGCCGGCAAACGTCGCAGTGACGAGCTGGATCTGGGTGAGTTTCTCTGATCAGAGCTGCAGGCGCGGCCCTTCACCCCGGCCCGGAGGCGGGACGTCGGTGGTCAGCCGGACCTCCTGTCGCTCCCCGTCCTGCCAGTAGGTGATGGTCGCCCGCTGGCCGGCGGGTGTCCTGCGGACCAGGTCAAGGAAATGCATCGGGGATTCCGGCGTTTCACCGTTCACGGCCAGCAGCAGGCTGCCCGGGCGGATTCCCGCGTCCTCGGCCCGACCGCGGCTTCCGCTCACCAGGAGTCCCGGATCGTCCGGCAGACCCAGCGCCTGCCGCAGTTCCGCCGTCACCTCCTCAACGGTGATGCCCAGGGCGGTCACCACCTGGTCGTCCCGCAGTCCTTCGTACTCCAGGTCGCGGCCGGCCTCCAGCACCCGCGGTGCCACCAGGATGGCTGCCCCGGTCCGGGCGGCCAGCGCCAGGCCGTCACTGGGCCGGGTATCCACCAGAATGGGTTTCTCTTCTCCGGTCAGCCGCAGTTCCAGGGCACCCAGGTACGTGCCGTCCACCAGATCATCCACGACGACCCGTTCCAGCGAGGCGCCGGTAGTGTCCAGCAGATCGCGCATCAGGTCGTGGGTTTGCGGACGACTGACGGGCACGTCCCGCAACGCCAGGAGGATGGCGCGCGCCTCCGCCAGACCGATGAAGATGGGGACGATGTCCCCGCTTTCCGGCTCCCGCAGCAGCACCACGGGGGCGTTGGTACCGGGTACGACGCCCACGGTGGCCAGTTCCACCGGGATCAGCTCGTCCTCGGGAACGGCCAGTTCCCGTGCCTGGAGTGCCGACGCACCAATCCCCAACAGGGCGAGCAATAGGACAAGGCGTGCCCAGGCGGGGACATACGGGCGGGGGGAGGTTTGGCGGCGCATGGTGCACCTCGGTGGCCGGTGTGCGGAAGCGCGGGACTACGCTTCATGATAGTCTGCCTGCAGTAACTCGTCCGATCAAACCGGTGGATCGTTCCATGGGTGATGACCACGAAAAGCCGGGGCATTCCGGGCGGAGACGGCTCCCGAATCCCGGGGATCCACTGCGGGTCTCCATACACGGGCTGTTTGCGCTGGGGATTCTGTATACCCTGTACCTGGCCCGGGACATGATTCTTCCCATCACGCTGGCGGTGCTGACCAGTCTGCTGCTGGCGCCGCTGGTCCGGCGCCTGGCCCGACTCGGGGTTCATCGGGGGGTCTCCGCGCTGCTGCTGCTGTCCGCCCTGGTGTTTGCCGTGGGCGGCACCCTGTACGCAACGGCCAAGCCGGCGGCGGACTGGCTGGAGCAGGCGCCGGATGGCATTGCGCGTTTGCTGGTACAGGATGGGGAGCTTCGTCGGCTTTACGATTCCATGACCCAGTCGGCCCGCCAGGTGGAGCAGCAACTGGCCGAGGTTGCCGAGGGGGCTGAGGGGGCGCAGGATCAGGAGCGCCCGCAGACGGTGGTGGTACAGGCGGAGTCCTGGCGCAGCCAGATGGCTGTGGCCCTGCGGGACTCGGCGGGTGCGTTCGCCCTGGCACTGGCCTTGAGTTTCTTCCTGCTGGTGAACGGCGATACCCTGATCGATCATTTCGTCCGTCAGCTCCCGGGGAGGGGGCGACGGCTCACGGCGCTGCGGGTGATTCGCGAGGCCCAGGCGCAGATTGCCCGCTACCTGGCTTTCATCACCATCTCCAATTCCCTGGTGGGGCTTGCCACCGCGCTCATGGTCTGGGCTCTGGCCCTGCCCTCGGCCGTGGTCTGGGGTGTGTTGGCGACGCTGTTGCGTTTCATCCCGTATCTGGGGGTCTTGCTTACCGTGATCATGCTGGCGGTGGTGTCCGCCCTGACCCATGAGGAGCTCTGGATGATCCTCGCCGCGCCACTGGGGTATCTGGTGCTGTCATCCATCGTCGGCTTTTTCCTGGAGCCCTATCTGCACGGCTTTCGTATGGCCATCAATCCCATTGTCATCTTCCTGGCGATTTTCTTCTGGGGCTGGCTCTGGGGGCCGATTGGGGTGTTGCTGGCGGTGCCGTTGATGACCGTGATTCAGGTGGTCCTGAAGCAGATCGGCCCCCTGCAGCCCGTGTACCGGATCATCGCGCGCTGATTCTCTCCCGTCGCGACGTCAGGGCATCATGGGAATCGATCCGTGCCGTCTCAGTGGTGATTCTTGCCGAACAGCCGTCGGCGCATGAAGCGGATGCCCAGCCAGACGGTCAGCACCACCACCGGAATCGACAGCCCCATGGCCAGATCCACGTTAATCGGCGCCCCGGCGGCGTGGGCGCCCTTGTACAGGTAGGACAGCAAGCCGCTGCCGTAATAACTCAGAACCACCACCGACAACCCTTCCACCGTCTGCTGCAGGCGCAGTTGCAGGTCCGTGCGACGGTTCATGGAGGCCAGCAGATCCCGGTTCTGGGCTTCAAGGGCCACGTCCACCCGCGTCCGCAGCAGGTTTGCCGCCCGGGAAACCCGCCGCGACAACGCTTCCTGCCGGTCGCCCACGGATTCGCAGGTCCGCATGGCCGGATTGAAGCGGCGCTCCAGAAACTCACCGATCGTCTGCAGTTCCGGTAGTCGGGATTCACGCAGGTTCTCGATGCGCCGGTTCACCAGGGCGTGGTATGCCCGCGCCGCGCTGAGGCGGAAACTGTTCGCCGCCACGGTGCGCTCCAGACCGGCGGACAGGGTGGAAATCCGGTCCAGCAGCCGTTGCTCGTCATCCAGGCCACGGCTTCGCGTCATGCGCTCGGTGATGGTCTCCAGTTGCTGGTCCAGGGCGCTGAGTTGCCGGGTTGCCTGGCGTGCCAGCGGTAGGGCCAGCAGGGCCATCAGGCGGTAGGTCTCGATTTCCAGTAGCCGTTGTACCAGCCGTCCGGCCCGGCGCGGCGCCAGACCCTGATCCTCAATGAGGATCCAACTGTAGCCGTCGGACCTGGGGCGGAAATCCGTGTACAGGCTGGCGGACCCGTCCGCCACCAGGCTGCCGGCGACGTTGTCCGTGCCGAAAATGTCCGTGATCTGCTGCAGATCCCGCCGTGCCTCCGGGCCGCGTTCCATGGTGAGATGGACAGCCGCCACCAGGTGTCCGGGCATCTGACGCAGCCAATCACCGGGCACCGCCTCCAGCGCCGGATCTGCAAAGGGTTGCAGAGGGGCGGCGGGTGCGCCCGGTATGAACACGGTGTAGGTGGAGAATTCCGTATGCCGCTCCCAGCGCAGGCGTAGCGTGCCCAGATCCCGGCTCAGATAATTGTCATCCGGCGCCGGACCCGGTTCCCCGTAGCGCGCGCACAGGGCCGCCACATGGTTGCGCTCCTGTTCCGGATCGCCGCCATGTAATGCAATGTGGGTCGCCCGGACCGGGCTGTGAATGCTCTCGAACGGCCGTGCGTGCAGCTCGTTGACGATCTGCTCGCGGTCGGGATGACTGGCAAGGCTGGGGGAAGCGGTCTGGGGGTCAGTCATCACGGCTCCGGTGGTTTCCCTGTCTCCGGCGCCAGCATACAGCGCAGGCGCCTCCGGCGGGAGGCGCCTGCGTGATCAGCAGACCGGGAAACGCTTACCGGAACACCGGGTTCATACCGGCTGCATCCAGTGCCGCGGCGCGGGCTTCCATCCAGCCTGCGATGAACGCGTCTTCATCGGAGGGCGGGTTGGATCCGGTGTACTCCGCCCAGGTCTCCTGCAGGATTTCCTGGCGGCGCACCAGCATGTCCTGGTGCTCCTGCATTTCGTCGGTCCAGACGCCGATTTCCTTGTAGTACTCCACCACCGCATCGTGGAAGGGGACCACCCACTTCATGTTCTGGTTATCCAGTGAGTAGCCATCGTTCCCCGGAGCGGCATCCTTGTAGCTGTCGAACTCCTCCACGAAGAAGCGGATCAGCGGCCTGACCTTATCGTTGTCCAGGTCGGCATTCGTCACCATGATCGGATACGGGTAGCTGGAGCCTTGCCAGGGGTTGTCGGCGTCGACGTCGCCGGCAGCTGCGGTCACATTGTGTGGCTGGAAGTAGGGCGCCACCGACTGCAGGCGATCCCAGGCCTCGGAGTCGTCCGGATCAAGCCGCGGCCACGTCAGACCGCGTGGGCTCGCGGCCAGCTGCTGCGCCGGGGGCGCCACCGTCGCGGTGAAGGCAGCATCCGCCTGCCCGGCGATAACACCCTCGAACGATCGGGTGTAGCCCGGAAAGGTGACCCGTTCCACGTCATCCCAGGTGAGCCCGGCGAACGCCAGGTAGGATTCCGCGCCCACGTTCAGCGCATCGTCCCCGCGAACAAAGGCAACCCGCTTGCCCTTCAGGTCAGCCGGGGTTTCCACGCCGATATCACCCGCCACCGCCAGGCCCAGCCCGAACCTGGCGATCGAGGTGGTGATCACGCGGATCTGCTGCGGGCCCCAATCCGGGCCGGCAAACATGAGAACGCCTTCGGAGCCGAAGTAGGCCGCTATGCCGCAGGCGCAGTAATCCACTCGCTGGTTTTTCAGTGGAGTCATACGGCTGATGTCGTTATCGCCCGGCAGAATGCGAACCGACGTGCCCTTGCCCTGCAGCACGTTGCCGATGGCGGCCATCTGCGTGTAACCCAAGGAGCCCGTGGGGTATGCCGTCATGGAAAGCGTGCGTGGCAGTTCCGCCTCGGCGCTGGCCGCGCCCGCCGCGAGTAGAGCGGACAGACCGACTGCGGTTGCCACTGACTGAATCATCGTTTTCATCATCGTCTCCTCCAAAAGGCCCTTCATTTTATCTACAGCGAACACACCAAGCCGGCGACCGTTATCGCTCACCGGGTCATGCTTGGTTCTGTGCCGTCCTTGACGCGACATTGCGATTGATCCACCAGGAGAGAACCACTGCGGGAACCCCCAGAAGCAGACCGACCACGCTAAGCTCCATGTTGCTCAGTGGAACCGGGTCACCGCCGGGGATGGCCACTGTCAGACCGGCGATAACCAGCATGGCGCGGATCGGCCATTGCAGGATAATGTTGTTGCACAGGTTGCCCACCACCAGCAGATAGCCCTGCAAGGCCGAGGCAATCAGCCAGACTCCGAATACCGCCTGGGCGAACACCACGACGCTCTCTTGCCAGGCTCCCTGGAGAATGAGCGCCGGGTTCAACACGAACAGGAACGGAATGAAGTAAATGATGCTGCCCAGGCGCATGGCCTGCAGGCCGGTCTCCATGGGCCGGGCACCAGCCACGGTGGCCGCGGCGAAGGCACCCAGAGCCACCGGCGGTGTGATGAAGCTGAGCATCCCCCAGTACAGAATGAACAGATGCACAGCCATGGGGTTCATGCCCGCCCCCTGGACCAGCGCCGGTGCCAGGGCCACTGCCAGGAAGATATAAGCGGCGGTCACGGTCATGCCTATGCCCAGGATGAAGCTGGTCATCGCGCCCATGAGCAACAGCACCAGCGTGTTGCCGCCGGCCAGCCAGATCAGGTCGTTGGCGATGGTGCCGGAGAGCCCCGTCATGGACAGCGCCCCAACGAGCAGCCCCACGCCGGCGAGAATGGCAATCAGCTCCGCGAACAGCTTGGCCGAACTGTTGAAGAAATCCAGCACCTCGCTCCAGCCCCAGCGCTGGTAGGGCAGCACCTGGTTGATCACCAGCAGCAG
>JAFIFU010000035.1 GCA_020831885.1 Ectothiorhodospiraceae bacterium
CCCCCCCCCCCGGGGCCCGGGAGGCCGGGGCATTGATGCAATCCCTGCGCGTGCTGTTCGTGCTGGTGGTGGTGGGGCTCAGCAGCCTGCTACTGGCGGTTGTGGTGGGCAGTGCCGCGATTCCGCTGGGAGCGCTCTGGGACGTGTTGTCCGGAGAAGCCAGCGAGTTTCAACGGCTTGTGTTGCTGGACCTGCGGCTCCCCCGTGCCCTGGCTGCCTTCGGAACCGGTGCGCTGCTGGCCATCTCCGGTGCACTGTTACAGGTGCTGCTGCGTAATCCGCTGGCGGATCCCTACGTGCTGGGTGTCTCCGGTGGGGCGGCCGTGGGCGCGCTGCTGGTGATCATGCTGGGGCTGTCGTCGGCACTGGTGCCGCCCGCGGCTTTCGGCGGAGCGCTGGGCTCCACCCTGCTGGTGTTCGGCCTGGCCCAGGCGGCCGGGGCGTGGACCCCGGAACGGCTGATTCTCACCGGTGTTGTCGTTGCCGCGGGCTGGGGCGCCGTGGTGAGCCTGCTGCTGGCCCTGTCCCCCGGTACCGATCTGCCCGCCATGCTGTACTGGCTGATGGGCGATGTCGGCCAGAGCGGAACCCCCTGGCCTGCCCTGTTCATGACCCTGATCGTTCTGGCGCTGGCCCTGCCGCTGGGGCGGAGCCTGAACGTGCTGGCCCGGGGCAGTCTGCAGGCCGAGGTGCTCGGTGTACCGGTTCGGGGGCTGGAATGGGCAGTTTATCTGCTGGCATCGCTGGCCACGGCGGTGGCGGTGACCACGGCCGGGGCCATCGGCTTTGTCGGTCTGGTGGTGCCTCACATGCTGCGTCTGGTCATCGGCAACGATCAGCGGCTTTTGCTGCCGGCTTCGGCGTTGCTGGGCGGCAGCCTGTTGACCCTGGCCGACACCCTGGCGCGAACCGTCATCGCGCCGGAGCAACTGCCTGTCGGCGTGATCACGGCGGTGATCGGGGTGCCGGCGTTCCTTTACCTGTTGTACAGGAGCCGGTGAGCATGGCACGACTGGAAGCCCGCGACCTGCAGGTGGCGATACCGGGGCGCGCCCCGCTGATGGCGCTGGGCGTCACGTTACGCGCCGGCGAGCGCTGGGCAGTACTGGGCCCCAACGGCGTGGGCAAAACCACCTTGCTGCATACCCTGGCGGGGCTGAGGCAGCCGGCTTCGGGAGCCTTGCTGCTGGACGGCCGGCCGCTGCAGCACTGGCACCGCCGGGAGCGTGCCCGGCGGCTGGGACTGCTGTTCCAGGAGCACCCCGATGCGTTCCCTTCCACCGTGCTGGAAACCGCGCTTATCGGTCGGCACCCTTATCTGCGGGCCTGGGAGCCGGAATCGGTGCGCGATGTGCGGTTTGCCCGCAGGGCACTGAAGCGCGTGGATCTCGCCGAGCTCGAGCGGCGCCCGGTACAGACATTGTCCGGCGGAGAGCGCCGACGGTTGGCGCTGGCCTCGGTGCTGACCCAGCAGCCTGAGGTCTATCTGCTGGATGAGCCCACCAATCATCTGGATCTGCGTCACCAGGTGCAGTTGTTGGCCGTGCTGCGGGAAGAGGCCCAAGCCGGTGCCTGCCTGTGCATGAGTCTTCACGATGTGAACATCGCCGTGACCTTCTGCACCCATGCCATCCTTCTTTTTCCGGACGGCGGCGCCTGCGCCGGACCCGGCGAGACCATGTTCCGGACCGAGGTACTGGAGCGTCTGTACCAGCAGCCGCTGGAGCGCATAGACCGCCCGGGGCGGCCACCGGCCTTTCTGCCCCGGGGCTGAGGTTTCCCGCCCCGCCATGTCCAGCCCTTGATGCGATCTGTCCCGTCAGCCGCGAACGGCGGGCGCTTCCCGGTGGCGCTATGCGCTGATGTCCTGCATGACAGGCTTGCTGGCGGTTCGATCCGGCGATGCAGGTATGCAGTGGCTGTGCTACCTTCTACCGCGCACCAGGTTTCTGCGGCCCACGCCGGTCGCAGATGAAACGGGAAGTCGGTGCCGCCTGCCACGCAGGCCTGATCCGACGCTGCCCCCGCAACGGTGATTGTGCTGGCGAGGTGACATCCCCTGTCCCTCGCCGCGGTACGCCAGATGCCACTGTGCCCTGCGGGCATGGGAAGGCGGCGCACCGTGAACCATCGGTTCGGCGCATCAGCCCGTAGACCGGCCTGGCGCATGTCAGCACACGCTGCGGAGGGCGGCGTCGGGGCTGGTGGACGCATCGTCCCGCGTCGCCTCCTGCCAGTGTCGGCTCCTTCCTCCGCAGACAACCACAACGATGCATCGTACGGGTGCGTGCGATGGCGAGGAGTCGTGCATGAACAGGAATCGAACCCCGGTCGCGGTCACCGCGGCGCTATGCCTCATGTTGCCCACACTGCAGGCCGCCGATCCCGACGGCGCGGACCACCGGCAACTGGACCCGCTGGTCATCACCCCCGATCGGAGTCAGCAACCGTTGGCCCGGACCCTGAACCGGGTGGATGTGATCGACGGCGGGGAGATCAGTCGGCGCCAGGCCGAGGATGCCGGTCAACTGCTGCGCCGGCTGCCCGGTGTGGATGTGACCCGGCTCGGCGGACCCGGCCAGCAGAGCTCGGTGTTCATCCGGGGGGCCAACAGCCAGCACACGCTGGTGCTGTTGGACGGCGTGTCCCTGAATCCCGGCTCCTCCGGTCAGGCGGCGCTGCAGGCCATGCATCCGGTGTTTCTGGAGCGGGTCGAGGTTCTGCGAGGGCCCTCGGCCAGCCTCTACGGCAGCGACGCCATTGGCGGCACGGTGAATCTGATCACCGCCCGGCCGGAAGCCGGCACCCGCGCCCTGCTGGGCGGCGGCTACGGCCGTTACGGCCGTGAGGAACAGTATGCGGGCCTGTCCGTCAGTGACGGTGAGGCCTATGCCTCGGCCCGGGGGCTCCGGCAGCGGGTGGACGGATTCCCGGCCCGGGTGGGGGCGGATGATGATCATGCCTACAGCAACGATGCCGGTCAGATTCGCGCCGGCTTCAGCCGGGATGACGCCAGTGTGGATCTGTACCACTACCAGTCGGAGGGCACGGCGGATTATGCGGATTTCCTGTTGGCGACCACGGCGCAGGACTACCGCAATGCCGTCACGCGCCTGTCCACCGCCTATCGGTATGCGGACCGTCTGGAGTCCCGGGTGATCGCCAGCCGTTTCCGCGATGATCTTCAGCAGGTGGACTCGGCGGATTTCCTCCGCACCGAGCGCTACGCGCTGGACTGGCAGAACGATCTGGAACTGGCTCCGGGCCAGGTGCTGAGCCTGGGGGTGCAGACCGCCTGGCAGGACGTTCAGGCGGAATCTTTTGGAACGGCTTACGGCGTGCGGGAGCGGAACAACGGCTATTATCTGCAGCACCGTGGGGAGATCGGGCGCCACCAGTTCCGTCTGGCCGGCCGCTACGTGGACCACGAGGCCTTTGACGGCCGTTTCACGGGTGACCTGGGTTACGGCTATGCACTGCTGCCGGAGCTGCAGATGCACGCAACCGTCGGCAGCGCCTATCGCGCGCCGGACGTGACCCAGCGCTTCGGTTTCGGCGCGAACCCGGATCTGGATCCGGAGCGCTCGTTGAGCGGTGAGCTTGGTCTGCGCTGGTTCCCTGCGCCCGCCCATCGGGTGGAAATGGCCGTTTTCCAGAACGACATCAAGGATCTGATCGACTACGACTTCACCGCCGATCAGAACCGCAACCTGGACCGTGCGCGCATTCGCGGTGCGGAGCTGGCATACCGGTATCGCACGGCGGAGTGGCTGCTGGGTGCCGGCGTGGCCATCCAGGACGCGCGGGACCGGGAAGAGGGCGATCGGCTGTTGCGCCGTGCCAGACGGAGTGGCCAACTGGAGGCCGCCTACATGGCAGGCCCGTTCACGGTTGGTGGTGAGTGGGAACTGGTGGGCCCGCGTCCGGATGTGGGGGATGTGGACGTCGCCGGTTACGGATTGCTGAACCTGGGTGCCGGCTGGCATCCCACCGGGGACTTTACGCTGCGGCTCAATCTGGAGAATGTGCTGGACAAGGATTACACCGTGGTTGACGGTTACAATACTCCAGGACGGGCCGTCTTTCTGTCGGCCCGGTGGGAGCCCCGGCTGCGCTGAGGGAAGCGCTCCCTGAGTCATCCGGCGCGATGGATGGCCGCTGAGCGGTTTGAGCCATGATCAAGAGACGGCAAGCCACCACGGTTTCGTTGGTCCTGGGCTCCGGAGGGGCCCGCGGTCTGGCACATATCGGGGTCATTGAGGAACTGGAGGCACGGGGCTACGAGATCCGTGCGATCGCCGGTTCCTCCATGGGCGCCCTGGTGGGCGGGATCTATGCGGCCGGCAAGCTGGCCGCCTATGCGGACTGGGTGAAGGGACTGGGCCAGGCGGACGTGGTGAGCCTGCTGGACTGGACGCTCTCCCCCGGCGGCATGATCCAGGGCCAGAAGGTCATGGCCAAGCTCCGGGAGATGGTGGGCGAATGGGATATCGACGATCTGCCTCTGGATTACACCGCTGTGGCCGTGGATATCGAAAAGGAGCGGGAGGTCTGGATCACCCGGGGGCCCCTGTTCGATGCCATCCGCGCGTCCATCGCGATTCCAGCTGTCTTCACCCCGCACCGGTATCACGGACGCCTGCTGGTGGACGGCGGTCTGCTGAATCCGCTGCCGGTGGCACCCACCCTGAGCACCCTGACCGACATCACTGTGGTGGTGGATGTGAACGGCCCACCGGTTCAGCCGCCGCCGCTGCAGGGGCATGATGGTGACGTGGTGGAGCCGGGCCTGGTGCAGCGCCTCAAGGGTTACCTGGCCGGTCGCGCCAACAGCGGCGGTTCCGAGGCCAGTCTCGGCCTGTCCGAGATCCTGATGCGGACGCTGGACGTGATGCAGGGGTCTATTTCCCGGCAGCAACTCGCTGTCTTTCGTCCCGATCTTGTGATCCGCGTGCCGAAGAACAGTTGCATGGTGCATGAGTTCCATCGCGCCGGACCGGTGATCGAGCTGGGGCGCCGGATTGCCGCGGACACACTGGACGAACACGGTCACGAGCGCCGCGGCGCTCGGGTCCTTTAAGGAAGCACTGATCGATTCCCATGGCGCTCTGGCTTTGCAGCGTGTCCGGGTGCGGTGTTGCGGCTCTTGCCAAGGGCTCCGCAGAGCACCAAGGGAATCGATCAGCGCCTCCTTAAGGATGCCGGATGGAGTAAATTCCGCCATACTGGCCTAGACTACTGTTCGGGGCTTGGTCGGAGTCCGCGGATGGAATGACGGTGGGACCGGATTCCCGTATGGGCTGGGAGGCGGGTGCATGCAGCAGATTCAGGGTGAAGGTCTTCGCCGCACGAGCAGCGGCCGGCGATACTTCTATATCGGTCAGGAAGGGGGGCTTGCCCGCGGTTGGTATATGCGAACGCGGGAAGGCCTGCGGGGGCCCTTCGACACCCGGGCGGACGCCGTGGCCATGCTGCGCATCCTGGTCAGCGCGCACCCGCGCAAGCGGGTCTCAAACTGGCATTTGTCCTAGGGAAGCGCTGACGCGTTCACGCTTGTCGGTTGATCGCGCAAGAGGTTCAGTTCGGCGGGCCACCGGGTCCGACCGGTGTTCCTTGGACGAATTTCCTTTATATCAATATTATGGGTGTTCGGTGTGCCCATCGGTGCATGCCCTGGGCCAGCGCGGGTGGGCGAAGCCGGTTCGGGAGAACACGGAAGTCAGCCCGCGAGGCTTGCTCCATCGCTTGCTCCCGTGGATCATCGGTACGACATATCCAAAGAGGCCGCCGGCTTGGCGAGGGGGGGATGCGTGAGACAGCCCACAAGGGTTCTGCTGTGGATCGGTCTGTTTCTCGGGGCAGTGGCTGTGGTTGCGGCGCTGCTGGCGGAGCCATTGCAGGACGCCTTTCTGGCCAACCCGGTTTTCAACGGCATGATACTGACGGTGCTGGTGATCGGTATCATCGTGAACCTCCGTCAGGTCATACAGCTCGGGCCGGATGCGAACTGGATTCGCGCATGGCGAGCCAGTCGCGCGACACCTGCCGTGCCCAGGGGCGGGGTCATCGGCTCGCTGACACGACTGCTCAGCGACCGCAAGGACAAGCAGCTACAGCTCTCCGCGATGAGCATGACCACGCTGCTGGACGGCATCCGCTCGCGACTGGACGAATCCCGGGACCTGTCCCGCTATATCATTGGCCTGCTCATCTTTCTCGGTCTGCTCGGCACGTTCTGGGGCCTGCTGGATACCCTGCGGGCCATCGGCAACGTGATCGGGGAACTGCGCATCGCCGGCGCGGAGGCCACCGCCATTTTCGATGAACTGCGCAGCGGCCTGGCGGCACCCCTGGATGGCATGGGGACGGCCTTCAGCTCCTCGCTGTTCGGGCTGGCGGGGGCCCTGGTCCTGGGTTTCGTGGACCTGCAGACCACCTACGCCCAGAACCGTTTTTACAACGATCTGGAAGAGTGGCTCTCCGGCCTGACCCAGTACAGCAGCGGCGGTATCGGTGCCGGCGAGGGGGAGCCCACGGTACCCGCCTATATCCAGGCGCTGCTGGAACAGACCGCCGACAGTCTGGACAAGCTTCAGCGTGCGCTGACCCGCTCGGAGGAGGAACGCCGGGCCGCCGATGTGGGCCTGATCACCCTGACCGAGCAGATGTCCAGTCTGGTGGAGCAGCACCGCGGCGAGCAGCGCATGGCCCTGAACATCACCAAGGGCCAGATGGAGCTGCAGCCCGTGCTCAAGCGGCTGGCAGAGTCGCTGGATGAACGCCGGCAGGTGGAGGAGGAGCTGCGTGCGGCGCTCTACGGACTGGATCAGCACCTGGGCAAACTGTTGACGCGCATGGAGCAGGAGCGTGACAGTGTTGCCGAGGCCATGCGCAGCGAGATCCGGCTGCTGACCCGCACGGTAGCGCGGGCCATCGGCGCGGAACCGCCCGAGGCGCGTTGACAGGCGGTGGGCATGTTCAACGGTGGTCGTCGATCACGCAACGCCGTCAATATCTGGCCGGGCTATGTGGATGCCCTGGCCACGCTGTTGCTGGTATTCGTTTTTGTGCTCACGGTGTTCATGCTGGCCCAGTCGGTATTGACCGACGTGCTCAGCGGCCGGGAGCGGACTCTGGCCCGGCTGGAGGCACGGCTCACGGAACTGGGGGAACTGCTCTCCATGGAGCAGCGCCGCCGTGAGACGCTGGAGGAGCAACTCGGGGTTTCCATCCGTCAGCGGGCCACGCTGCAGGACGAGCTGGCCGATGCCCTGGACCGGGCCGAGCGGCTGGAACGGGAGCTGATGGCCGCCGGTGAGACCATTGAGGAGGAACGGGAAACCGTCCGCGAGCAGGCATTGACGCTGGCCAGCATGCAGCAGGACGTCGACGCGCTGCGACGCCTGCGGGACGAGCTGGAATCGGAGGTCGGCGACCTGGCGGCCGCGCTGGAACGCGCGGAGGATGAGGCGGGCACCGCACGTGACCGAAGCATGGCCCTTGAGGCCGAGCTGGCCGATGCCGAGGAGCGTACCAGGCTGGCGCAACGGGAGTTGGAGCGGCGGGACATCCGCCTGCGGGAGCTGCGGCTCATTACCGAGGAACAGCGCCGGGCCCTGGAGGAGGAGCAACAGCTCTCCGAGGAGGCCCTTTCCCGGATCGACCGCCTCACCGCGGAGGCAGCGGCACTGCGTGAGCAACTCCGGCGTGTGGCGGGTGCCCTGCAACTGGCGGAGACGCGGGTTGCCGAGCAGGAGGTGGAGATCGCCGACCTGGCGGAGCGGCTGAACCTGCTGCTGGTGGAGCGGGTGCAGGAACTCCGCCGCTACCGGTCCGAGTTCTTCGGTCGGTTGAGGGAGGTGCTTGGGGAGCGCGAGGATATCCGCATCGTCGGCGACCGTTTCCTGTTCCAGTCCGAGTTGTTCTTCGAGACCGCTTCGGCGGAACTGGGCCAACCCGGTCGACGGCAGTTGGACCAGGTGGCGGACACGCTGCTCGCCATCGCGGAGGAGATTCCCGAGGATCTGCCCTGGGTGTTGCAGGTGGAGGGGCACACCGATCGGCGCCCCATCAGCACGGCGGAATTCCCGTCCAACTGGCAACTCTCCACGGCGCGGGCGCAGTCCATTGTGGATTATCTGATCAACCGTGGCGTGCCGCCGGAGCGTCTGGCCGCCACCGGATTCGCGGAATATCATCCGGTGGATGACCGGGACACGCCGGAGGCCCTGCGCCGTAACCGCCGTATCGAGCTGCGGCTCACGTCACGCTAGGGAGTCGATCAGCGCGGCGGTGGCTGAGGCCTCGCCGCGTTCCCGCGAATCCACAAACTCAGGGGAAAGCGGATCAGCAGAAACACCACGACCAGCCAGAAACCGTAGGCAAAGCCCGCCAGGCCGGTCGGCGGCACCTCCCAGCGCACGACAATGCCCACCACCGCCGGGATCAGGCAGAGCACCACACAGAGATCGATCAGCAGGGCGCGTCCCCAGGTCACCGCCTTCGTGACCATCAGGATCAGTGCGGCTGCGCACAGCAGGCCCAGCATGAACAGGCTGGTGTAGGCCCAGGGACCGGCGATATCCACGACGGTGAGGGCGCTGCCGTCACCGAGGCTGACCAACGGCATGTACAGCAGGCTGGCCGCGAGAGCGGCAAGCAGGACATGCATCAGCGGCAGGCCCTGGGGCGGCGGGGTGGCAGCGGCTCGATCGTTCATGGGGGCTCCATGGTCTATCCGGTCACGGGTCCGGGGCGATTGTGCCACAGCGCTTCCTTAATCGCCCGAGAGTGCCTCATCCAGAAACAGCCGGAACAGGGCTTTCACCAGGGGCAGGCGGCTGTTCAGGGCGTGTTCCGCGTCGATCAGGTGCAGGACAGCCCGGTGGCGGTGGGCCCAGCCCACGACCCGCTCGGGCGGGATGAGTTCGTCCTGCCAGCCATGGATCACATGCACGATGTCGGCCACCGGACGGGTGTCCCCGGAGTAACCCGGGATATCCACCGCCGGTGCCATAAGGAACAGCCCGCGGGGACGCAGTGTCCCACTGGCAACGGCCGATACGTAGCCGCCCATGCTGGAACCGGCCAGCAGCAGTCGTTGGCCGTGCTGGTCGCAGCGCTCCAGTAGCTGGCGTACACGTTCATCCGGGTCCATGCTGGAACGGTAGTCCGGGCTTTCCACGCGCAGGCCGCGCTGAAGGGCCAACTCGGCCAGGGCGGAGATCTTGGTGCCCCAGGGGCCGCTTTCCTTGCCGTGGGCGAAGTAGATGGTGCTTGCCGGCGTGTTCATCAAAGGCTCCTGTGCGTGTTCGGATACCGGATCAGTGCTTCCTGAACGGGGTGCCGTGCTTGCGCTGCGGTCTCCCCGGATGCAATGTTAGCTGAAGCCGCCACCACGGACTTCTGGCAGGGAGAACGACCATGTATTCGCTGGGTGATGATATCGGCAAGCTGATCCTGCGTCTGATGCTGGGGATTCTGATGCTGTTTCATGGGGTACCCAAGCTGATCGGCGGCATCGATCCGATCCGTGGCATGTTGGCCGGGGCGGGCCTGCCGGAAGTGCTGGCCTGGGGGGTCTATGTCGGCGAGGTGCTGGCGCCGGTGATGCTGATTATCGGTTTCTATGCGCGCTGGGGTGCCGTGCTGATCGTGATCAACATGCTGTTCGCCATTTTCCTCGCGCATTCCCACGAGATTTTCGCGCTGACGGAGCGCGGCGCCTGGGCCATCGAATTGCAGGGCTTTTTCCTGTTCACCGCACTGGCCCTGGTTTTCACCGGCCCCGGGGGGTTGAGCATCAACCGCCGCTAGATGAGGAGCGCGTAGCACAGAGGAGTCCGTCATGAAGATCACACCGGATGCCATTGTCGACGCTGCCGTGCAACTGGCGGAGCGGCAATCCTGGGAATCGGTTCGCTTGCATGCGGTGGCGCAGGAGCTGGGTACGGAGCTGAACGCCATTCGCGCCCACTTCCGGGAGAAGGAGGAGATCGCGGACGCCTGGTTCGACCGGGCCGATGCCGCCATGCTGGCCTGCGCGGCGGAGGAGGCGGTGAGGGAGTTGCCCGCCCTGGAGCGGATCGAGACCCTGATCTGGGCCTGGTTTGACCGGCTGGAACCGCACCGCAGGGTCACCCGGGAGATCATCCTGGGGAAGCTGGAGCCGGGGCATCTGCATGTGCAGATCCCCGCCATTCTGCGCATCAGCCGCACGGTACAGTGGCTGCGCGAGGCGGCGGGCCGGGATGCCCGTGGACTGCATCGGGGTCTGGAGGAGACGGTTCTCAGCAGCCTGTTCGTGGCCGCCATCATCAGTTGGTTGCGGGATGACAGTCCGGGCTTCCGCCGGACCCGTACCCGTCTGCACCGCGGATTGCGCACGGCCCGTTTCCTGGCAGGCTGGGTGCCCGGCTACCATCATGCGCCGCCCGCCGGCAGGATACGCTTGCCGGCACCGGCGTCCGCTGGGCATCATCAGCATTCCCCACAGGCCTGATTCACCGACGGGAGAGTCTCGCTGGATACCCTGACCCACGCCCTGTCCGCGGCTGTTCTTGCCCGTGCAACAGCGCCGCGCCGGCGCGCCGGTACCTTGTCGCTGCGGGAACGGACCCTGGTGGGTGCCCTGGCCGGTGCGGCCCCGGATCTTGACATCGTCATGATCCTGTTCGGATCCGTGGCCTATCTGGAGCATCACCGTGGCGTCACCCACTCGCTTCTGCTCATGCCGCTGTGGGCCTGGCTGCTGGCCATCGCCTTCAGTCTGCTGGGTGGGAGACGCTTCGGATGGCGTGCCTATTACGGGGTGAGCCTGCTTGCCATCGGTATCCATATCCTGGGGGACCTGATCACCAGCTACGGGACCCAGATCCTGGCGCCCTTCAGCAACTGGGCTCCAGGATTCAACACCACCTTCATCATCGATCCCTGGCTGAGCGCTCTGCTGCTGGCCGGCTTTCTGGCATCCCTCTGGTGGCGTCCGCGGCTCGGTGCCGGTCTGGGTCTGGCCGCGGCCGCGGCGTTGGTGTTGTTCCAGTACACCCAGTACCGCGCGGCGCTGGATCTGGGGTACGTGTATGCGGACGAGCGCCAGTTCCGGCAGACGCAAGTGGAAGCCTATCCGCAGCCGTTTTCGCCGTTCAACTGGCTGGTTTCGGTAAGTACGGCGGATGCCCACTATCTGGCGCGGGTAAACCTGCGCCGGGACGAGCCGCCGGCACCGGCGCCCCGGGGTGCCCCGTGGTTCCGACAGGTGCTCGCCAGTTACCAGCCGCCGGAATCCCCGGGCTGGGAGCGGTACCCGGTCTTCGGCAGCGGCTACCGGGACGCGCTTGCCCGGGCCGCCTGGAGTCAGGACGCGTTCGCGTTCTACCGGCGCTTCGCGCATCTGCCGTTCCTGTACGATACCGAATCGGATGGAGCGGCGGAGTGCGCCTGGTTCATCGACCTGCGCTTCGACCTGGAAGGGTTGACCCCACCGTTCCGCTACGGGATGTGCCGTGATGGACGGCGCGAGGCCTGGCGGCCCTACCGGCTGTCCAGTGGCGGTCCTCGGCCGGTTTACTGACAGGAGGCGTGTCATTCTCGGATCAACGCAAGCTGTCCCTCAGGTGCGAACCCGGGCCCCCAGGCGGGAGATAGTCGGCTGGGCCATGTTCGATTTCGCCAACCAGGCCTACACCCTGCTGATCATCACTGTCGTGTTCGGCGAGCTGTTTACCACGGTGATCGTGGGTGACCGGGGTGACGACTACCGGCTGGGGAATCTGCTATGGAGCATCGCGCTGGCAATCAGCTATCTGCTGGTGGTCATCAGCGGGCCGTTCTGCGGGGCGGTCATGGACTATTCGGCGGCGAAGAAGCGTTTCCTGTTCGCCAGCTATCTGGTCACCGTGATCGCCACCTCTCTGCTGTACTTCGTCGCACCCGGCTACATCCTGCTCGGCATGATGCTGTTGGTGGTGTCCAACTACGCATACTCCATCGGCGAATCCTTTATCGCGAGTTTTCTGCCGGGGCTCGGGCCGCCTGAGGATCTGGGCCGTATCTCCGGCTTCGGCTGGGCGCTGGGTTATGTGGGCGGGCTGTTCGCCGCCGGTTTCACCCTTCTGTTCCTGGGTGAGGCCTCCGCCGACAATTTCGACCGGATCCGCTGGGTGGGGCCCTTTGCCGGCGTGTTCTTCCTTCTGGCGGCGATACCCACGTTCATCTGGGTCAAGGAGCGGGGCCAGCGGCGGGCTCTGCCGTCGGGGCAGACCTACCTGCGCATCGGTGCGGAGCGGGTGCTGACCACGCTGCACGAGCTGCGGCAGTTCCGTGATCTGGCGTTGTTTCTGGTCTCCGTGGTTTTCGCCATGGCCGGCATCTACATCATCATCACGTTTGCCTTCATCTACGGTGCACAGGTGATCGGCTGGGATGAACAGATCCGCAACATCATGTTCATCATCGTCCAGATCACCGCCGCGGCCGGGGCGCTGGGGTTCGGTGTCCTGCAGGACCGGATCGGCGCCAAGGTGACGTACATGGGCACCCTCAGCCTCTGGGTCGCGGCCGTGCTGGCCATCTGGGCGACGCCGGAAGTGACGGAGTTCCTCAACAGCCGGTTCGGTTTGGGCTGGGAGGCTCAGCACCTGTTCCTCTTCGTCGGAATCCTGGCCGGCCTGAGTCTGGGGTCCAGCCAGTCGGCTGGCCGGGCACTGGTGGGCATTTTCTCGCCACAGGCCAAGGCTGCGGAGTTCTTTGGCTTTTGGGGTCTCGCGGTGAAACTGGCCGGTGTGTTCGGGATCCTTGGCCTTGGATTGCTGCAGAACGTGGTTGGCCTGCAGGCCTCCGTGCTGTTTTGTGCCCTGCTGTTCATCCTTGCTATTGTCATTTGTGCCGGCGTGAATCAGCGGCGCGGTCGTGCGGCGGCGCAGGCCTGGGATGCGCGCAATGGAACAACGGATAAGGCATGACAGACCCTCGGATCGCCCTGGTTGCCAGTACCGCCGATACCGCGCAGGAGGCTTACCGCCAGTTGCGCAGGATGTACACCGTGGTGAACGCCGCAGAGGCGGATGTGATCGTTGCGCTGGGCGGGGACGGGTTGATGCTGCGCACCCTGCACCGCTATATGCGGTTGGACAAGCCCGTTTTCGGCATGAATTGCGGCAGCGTGGGTTTTTTGATGAACCGGCTGCAGTTGGAGGGGCTTGCGGAGCGCTTGGCGGTGGCGGAGCCGGTGGCCATCAAGCCGCTTCACATGGTTGCCCGCACCGCCGCCGGAGAGGTGCGCGAGGCCCGGGCTATCAATGAGGTCTCCATGCTGCGGGAGACCCGGCAGACGGCGAAACTACGCATCAGCGTGGACGGGGTGGTGAGGCTGGAGGAACTCATGTGCGACGGTGTGCTGGTGGCAACACCTGCCGGGAGTACCGCCTACAACCTGTCCGCCGACGGCCCGATACTGCCCCTGCGGGCCAACATACTGGCCCTCACCTCCATCGTTGCGTTCCGGCCGCGCCGCTGGCGCGGTGCGGTGCTGCACAATACCGCGCACGTGGAGGTGGAGATTCTGGAGCCCACCAAGCGCCCGGTGAGCGCGGTGGCGGATTTCACCGAGGTGCGGGACGTCCGGTATGTGGGCATCCGCGAGGATATCGAGCATGAGCTGACATTGCTGTTCGATCCGGAGCACAACCTGGAGGAACGTATCGTCAAAGAGCAGTTCATGCCTTGAAGGAAGCGCGGCGCTTCCTGAACGGGCGATCGTTACCGGCCGGTCCCCGTCCAATCAGCACGTGAGTCAGGAGGAATCAACGATGACGGGTAGCAGCATGGGGTTCCACGAGTCCGAGGACCGGCTGTCGGAAAAGACCAAGGACATGCATCGGGCCATCGTTTCCTTGATGGAGGAGCTTGAGGCGGTGGATTGGTATCAGCAGCGCGTGGATGCCACCGATGATCCCGCGTTGAAGGCGATTCTGAGGCACAACCGGGACGAGGAGAAGGAACATGCGGCCATGACCCTGGAATGGATCCGCCGTAACGACGAGGCCTTCGACCGGGAGCTGCGTCACTGGCTCTTTACCGACAAGCCCCTGGAGGAGATCGACGGTCACGGGCGGCACGACTGAGCCGCCGCGCGGGGCTCAGACGGTCATACCGGCCGTCTGTGCCGCCGGTTTCCGGTGCAGCGGGATGTCCAGTTCCACGGTGTATTCCCCGCAGGTGGATCCCGGCGGCTGGAAACGGATGTGGCCGCCCAGTTCCCCGGTGCGGGTGCGCATGTTATGCATCCCCCGCCCGGCCAGCGGGCGCCGTTCACTGGCACCGGTGACGTTCGCCGGATTGCGGATCACGATGCGCAAGCGTTCGGCCTCGGCATCCACCCGGACGCGGAGTGTTTCCGGGCGCGCATGCCGCAAGGCGTTGGTTGCCGCCTCGCTCAGTATGCGCTTGAGATTGATGTACTGCCGGGCACTGAGGGTGATGTCCAGCGTGTCGGCACAGCACTGTACCCAGTCCAACCGTGTGCCGCTGTAATCGCAGCGCTCCGCCAGTTCGGTCTGCCAGTCCTCCAGCGCATCTTCCAGGTGGTGTGTCCTGCCTTCATCCAGGGCGTGAATGCTCTCCCGCAGCGCCTGCAATGCCACCCGGGCCTGTTCCCGGGTAGCACCGTCGGTGGCACCATGCAGCAGGCTGAGGAGATGGCCGCCCACATCGTCGTGGAGGTCCCGCATGATGCGCCGGCGTTCCGTGCGGGCACCTTCCGCTTCCGCGTTCCTTGCCTGACAGATCTGGCGGGCCACCGCCAGCAGGGCGTCCGCGGTTTCCGCGTCCTGCGGGGAAAACAGGCGCCGGCCATTCCCGGCATGGAACAGTTCCAGGTATCCGGACTGCTCCGGCAGGGCGACGCGCAGGCTGGCTCCGTTTTGTCGTATCTGTGCCGGGCCATCCCCCGGTTCATCCTGGCGAAGTGCGATATCCAGCGGTTGATGCAGAGAGGTCAGGAAGGCTTGCCAGCGCTCGCTGCTGCTCCGGGGTGAGCAGGCTTCCAGCATCATCCGGGTGAGGCGGGGCAGAAACTGCTCCACGCTGTCCTGCGGGCATCGTGCCAGGGACTGCCATAACCATTGTCGGGCCGGGAAATAAAGCCATCCCACGGCGATGACGGCGATTCCCAAGGCCTGAACGGGCTGCAGGCCCAGGACAAGGACCAGCGCGGCGTCGACCAACAGGATCACGACCCCGGCAAAAAACCACATCCAGGCGGTGAACCACCACCGCTCCAGGTCGAACAGCCGGTAGCGGAGAATACCCAGGGCGAAACCGATGTAGACGGTGCTGGCCACTCCCACCATACCGGCGGCGCCCAGTATGGGGGATTCACCGATGGCCACCGGGGCGAAGTACAGCATCAGGCTGATTCCCATGGCCAGGAAAATGGACAGAAACACCCACTTCAGTGCTGCCCGGTCCAGGGGTTGGCGTTGCGCCAGTTGCCATTGCCAGATCGCAACGCCGATACCGATCAGGTAAAGGAGCAGGATTGGCGTGTAAAAGGCGTGCCCGGGCCATTGCCACCAGTAGAAGGTTTCGTTGAGCTGATAGGCCAGCATCAGGATCAGGACCAGGATGCCCGCCGGATAGCGACTCAAGCGCCGTGGGTAGTAGGCCATCAAGGCCATCAGTGAGCCCAGCAGCAGGCTCAACCCGTAATGGTTGAAGCGCAGCATCAGTTCGAAGGGAGCGGCGGGAAGGGCGAGTTCCCGGGAGATGAAGACGCTGTGCAGACAGGTGGCCGCGAAGAAGCCCACCCCGGAGAAGGCCAGCAGGCGTGCGGCGGTCAGTTTCGGCCGGAAGACCCAGACCGCCAGTCCGATCAGCAGCGGCGGAAGGCCGAACAGGTTGAGCAGCCAGAAATCCGCTGGTAACGAGGCAAGGGGGCGGTCTTTGGCGGGGGTGATGGTCAAACGGTCGCCGTCGGCCGTCACCAGGGTCACGGATTCACCGCGAAGGGCGGTGGCGATCTCGTCGTGGCGTTGCAGATAAGCGTGAAAGCTGTCGAAGGTGGCGTGGTTGTGCGGTTCCAGGTGCGGATCGAACCCGATCAGTGAGACCGCCTGGCCGGTGGCGTCCTCAATGGCAACGAGGGTCTGGCCTTCAACCAACTGCTTGCTTGCAGGGCTGCGGGGCCAGACGTGGGTCACTTCCACCTGACCGTTGTCTGTCGCCCGGAACTCGGCGCCCAGCCAGGGAGGGTGCGTGGCGGTCAGCCCGGCCAGCACGATGGCCACTACCGCCATGATGAAACCGGAGACCATGATCGGCAGTGGCGGGAGACGGCCGGCCCGGGCTGTGGCCGGCCCCGGGGCCGGATCAGTCATTGGTTCCCGTACCGCTCCCGGACCGGATAATGCCCAGATTGATCGCCTCGAGGGTGGCCTCGGCGCGCCCGGAGACGTTCAGCTTGCGGTAGATGGACTTGATATGCACCGCAGCGGTGTTCGCCGTGATTCCCAACAGACGACCGATGTCGGCCCGGTTCATGCCCTTGGCGAGCAGCCCCAGGACTTCCACCTCGCGCTCGCTGAGCAGGCCGCGGGCCGGCGGGGCCATGTGCTCCACCGGGGGCGGCTGTTCCGGTGCGCTGTCCTGAAAATGCCGGAGGATGCGCCGGGCGATGCCCGGAGACAGGGGAGGGGAGCCGGCGGCGATACCCTGGAGCTGTTCCACGAGCTTCCGGTCCGCCTGGTCCTTCAGCAGGTAACCTCCGGCGCCGGCCTGCAGGGCCTGGAACAGATGGTCATCATCGTCGAAGATACTGACCACGACAATGAAGGTCTCGGGGGCATGTTGCCGCATTTCCTGGATCAGGCTGATGCCGCTGCCGTCGGGCAGGCTGATGTCCAGCAGGGCCAGGTTGAAGTGTTGCTCCTGCAGGGTGGCCCTGGCCTGCTCCAGCGTGGCCGCTTCGGTGATGCTGACAGTGCCCAGCGCCTGCTCGGCGATGGAGCAGAGCCAGCGCCGCGTATCGGGATGGTCTTCCAGAATCAGCACGTTCCGCATGATCGACTATTCCTCGCCAGCGGATTCGGCGTCTACGGCGGTCGCCGTCAGGACGCTCCGTCATCGCTCCGCAGTATTCGGGCTGGCAACCATACCAGACATACCGTGTCACGGGGGTGACTGTTGTGACAGGGTAGTCATTTTCCGGTAAGCACATGCTCCAGGTAGCCCCGGATCATGCCCTCCTCCATAAGGCCGAGTCCTGAGAATGCGATGCCGATCCGGTGACCGCTGTCCCCGGGCTCCGCATGCACAACTTCTCCCCAGGGCTGGATCTCAACGCCCAGGTCCCGGGGTTCCGGCTTGATCCGGAATTTCAATCGACAGGCTGTCCCCGGCTCCACCCGTTCCGGGCTGATCAGGCTGATACCGCTGACGGATAGGTCGAAGCCGCGAACGCGGAGTGAATGGCCGGTGTCGGAAAACACCAGGGTCAGAGGCCAGTCCACCCGGTACCGGTGGGTCTGCCGGCGCTCCTCCATATCTGCCCCCCTCGTATTCTTCGGTTTTGTCGTGCTTGTTCTTATCGTGCGCGGGGAAACGCGGTTGCACAGGGACCGGGCGGCCTACCGCATGCCGCACGCCGCCATTGCGCTAACGAAGCGCTTCCCAGACGGGACGAGCCGCCTACATCGAATCATATTCCTGCTCAGTCTTCATCCCCCGCATTGCCGGCAGCGGTGCGCAAGGTGTCCGGAAATGTAAAATACGGTGCCGTCGCCCCGCGGGATTCCCGTGCCCGGCGGAGTTCGTCCCGGGCCACGACACCCAGATGCACCTCGTCGGGGCCGTCCAGGAAACGCATGGCACGGCCCCAAGTCCACAGGAAACTCAGCGGTGTGTCCGGCGTCAACCCCATGGCGCCGAAGATCTGCATGGCGCGATCCACAATGCGCGTCTGTAGCCGTGCCACCACCACCTTGATACCCGAGACCGCCGTTCGGGCAGCCCGGGCTCCGTGCTGGTCGATCAGCCAGGCGGCGTGGAGAACCAGAAGCCGCGCCTGGTCAATCTCCAGGCGGGACTCCGCGATCCAGTCCGTCACGTTGGCCCGGTCGGACAGGTAGCGTCCGAAGGTGCGGCGCTCGCCGGCCCGCTCGCGCATCAGTTCCAGAGCGACCTCGCACTGGCCGATGGAACGCATGCAATGGTGGATGCGCCCCGGTCCCAGGCGGGCCTGGGCCATGGCGAAACCCTGCCCTTCCTCGCCCAGCAGACTCTCCTTCGGTACGCGGACGTCCCGGAACACCAGTTCGCAATGCCCCTCCGGCGCGTGATAGTGCATGATGGGGATGTTGCGCACCAGCTCCAGGCCAGGCGTATCCATCGGCACCAGCACCATGCTGTGTCGCCGGTGGGGATCGGCGTCCGGGTCCGAAACCCCGAGTACGATGGCCAGCCGGCAGTTGGGGTGTGTGGGGCCGGTGATGAACCATTTGCGACCGTTGATCACGTAGGTGTCGCCGTCCCGGCGGATGCTGGTCTGGATATTGGTGGCATCCGCCGATGCCACGTCCGGCTCGCTCATGGCGAAGCAGGAACGGATTGCCCCTTGAAACAGCGGCGTGAGCCACGCATCCCGTTGCTGAGGGGTGGCGAACAGGTGCAACAGCTCCATGTTGCCGGTGTCCGGTGCGCTGCAGTTGAAGACCTCGGACGCCCAATGCACGCGGCCCATTTCCTCGGCGATGGGGGCATAGTCCAGATTGCTCAGCCCCGTTCCCGGCACGTCCTCCGGCAGGCCGGGAAGAAACAGGTTCCACAGGCCGTCCCAGCGGGCCAGATCCTTCAGGTTGTCGATCAGCTCCATGGGATACTCGCCCCGGGCCACCTGTGCGTGCCACTGGGCGTTGTGGGGCAGCACGTACCGGTCCATGAAAACGCGGACCTGCGCGCGCAGTTCCTCGCTGCGAGGGCTGTAGCTGAAATCCATACCCGTCTCCCGCTTGCCGATCCGTCCAAAGGTAACGCGTTCAGCGCGCCGCCCTATGACACAGATCAAGGTGCAGCCGTTCCGGAGATCGTGTCTGTGGCTTGCTTCCCTTGGTCACCATGCATGAGTAACCATGAATGCGCGCACCGGCCTCTGGCTGAGCGGTGTCCGCGATCATCAGTGAAGTTGACCTTTGCCTTCGCCGCCCACCATAGTGGGGCGATCTCCCATTGCTGCCAGGAAGCGGCCATGCGCAGGTTCGTGCTCGATACCAGTGTATTCACCAATCCTCATGTCTCCGCCCAGTTCGGCGAACAGCCCGTGGAGGTGATGCGCACCTTCCTTCACCTGGCCCGGGAATCACAGGCGGAGTTCTACATGCCGCTTTCCGTGTACGAGGAACTGGGCACCATGCGGGATCTGCAGCCCATGGGAGCGGACTTCGAGACGGTGGTCTGGGTGCGTTCCCCCCGCCGCTTCACCCTGACCATTCCCAGTGACGTGCTGTACGAGTTCATCGACGAGGTCCGCAGCCGCATCGCCCGGGGCCTGCGTATTGCGGAGGAGCACACCAAGCGTGCCGGAGCGGCGGCGGACATGCCGCCGGAACTGATCACCCATCTGCGGGAACGTTATCGGGAAGCCATGCGCCGGGGTCTTGTGGACTCCACCGAAGACGTTGATGCCGTCCTGCTTGCCATGGAGCTGGATGCGGAGCTGGTCAGTGCTGATGAAGGCATGCGCAAGCTGGCCAATCGCATGGGCATCAAGCTGTTGACCCCCGGTTATCTGCGGCGGGTGATGGAGAACCTGATGGAGCGTGTGCCGCCGGCGCCCCAGGGGGGCGGCTGATCCGCGTGCCGTGCCCCATCGGGGTGATCCTGCTCAGTCGTACTGGAAGCCGCCGGCCAGGGTGTTGGACAGGGTGCCGGTCATCCGCTCAAGGATGCGCTCGAATTCCAGGATCCAGTGGTTTCCTTCGCGGCGGGGGCTGCCCTCGGCCATGCGCACCCGGCTGCCGCCGGTGCGTTTCAGGTGGTCCATGAAGCGCAGCGCATTGTGTTCCGTGCGGAAGCGGCAGCGGAAGGCGTGACTGACACGGCCTTGGGCCATGCTGCTGTCCATGGCCTGGTGCAGTCCACCGAGAAAGGCCCGGCCCAGAGCCCGTTCCAGTTCCGGATCGTCGCGCTGGCCGTTTTCCCGGGCAAAGATGGCCAGCCGGAGCAGCCGGTTGCTGAAATACTCCGGCGGCAGATCCAGCAGTTGCTCGCTGCATAGCGCGATGTCGGTGATGTTGGAGCGGCCGGTGACGTATTTCGTGCGGCGCTCGTCGGGCGCCCCCTTGAACACCAGGCCTTCGGCGCCCTCGGCGTCCAACTCCATGATCAGCGACCGAAGCCTGTCCACGTCACCGGGGCGGAAACGCCCGAAGCAGCGTGTCGCCGGCAAGCCGTAGCGGTCGATCAGATCCAGCTTCCGCTCCTGTGGCAGAAAACCTTCCCGGCCTTTTTGCATCAGATCGAACACGAACAACTGGACGTCTTCGCGAATCTGCGGCGGTGAGCCTTCCAGATAGGGGTTGTCCGGTCCCGCGATCTCCGCGCAGACGATCAGTTCCGGGTGTTCGTCGAAGATCCGCGTATCCATGAGTTCCGGCGCGCGGTCCGTGCTGAACGGGCAGATATAGCCCCCGCGGCTGAAGGCGTAGACCCCGTCTCCGTGGCGCAGGATGCGGACGTTGAAGCCGTCGATTTTCTCCTCCGCCCAGAAGCCGCCGGCGTAATGGCGCCCAAGCCCCGTGGCCAGCACCTGGATGCGGCCGATGGAGGGATAGCCGGGGATCATCATCGTTTCCCCCAGGACAGCGGTCCCCCGCGGTAGCCCCGGGCGTTCGTCCAGGAAGCGGATATAGTGTACCGGGCCGTAGTGCAGCCGCTCGGCTCGTCCCCGTTCCAGCGCGTCGTTGATGGTCGATCTGTCCATGGCGCCAGTATGCAGACTTGTGGCGGCGAATGCAGTGCTGCCGCAAGAATCGCTGGTGTACTAATCTTCAAGGGAGCGTGCGCGCCTCCTGGCGAACCGGAAATCCCTCCTCCAGTGCCTGTCCGGACACCGCCGGCGGGGCGGAAGGAGAAAACAGGGTTTATCCATGCAGTAGTGTATGGAACAATTGAACGCTGGGGTGGATCGCGGGTCCGCACGGCTGTGGCGTGGGTTGACCAAGGGCGTGCCCGGGCCGTCCGTCGCCCCGGGGAATCGATCAGCGCTTCCCCGGTCCCGGAATCAAGGAGGTCACATGTTCTCGGCACTGATGAATTTCATGCGCAGCAACAACCTGCTGCCCAGCATCTCCGACACGGAGCGCCAGGCCCTGGAGGCCGGCACGGTCTGGGTGGACGGCCAGATCTTCTCCGGCAATCCTGATTTCCGCCGGATGCTGGATGAGCCCTACAGCAGGCTGAGCGAGGAGGAGCAGGCCTTTCTGGACGGGCCGGCCGAGGAGCTCTGCCGC
Organism: Ectothiorhodospiraceae bacterium; assembly: GCA_020831885.1. Lineage (GTDB taxonomy): Bacteria > Pseudomonadota > Gammaproteobacteria > Nitrococcales > Aquisalimonadaceae > LSCE01. Next base: position 21,504 of record JAFIFU010000035.1, read on the forward strand.
ATGGTGGATGCTTACCAGGTGGAGCGCACCCGCAAGGTGCCGGACGAGATCATCGACTATATCAGGCAGCAGGGCTTCATGGGCATGATCGTCCCCCGGGAGTACGGCGGCAAGGGTTTCTCCACGCTGGCGGTATCCGCGGTCATGGCCAAGGTCAACGCCTATTCCTCCGCCGTGGGCACCTTCGTGGTGATTCCCAACTCCCTGGGTGCTGCGGAGCTGCTCAAGCACTATGGAACCGAGGAACAGAAGCGGGAATACCTGCCGAAGCTGGCGTCCGGAGAATACATCCCCTGCTTTGGGTTGACCGAACCCACCGCCGGCTCCGATGCGGCCTCCATTCGCGCCGAGGGCGTGGTCTTCCGGGATGATGCCGGCGAGGTGAAGATCCGTCTGAACTTCCGTAAGCGCTACATCACGCTGGCACCGGTGGCCAATCTGATCTCCCTGGCCTTCCGGATGCACGATCCCGACGATCTGCTGGGCATGGGAGAGCGTCCGGGCATCACCGTGATCATGCTGAAGAAGGGCACACCGGGACTGAAGACCGGGGATCACCACGTCCCCATCGGGGACGGATTCTACAACGGGCCCATCGTCGGCGAGGACGTGATTGCCTCACCGGATCAGATCATCGGCGGGCCGGCTTACGCCGGTCAGGGCTGGCGTATGCTGATGGAGCAATTGGCGGGTGGTCGTGCGGTCTCCCTGCCTGCCGGGGCCATCGGCGGCATGAAGGCGGTGGCCGCCGTCACCGGTGCCTACTCCATGGTCCGTTACCAGTTCGGCATCCCCATCGGCTTGATGGAGGGAGTGCAGGACAAGGTGGCAGGGATCGCCGCCATGGCCTATCTGTTCGAGGGTGCCCGGGTCTTCACCTGTTCCGCCATCGACAACGGCCAGCAACCGCCGGTGGTCTCCGCATTGATGAAGGCCAGCAGCACCGAGGTCGTGCAGCGCTTGCTCAAGGATGGCATGGACGTGTTCTCCGGCGCCGGTGTGATGCAGGGGCCCAACAATATCCTGGGCAGTGGCTACAGTGGGGCACCGGTTGGCATCACCGTGGAAGGCGCCAACATCATGACCCGGACGCTGATGATCTTCGGCCAGGGAGCCACCCGATGCCATCCGTATGCGCTGCCCCTGGTGCGGGCCGTGGAAAGCGACGACGTGAAGGCCTTCCGCCGGAATCTGCTGGACTGGCTGAAACATACCCTGGCCAACTGGGGGCGCACCAGGGTCCGGGGGATCACCCGCGGTTACAGCGCCGGCAGCCCGGTGGAAGGGCCCACGGCCACCTATTACCGCCGCCTGGCCTGGGCCAGTTCCCGCTATGCCTTGCTCACCGACCTGGCCATGTACTTCATCGGCGGCAAGCTGAAGGCACGGGGCAACCTCACAGGCCGCTACGCGGACGCACTCACCTGGCAGGTGCTGGCCCTCTCCGCCCTGCGTCGCTACGAGGCCGAGGGTCGCCGGGAGGAGGATCTGCCGCTGGTGCGGTACGCCTGCGAGTACGCGTTGGCCCGGATTCAGGAGGCCTTCGAGGGGATTCATGCCAACTTCGACGCCCCGGTGGTGGGCTGGTGGTTGCGCTGGCCGGCGGCGCTGTTCCTGCGCCTGAATCCGCTTTCCCGCGGACCGGGCGATGAACTCATCCCCCAGGTGGCCGCCTCCATTCAATCGCTGGGCGATCAGTACGAGCGCATCACGCAGGGCATGGCCCGGCCCCAGGAGGGTGCGCCGGGGGCCGGGCGGTTGCTGCGGGCTTTCCGCCTGCAGCACGAGGCGCAGCCGGCGGCAGCCAAGATCGCACGGGCGCAGAAAGTCCGGGATCTGCCCCGTGGTCCGGCCTACGAGCAGATCGGCCTGGCGCTGGAGAAGGGCATCATTTCCGAGACCGAGGCCCAGCAGTTGCGCCAGGCCCACGAAGCCGCCCTGGAGGCCATCGAGGTGGATGTGTTCACTCCGGAAGAGTACTTTGGCCCCGGGGTGAAACCGGCCCACGGCGAGGCCGGCCCGGCGGTGGCGGCGGCTGGGCGCTGATCCTTCCGCAGGGATAGGGGGCCGGGAGTCTCCAACGGCTCGCTGATGGCGGCCCCACCTATTGGATGCCGGCCGGGGTCGCCTTATTGCTGACCGCTTTCCAGCATGGCGGAACGGTGGCGTAACTGTGCGGTCATGCTGGATGCCTTCACCGCCTCGCCGAAGGTGGTGATCCCCTGGGCCTCCAGCCGCTCCAGGAAGCGTACGAGCAGTTCCGCGGTGGCCATGGTGTCGCCACGGGCCGTGTGGCGTCCGGTGATATTGACCCCGTAGCGCTCACAGATAGCGTCCAGCGAGTGGTCTTCCTCGTCACCATCGAGCATGGAGGACAGCAGCAGCGTGTCCAGGAGCGGGTTGTCGAATTTCACCCCGCACTCGGCTTCCTTCAGGCTGATGAATTTCATGTCGAAGGCCGCATTGTGTGCCACCAGGACCGCATCGCCCACGAAATCCCGGAACTGGGGGAGAACGACCTGAATCGAGGGTTTTTCCTTCACGTCCTCGTCCGTGATGCCGTGGAACCGGGTGGAATCCGGGGGAATGCCGCGACCGGGATTGATCAGGCGCTCGAAGGTCTCGCCGGTGAGAATCCGTCGTTTCACCACACGGACGCCGGCAATGGAGATGATTTCGTCTTCCGCCGGGTTGAGTCCGGTCATCTCGCAGTCGAACACCACGAAGCTGAGATCCGCCAGGCGTTTGCCCGCCAGTTCCTCGCTGCCCTCGTGTTCGCGCATGAGGCCGAAGTCGTAGAACTCCGGCCGCGCCGGCAGGCGTCTGGGTTCCGGGAGAAACTGAGGGCGCGTCGGAGCGGGGAGCGGAAGCCGCAGCAGCGCCCAGCCCGCGCGCCGGGCTGGCTGGCTCCAGACCTCGCAGTCGTGCCGTTCCAGAATATCACGCAGGCGCTGGTCGCCGTCCTCGTCGCCGCAGGGGCTGTCCAGCCATTCCTCCAACAGGCCCGCCGGCACCGGACGCCCTTCCCAGTTCAGGTCCAGGTACACGTTGCGGTCGCCCAGCATGGATTCCACATCGAATGCCTCGCGGCCGGTGTGGGCATGGAGGTGGCGCACCAGGCAGTCCAGTGCCTGCATCAGGGACAGGCTGTCGCCGTGCAGCCAGAGCGGGATGCCCACCAGGGTGACATGCACCCGGGGTAGATCCTCCAGGCGCTGCTCCAGGCAGCTCACCAGATCGGTCACCAGCACATCGGCCATGGGCCAGCGGCCCAACAGGTGGCCACGGATCTGCCGCGCCAGACCGTCCAGGCGTTCGCTCAGGGCCTCGCTCTCGCTCAGCAGAACCTGATCGAACCGGTCCCGTTCGTCGGGATGCATGTCCGGATACTGGCTGATGGTTTCCGCGGCGGCGCGCAGATTGGCGGCGATGCCGCGTAGATCCCGGGTCAGTGCGCGTCGGACCGCGTCCCCCCGGGCGAGCAGCGCCACATCCTCCGAGATGTCCACCAGGGTGACCAGGTAGCCGGTGACCTCGCCTTTCGCGTCCAGGATCAGGGCCATGCGGCCGTGCAGCATGTACAGGGCGTCGGCGCTGGTGCAGACGAAGGGAGCGGTAAGCTCCGCCGGGGCCTCGTGATCCTCCCGGTGGCGGCGTTCCAGCCGTTCCAGCGTGTGCTGGACCGGCGGCTGGGAGAGCACGTTGAACAGCGAACGGCCCAGGCCGATGTGTTCCGGCATGCCCAGGATGGCCACGGCCGCCTTGTTGTACAGCATGATCTGATGCTGACGGTTGCAGACCAGCACGCCCTCGGTCAGCCCCTGTAGTATCACTTCCAACCAGGTTTTCTGTTCATCCACCTGCGCCGTGGCGGATTCCATGGCCTTGCGGATCTCCCGGCGGGATGCGCGTAACTGGTCTGCCATGGCCTGTACCGCCTCCGGCAACTGACCCAGGGCGTGGTGCTCCGGCAGCGGTAGCTGCTGTTCGGGACTGCGGGACTCCAGTATGGCCCGGATCCCCCGGGTGAGCTTCCGCGACGGCCGCATCAGTAACCGGTCCAGCAGCAGCCAGGCGAAACCCACCAGAACGGCAAGCCCCAGACCGCCCAGCAGTGCCGCCATGAAAGGGCGCTGCCCATCGGAGGTTTCCGGCGCCACGGAATAGGCCACGACGATGATGATGGACACGGCGGCGACGCCGATGCCGAGAAAAAGCAGATTGATCAGTTGTCGCGTTTGCATGAGCGTCAGTTGATGGCCGTGCCTACCAGGCGTTGATGGACCTGTTCCAGCAGCCCTCGGGATGCCTTCATGCTCCGCACCAGGGTCTCCTGCTCCCGTCGGGTGAGGCTCTCGGGCGGAACATGCTGCCCCGCGGGTTGGCCCGCGTTCAGGTTGCGGGCCTGTTGTTTCAGCAACAGCCGACACATGTATGCGAAAGCATGGCTCAGTTCGTCCCGGGCGTCATTGTCCAGCACCCCCTGTTGATGGAGGCCGGCCAGACGTTCCAGCGTGGAATGTGCACTGATCCCGCAGGACAGGGCGAACAGGCGCACGCCTTCCACCACCGGCATGAAGCCATCGCGCTTCAGGTTCAGTTCTCCTGCATGTGGGCTTTCACCACCTTCGGTGCGCAGGCGGTCGAACCAGCCCAGGCCCACCTCCTTGATGGACTCATTCAGCATCAGTGCCCGGAGAAACCCCGGCGCGGAGGAGACGGCGCGGATCATGTCCTGGCGCAGGGTCTCCCCCAGCTCTCTGTCGCCGGCGACCCCGCGGACATCCAGCAGAATGCAGGCGTTGAGCAGCGCCTGGGGACTGCGTCGGCGGATCCAGCTCCGGAGCTGGCGCTGCCACTGGGACAGGGTCTTGCGCCAGAGCGGATTGCTGACCATGACATGGCCCGGACACCGGGGAATGCCAGCGGCATCCAGACGGTCCGTAATCCGTACCGCCAGTTCGGCGAAGTAGCTGTCGATGGCGTTGTGCGCCTGGTCCGGATAGTCGTCGATGACCAGCGCATTGTCCTGATCGGGAGCCAGCAGGTTCTCACAGCGCCCGCCGGAGCCCATAACAAGCAATGTGAAACCTGCGGGCGGTGTCCCCCAGCCGTCTTCCTCCAGGCTGGCCACACTGGCATCCAGGGCCCGCCGGTAGATGTCGTCGTTGATGGCGGACAGCAAGCGCTGGATATCCGCGGTGGCGATGTCCGTGCCCAGCAGTTCCCTGGTCAGGGCCGGTTTGAGCGCCGGCAAGGCCGGTAGAGCCAATGCCGCATTCTCGCCGGACAGTGAGGAGGGCAGGAGTTGAGCCAACAGCTCTTGCGGCCGCACCCGGCCCACCAGGGCGCCGGAGCGGTCCACCACCAGCAGCGGGGTATCTCCGGTCAGACGGATCACCAGACGAAGGACGGGGTTCTCCGCCTGGACCAGTTCGGGGGAGGGATCCATGGCATCCATCGCCCGGGCCTGGCGCAGCCCCGGGTCGGCCAGATGCCGGATCAGCCCCCGGGCGGTGATCTGCCCCTGGACCTGGCCGCCCGGCCGCAGTACCACCGCGTGATCCACCCCGGCATCCGCCATGTGTGCCATGACCTGCTGCAGGGGTGTGTGCCCGGTACAGGTCACGGCCACCGGGCGCGCCAGGGCGCCAATCCCTCGGCTCAACAGTTCGGCGATGCGATCCATCTCAGGCGGCCTGCCCCAGTTTCAGCGCTTTCTGCATGGTGCCCACCGCGGCGAGCGCCTCCCGGAGATAACGCTGCTCCAGCGTGCAGCTTTCCTCCAGCGGCAGAAAGTTGTCCGGCTCCCTCTCCCGCTCCAGTCGCGCCGCCACGGGGCGGCCCCGGATTTCGGCCAGGGTGGTGTAGGCCAGCATCAGGTCGGCGGCGGAGCCCCGCTGGATCAGTCCGGTGTCCGCCGCTGCCCGGATGCGATCCAGGGTATTGATCGGGGTCAGCGTGCCCTGCAGGGCATAGTTCAGCGCCAGCTGGGTGATGGGCAACAATCCGTGGTGTTTGAGGTTCACGCTGCCGGCGTGCTGCCCGCTCCAGACCCGGCGCAGGCGCCGGAACAGGCCCAGGGCAGGACTGGTCCGCAGCGCGTTCTCCGCCGCCAGGGTGAGAAACCGGCTGTCCCGGGAGGCCTGCCGCAGCGCGTCCTGGCGCAGGGGCTCGAACAGGCCGCCGTCGCCATGCACCGCCCGCAGATCGAAGTAGTGGGATGCGAGCATGACGGCCTTGCCCTCCGGGTGAGCGATGGTTTCCCGGAGCAAGTGGCGCCAACTGCTCCGGCTCCGCCGCCAGTGGCGCTCCCGCGGGCTGACGCCGCCGGGGCAGTGACGGATGCCGCAGGCGGCCAGGCCGTCGGTGACAAATTCGCCCAGTCGCTGGAACCAGGCATCCGCCTCCGGTGCCAGCCCGTCGGCGTAGATCAGGGCGTTGTCCTGGTCGGTATGGACGGTCTGTTCCTGGCGTCCCTGGGAGCCGCAGGCCAGCCAGGCGTACGGACCGGGGGCAGGGGTCATCCGCGCCTCGGCCAGCTGGATCAACCGCACCGTGAGTGCGTCCACCAGCCCGGCCACGATGCGGCCCTGGATCTCCGCCCCGAAGCCCTGGCGCACCAGGCGGACCTGCAAGGCACGCATTCCCCGTGCCGCGTCCGCCAGGGTATCCACATCCTCTGCATCCCGGATCCGGTGGTGCAAACCGCTTCCCGGGAGAGGCACGTCATCGCTGTCCGTCAGTCCGGTTGGCGTCTGCATGTTCACCTTGCCCTCCGCCCGACGTGTTTCGGGTGCTCTTGGACCAAAAAGGGGCCTGCCGTCGGGCAGGCCCCTGTTCAGGCTTCTTTTCGGGGCCCGGAGCCGCCGGGTGGCCGATGTCCACATCGTACCACCCGGCGTTTCCGGGCCAGCACCCCCTCAGTCGGCGCGTGGGACGCGCACGCTTTCCACCAGGTGCTGAATGTGCTCGGGCGGCGGCGCTGTCACCTTGGAAACCGCGTAGGCGACAGCAAAGTTGATCACCGCGCCGATCACGCCGAAGCCGGTGGGGTTGATGCCCAGGATCCAGCCTTCCGGGTTGTCCGGCAGCATGGCGGTTTGCGGGAAGAAGAACCAGCCCTTGAAAATGAAGATGTACAACAGGGTGGTCCCCAGCCCCGCCAGCATGCCCGCGATGGCGCCTTCCTTGTTCATCTTCTTGAAGAAGATGCCCATCATCAGGGTCGGGAACAGACTGGCGGCGGCAAGTCCGAAGGCCAGGGCCACCACCTCTGCCGCGAAGCCTGGTGGATTGAGCCCCAGGTAACCGGCAAGGAGGATGGCCCCCGCCATACTGATCCGCGCCGCCAGTAGCTCGCCCTTCTGCGAGATGTTGGGTGTGAAAGTCCCCTTCAACAGGTCATGCGAGATGGCTGACGATATCGCCAGCAGCAGGCCCGCCGCGGTGGACAGGGCTGCCGCGATACCCCCCGCCGCCACCAGGGCGATCACCCAGTTGGGCAGGCCGGCGATCTCCGGGTTGGCCAGCACCATGATGTCGCGGTCGATCCGGGTGATCTCGTTGCCTTCCCAGCCCCATTCCTCTTCGGCCATGGCGGCGAATTCCGGATTGCGATCGTTGTAGTACTGAATGCGGCCGTCCTGGTTCTTGTCCTCGAAGGTCAGCAGGCCGGTGCGCTCCCAGCGCTCCATCCAGTCCGGCTTGTCCTCGAAGCGCAGGTTGCCTTCCTCCGTGCCGATCTCCCCGGGCTGTACCGTGTTCAGCAGGTTCCACATGGCCATGGCGCCCACCGCCGGTGCCGTGGTGTAGAGGATGGCAATGAACACCAGCGCCCAGCCGGCGGACTTACGCGCATCGCGGATGCGGGGGACGGTGAAGAACCGCACGATCACGTGGGGCAGCCCGGCGGTGCCGATCATCAGCGAGATGGTGAGCAGGAACATGTTCATTTGCGTCATGTTCGCACCCACCGAGGTGTAGGCGGCGAAGCCGAGATCCACCAGGGTCTGATCCAGGGCCTGCAGCAGGTAGCGGCCGTCCTCCACGGTGGATCCCAGGCCGAGCTGCGGCAGCGGGTTACCGGTGAGCTGCAGCGAGATGAAGATGGCCGGCACCGTGTAGGCGAAGATCATGATCACGTACTGGGCGATCTGGGTATAGGTGATACCCTTCATGCCGCCGAACACGGCGTAGATGAATACGATCACCATGCCCGAGACCAGGCCCACGGTGAGGTCCACCTGCAGGATGTTGGAGAAGGCGATCCCCACACCACGCATCTGCCCGATCACGTAGGTGATGGACATGGCGAGCAGGCTGATCACCGCCACCACCCGGGCCGTCCGGCTGTAGAAGCGGTCGCCGATGAACTCCGGCACAGTGAATTTGCCGAATTTCCGCAGGTACGGCGCCAGCAGCAAGGCCATGAGCACGTAGCCGCCGGTCCAGCCCATCAGGTAGGCACCGCCCCCGTACCCCAGGAAGGCGATCAGGCCGGCCATGGAGATGAAGCTGGCGGCGGACATCCAGTCGGCCGCCGTGGCCATGCCATTGGCCACCGGGTTCACGCCCTTGCCGGCCACGTAGAATTCACTGGTAGAGCCGGCCTTCGCCCAGATCGCGATACCGATATAGATCGCGAAGGTCGCGCCGACGACGATGAAGCTTAATGTCTGCAAATCCATGATAAGTGCCCCTTTATTCTTCGTATACGTCGTACTGGCGATCCAGCTTGTTCATGCGCCAGGCGTAGAAGAAGATCAGCGCGATGAACGTGTAGATGGCGCCCTGCTGGGCAAACCAGAAGCCCAGCTTGTAGCCGGCGATCTCGATGGCGTTCAGGGGCTGCACCAGGATGATGCCGAAGCCGAGCGAAACGATCGCCCAGATGGCCATGCACCAGCCAATGATGCGTAAGTTCGTCTTCCAGTACTCGGCTCTGGATGCCTGTTGCTCTGTCATTGCATACCTCCTCCGTTTCACGCGTTGTATAGCGACGCCTCAGATCTGGTAGTCCGTCGCCAGTTTCGACTGCAGCTTGCGGGCCTCGCGAAAGGCCTCCTTCAGAATCCGCCGGTCCAGCGGGTTGAGGCTGTCCGGTGCGACGTGATTGCTCAGCGGCTGGCCGGCCGCCGCCTGCTCCTGGTTCTTGCGCATGCGCAGCATCTGGATGTAGTCGTAGGCCTCGATCCAGGCCTCCGCATCGCGCTCCTTCACCGCGCCTGCCTGCGCCGCCTGGCCCAGGCGTTGGGTGGTATTGGTCTCCGGAATGCGGTTGGCCAGCGCCAGGATGCGCGCGGCGTCCACAAACGGCGCCACACCGTTCAGCTTCAGGTTCAGGGTGTTGGGGTGCTCGCCGCCGGAGCTGAGCTTGAAATCCCGGATCAGGCCCAGTGGCGGGCGCAGGTTCAGTGCGGTGAGCGCCATCTGCTTGCGGAAGCGGCTGTTGCCGGCGGTGCGGTCCAGCAGCCAGGTGCGCAGTTCGTCGGCCAGGTGGGAAGGCCCGTGGATCACTCTGAAATCGAAGTAGATGGCGGCCTTCAGCAGGTGCTCCGGCGTTCCCTGATCCACCCAGCGCCGGAACCGCTCGCGCCATTCCTCCAGGCTCAGGCAGCAGTCCGGATTGCTGGCCATGATGTTGCCCGGGCATAGCGGAAACCCGCAGCGGTCCAGTGCTTCGTTGATCTGCCTGGCTAATGGGAGCAGTTTCTCGCGCACCCCATCGGGGGACGGCCCGCCTTTCACCGTCTCGAAGATGATGCCGTTGTCCTGATCCGTCTTGAGCGTCTGTTCCTGGCGGCCCTCGCTGCCGAAGACCAGCCAGGCGAGCTGGACATCGGGCAGGTCCGCCTCCCGCAGGTGCAGATCGATGATGCGCCGTGCGATCCGGTCATTGAGCAGGGTGATGATCTGGGTGATCTGCCCCACCTTGACGCCCTGGGCGATCATCTGCTCCACCAGCAGGTGGATGTCCTTTCCGACCCGGCGGAGCACGTCCACGGATTCGGCCCGGGTGATGCTGCGGCTCAGATTCACCAATCCCACGCGCTGCATCGAGAACAGGTCGCGCTCCGAAACCACGCCCAGCAGCCGCTCCCGCTCCACCACGCAGATGTGACGGATGCCGTTGTGGGCCATGAGCATGGCCGCCTCGAAACCGAATGCGGTGCCCGGCAGACTGATCGGATCCGGCGTCATCACCTCGCTGATGGGGCGCTCCAGCTGCACGCTGGGAAGCACGACGCGGGTCAGCAGGTCCGGCAGGGTGAACACCCCCAGCGGGCGCAGGTGGTCATCGGTGATCAGCATGCTGCCCACGTGCTCCCGCTCCATGGACTGCAACGCCTCGCGGATCGGCGTCTCCGGCCGGCAGGTGACCGGTTCCCGCCGCAGCCGTTGGCGCAAGGTGAAGTTAAGTGTAGTGTCGCCGCCCAGACCCTCCAGGGCGCTGCTCTGAACCTGCCGGCGCACCTGTCCCAGGAGGTTGCCCAGGCGCCGGGTGCAGAAATCGTTGAAGGCGGTGGAGCGGTCCAGCAGCGTGTGGAATGCGTTTCGGGGCAGTTCGTAGCAGACCGTGTCCTCGGCGGCCCGCCCCAGGGTCTGTACGGGACGGTGGGCCAGCAGGGCGCCCACCGGGAACAGCTCCCCGGTCACCAGCTCCCACACGCCGTTGCCGCCATCATCGGGCGCTTCACCGCGCACCCGGCCCTGCCGGATGATGTACAGGCGCGACGCCGGCCCGTCGGCCGGGTCGGTGATGGTGTCGTTCCGGGAATAGAAAACAGGTTTCAGCCTCCGGGCCAGATAGTCCAGGTGCTCCGCTTCCATATCGGCGAAGGGCGCATGCCGACGCAGAAACTCCAGCACCGCGGGCAGGTCATCCCGGGGCTGCCCGTTCTCCTCCATTGTGTCGTTGTTTTCGCTCATCAGGCACGGGTGCCATGTCTGTTGTATCCGATAGCATGGCAGGAATCGTGCCTTTCATTTTTTTCATGATTCTCAAAAGGATGGCGCTCATGGCTCATCCGAGATTGTTACTTCAGGTAACAATCTGTGACCTTCGGTAACGTGGGGATGGGTAACATCGGGGGCGGTGGTGGGCTGATTCGGTGGTCCGGCGGCAGCGGTCAGGAGATCAGTCCCAGCCTGCGGGCAATGGCAACCGCCTGGGTGCGGTTGCGGGCGTTCAGCTTGGCGTTGATGTTGCGCAGATGCGTACGGACCGTTGTTTCCGACACGAACAGGCGCTGCGCTATCGCCAGATTGGAGCCGCCCTCGGCCAGCAGGGCCAGTACCTCCCGCTCCTTTCGGGTCAATGCCTCTGCCGGGATTCCCGGGCCTTGTTCCGCCTCGGTATCGGGATCCGGCGCCGCGCCGGTCGCCTGGAGCAGTTTACGGATGAACGCCTTCGGCAGGACCGGGCCCGGCAGTCCGGCGGACAACTGGGTCAGGCGGTCACGCACCAGCGTGGTGACCGCTGTTCCCTCGTCCAGGAACATGCGGATGAAACCCTGTGCCGCGGCTTGGGTCAGGGCTGTATCCAGTTGGCTTGTCGCCTCGTCATCCTGACCCGCCGTCTTCAGTGCCCAGGCCAACAGGATGCGCAGCTTCAGCGCCCGGCGCAGCCGCCGGGCGCGTCCCGCATCCTCCAACGCCCGTCGTAGCACCGGAATGGCCCTGGTCGGCCGGGGGCCGTGGAGAATCAGCCGGAGCCGGCCCAGGGTCAGTGTCTCCACGTCGTTGCCCAGCATGGAATAGGACATGATCCGGCGCCAGAGGCGAATATCCCGGGCCCGCGCCAGCTCCGCCGCTGCCGCTTCGCGTTCGCCCAGGACCAGGTGCAGGCGTACGCGCTCCAGCCGGGCGCTGGAGACCACGCGGGCGAGTTGACCATGGTGCCCCAGGTATTCCAGTTCGGTGAGGATCTGCCGGGCCTGGTCGATCTGCCCCCGGTTAGCCGCCAGTCTCGCCAGGATGATGTGGCCGCTGATGAGCTGGTCCGGCAGGCGAACAACCTTGACCAGCGGCACGTAGACGTTCAGCAGGCGCTCTGCGCGCTCACATTCATCGGACTCGTAGAGCACTTCCGCCAGAGGGATGCCTGCCATCATGCTGCCCCGTGCGGCACCGGAGTCCGGCTGGGCCTGTTGCCCGGCGACCAGTTGAAAGCGTGGTACGGCCTGTCGCAGCCGGCCCTGGAGCAAGTCGATGATGGCTTCCACCGACTCCGAATACATCATGTCGAACAGGCCGTGGCCGCTGTTCTGGGTCCGTCGGGATTCGTCCAGCAATGCGCGGGCCTCCTGGTAATGGCCCAGTATCATGGCCAGATAGGCCACCGCGTTGGTCAACATGCTGTAGGCAAAGCTGCGTTCCGGTCGCAGCGTCCGCAAGTTCTGCTTGCCTTCTCTATAACCCTGTTCCGGGCGGTCCATCAGCGTCATCAGCGTGGCGCCCGCGGCCAGCCGGTGGGTGCGTGCATCCGGGTCGCATTGGGTGCGCGGGTCGGCGTCCACGCGCTCCAGCAGCTTCAGGGCATCCAGATAACCGCGGCTGTAAGCGGTAGCCCAGACATGAATCTGCCGCAGCACCGGATAGTCCGACAGGGCTTCCTCCGGAATGCTGTCCAGCCAGCGCACCAGCAGGCGGAAGCGCGCGCGCAACAGTAGCTGTTCGGCGTGGTCCGACAGCATGGGCAAGGCCAGCGTGTAGTCGCCGGCGGCCAGGGCATTCTCGATGGCGGGAATGGGGCGATTGTGGGCGCAGTACCAGCGCGCTGCCCGGCGGTGCAGTTCCGGGATTTCCTCTGCCAGGGTGCGGCGGCACTGGGCACGGAGGAAGTCAGCGAACAGGCTGTGATAACGGTACCACTGCCGCTGATCGTCCTGTGGCACCAGGAACAGGTTCCGGTGCTCCAGCTCCTGCAGCCGTTGCCGGCTGTCCTGTCGCCCGGTAACCGCGTCGCACAAGGAGGGCGTGAGCTGATCCAGCAGGCTGGTGCGCAGCAGGAATTCCTGTAACCGCTCCGGCAGGTGTGCCAGAACGTCCTCGGCCAGGTAGTCCGCGATGGCCGAGCTGGAGCCCGAGAACTCGGCGATGAATTGTTCCGGTTCCGGCCGCCGCTCCAGCGCCAGCGACGCCAGCCACAGCGCCGCCGCCCAACCCTCGGTCCGGGCATGAAGTCGCGCAACCTGCGGATCGGACAGAGTCAGGCCGCGCTGGTTCCGCAGAAAGTCGCGGCTCTCCTCCGGGGTGAACCGCAGATCCTCCGGTTCGATTTCCATCAGTGCCCCGCGTGCCCGAAGCGCGGCGAATCCCAGGTCAGGCACGTTGCGTGAGCCGATGACCAGCCGGCCCCCGGAAGGCAGGTAGTCGATGATCTCCCGCACCAGTCCCAGCACCGAGGTGTTCTGTACGGATTCGAAGTCATCCAGGAACAGCACGAACGGCAGACCCTGGCCGGCAACCGATTCCATCAGGCGCAGCGCCAGTTCACCGTCCGTGCGTGCTCCAGCGGCATCCGGCTCTCCGTTGCGCTGGTCGGTGGGCGAGAGACGGGCGATGGCTGCGGCAACGTAGCTGAGAAATCGGCTGACGTCGTTGTCGGACGCGTCCACCGTCACCCATGCCGTTGCGACGCCGGCCTGTTGAAGCTGCTCCAGACTCTGGCGCATCACCGTGGACTTGCCGAAACCGGCCGGGGCGCGCACCAGCGTCAGGCGCGGCGCGCTCGGGTCGCACAGGCGGAGGCACACGGCCTCACGGGCGACCTGGTAGGGAGAGCGCACCGGGGGTGTCAATTTGGATGCTATCAGTTTGTCCGGAAGCCTTGCCATGTCTCAGCGCTGTTGTGCGGCTCGCCACCCGGGCGCGCGAGCGCCGGCGCGGTCGTTCCACGGCAAGCGAGCGCAACACCGACTGCGGGCCGCTCCACGGTGGCCCGCCATAGTGGTTGCATGACCAATCCCGGGCCTTGTTCGGGAGAACGGCTGTGGTCCCCGTACGACGGCCCGTCGCGTAACGTCCGGGACGCGCTGTCGTGTTCATCCCGCCGCGTGACGCTCCTGATCACGAATGAAAACCGGTTTCGCGCACGGCAGCGGGAAGACCTCAGCGCTTCCTTCCGTCTGGTTCTGGCCGTTATAGCACAGGCGCGGGCGCGGACCTACTGACGGGCCGCGGGGGTGTGTTTGTCCGGATACGGATGTTCGCCCGCCGGAGCGGCGGAGGGGGCGAGGGGGATGCCGGGCGGCATCCATGGGTTATGCGGATGCCGGGAGCCACTGCCTGCAGATGGCGGTGACTCCCGACGGTCGGCGTGGTCTCCCGGGAGGGGCGTTACAGCCGCTCCACGATGGTCACATTGGCCAGGCCGCCACCCTCGCACATGGTCTGCAGGCCGTAACGCTTGTTCTCCTGCTTCAGGGCGTGGACCAGGGTGGTCATCAGCTTGGTGCCGGAGGCGCCCAGCGGGTGTCCCAGCGCAATGGCGCCGCCGCGCACGTTCAGCCGCTCCGGATCCGCCCCGACCGTTTTCAGCCAGGCCAGGGGAACGGAGGCGAAAGCCTCGTTGACCTCGAACAGGTCGATATCGTCCACGGTCATGCCGGCCTTTTTCAGCGCCCGTTGAGTGGCCGGCAACGGTGCCTCCAGCATGATCACGGGGTCATGCCCCATGACCGAGAGGTGGTGAATGCGGGCGATGGGTTCGACCCCCAGCGCTTTCAGGCCCCGCTCGTTGACCACCATCACCCCGGATGCGCCATCGCAGATCTGGCTGGCGGTAGCGGCGGTGAGGCGCCCGTTCTTTTCATCCAGCAGCTTCACGCCGGAGATGGATTCCAGGCTGGCGTCGAAACGGATGCCCTCGTCCACCCGGTGCAGTTCCTCCGATTCCGGCTGATCCAGCATGCGGACCTTCACCGGCACGATCTCCTCCTCGAAGACTCCGGCCTCGGTGGCCCGGATTGCCCGCTGATGGCTGGCAAGGGCGTACTGGTCCAGTGCTTCCTTGGGAAGATCGTACTTCTTCGCTATCATTTCCGCGCCGATGAACTGGGAGAACTCCACGTTCGGGTACCGCTCGGCCATGCGCGGACTGACGTAATAGCCGAAACCGTTCTTTGCGGGCAGGGACATGGGCAGCCCCATGGGTACCCGGGACATGCTCTCCACACCGGCGGCGATCACCACGTCCATGGTGCCGGACATGACGGCCTGGGCGGCGAAGTGCAGGGCCTGTTGCGAGGAGCCGCACTGACGGTCCACCGAGGTGGCCGGCACGCTCTCCGGCAGGCTGGATGCCAGCACCACATTGCGCGCCACGTTGGCGGCCTGTTCACCCGCCTGACCCACGCAACCCATGATCACATCCTCGATGAGTTCCGGATCGGCGCCGGAGCGCGCCACCAGTGCATCCAGTACCTGCGCCCCCAGATCCGCGGGATGCCACCCGGAGAGTTTCCCTCCCCGGCGGCCGCCGGCGGTGCGCGCTGCTGCGACGATATAGGCTTCAGCCATGGTTATGTCCTCTTGATCCACATGTTAGTTTACACGTTACGATAATCGTCCGGTACTCGGAAACCCGGTCCGCTTCCATTACCCCATCACTCTTGGCAGGTAGAGGATGAATTCGGGGAAGAGGAGGAGGAAGA